>JBHHUP010000005.1:0-51473 GCA_046753845.1 Thermodesulfobacteriota bacterium
GGCCATAACACGGGGGCGCGCGCAAAGGGCAGCGGGGATTCCAATAAACCTCTGAAGGGCGCGCAGGAGCCCCGTAACGGCCCTAATGGTCTTAACCCCGATGAGCATCTCCTTTAAAAGGGAGGAGAGAAGCGCCGTAGAGGAGGAAGCGCCCGAGTGTGAAGAAGACCCCGGCAGGTCACCTGTTTTTTCAGGGTCAAGGCAAAGGTCATGAAAAAAAGCGGCGAGCTTAAGGCTAAGCGCGGCTGAGGGCCAAGTCTGATGATCCATAAAATAAGACCTCATCTCAGCAGGACAAGCGCAAAAAGAACCTGCCTCTATCTCACCGTGAAGTGTATCGGCCTCCTTAAGGGTCTTGAGTGAGACAGGTGATTTACAGAGGAGATCGGCTGCCCCTCTTAAGGACTTCAGGGGCGGCATCGCCACATCCAAAAGGTCAAGCTCCACAAGGCAGGCAATGGCCTCCGCGGTACGGTGGGCGGTAAAGATAAGCGCGATCTCATCCCTTATCCTCTCTATTGATACAGACTTCTCCTCTATCAAGGGGGCCTGTTTTTTTATGAGCTCCCGCGTCTTCTCATCTATAGTAAGCCCATACCGGTAAGAGAGCCGCACCGCCCTGAGGCTCCTTAAGGGGTCTGCTCTCAATGCCTCCTCACCGGCAAGGCGAAGGGCCCTCTTATCACAGTCAATGAGACCTCCAAGAGGGTCTATAAGAGTCACGGCAGGCGGGTCTGCACATAAAGGGGCGAGAGGCAGTGCCATGGCGTTAAGGGTAAAGTCTCTCTGCAGGAGGTCGTCTTCCACCCGTGGGAATCGAAGAGGGAGAAAATCCATGGTAATAATTATTCCCGCCTTCTTAATGGCGACCCTGTAAAGACCGTTCTCTTTATCAAGGAGAAAGGCGCTGCCGCCGAGCTCACGGGCTGCCTCGGCGGCAAGCTCAGCCGTCTCGCCCTCAACGAGGAAATCGTAATCACGGGGCAGCGCTTCATTCAGTAAGATATTTCGTATCATACCTCCCACAAGGTAGATAGAGAGGCCTCTACCTGCGGCAAGTCTGGTTACGGCAGAGAGAAAGACGTCTTCAGCAAGTGGAGAAAACCTCTCAAAAAAAAGGGGCCCCCGAAGGCCCTTCTCAGCACTTGCACCCTTCTTCGGCGGCCGCGCAGGGGACTTCACAGCAGTTCCACCTCCAGAATAGAGTCCCTTTGAGGTATGGTATTCTTGTGGCTCACGAATTTTTTAATTTTTTTGGCTACATCGCGGAACTTCGGGTCTGTCTCGTATATTGAGATAAAGATTCCCTCGGCCTCACGCTCCTGGCCGGAGGCGGAATAAGAGGACGCAAGATCATAGAGAAAACCCTGTCTCTGCTCATCAGAGCCGTTAAAGGCCTTTAAGACCTTCAGGTAATAGATTATGGCCTCCTCGAAATTAGCCTCGGACATAGCGCAGGCGGCCAGATTTATATAGCAATCAAGGCCAAGGCTCTTGTCCTTCAAGGCGATCTTAAACTCCCTTGCCGCCTCTTTAAAGAGCTCCATCTCCAGGTATTCCTTGCCGAGATTAAAGTGCGTGCCCGCGTCTTCTGTACTTAACTGCTTCTCAAAACCTGTTTTAAATTCTTCATAGGTCTCAAAAACATCGCCTGCCGCGCTGCTTCTCGCAAGGTTCTGAATGGCCTCTTCAAGCTCAGGCTCTGTGTATATCTCTACCTGCTCAGCGGCCTCAAAGGATTTTTCTGAGGCCTCAAATTCATCTCCGCCCTCTAACTCCGAAGGGGTTTCTTCCTCTTGAGAGAACCCTTCAGCTGGCGAGATATCGTAATCAACAGATGCGCCGGATGGCTCCAACTCATGGGAGATATGATCTTCATCAGGGGCATCTTCAGCGGGAGAGATATCAAAATCATCAGAGACTTCATCTTCAATCGGCCTCTCTTCCTCAATAAGGGACTGAGGTACCTCTTCATCTTCGATAATAGATTCATCTTCGCCAAGGTCTTCAGGCGCGGTCTCCGCCCCGGCGGTCTCTTCTATAAGAGCCTCCCCATCATGGGGCTCGGCCTCGGCTATGGGCTCTTCTTCTCTTAATTCATCAGAGGTCTCCAACTCACCGTGGTCAGATAACTCCTCGCCCTCTGTCTCACCTTGCAGGACCTCCAGTACATCGGCAGACTCAAGGTCTTCATCGGTTTCTACCTCCAAAGGCTCTGCCTCTAAGATAGATTCCAAAGTATTTTCTTCATCCTGAGCGGCCTCTAACTCACCGGGCCCTTTTGCCTCAAGTTCACCTGCGCCAAGAGAAGTCTCGCTCTCTTCTACGGGCTCTAAATCATCATCGCTTCCGCTCTTTTCCTCACCAGAGACCTCATCCTCGGCAAAAGATACCGGGGATTCAAAGCCTTCAGCTTCAGCCTCCGTCTCGTCCCCGCCGTGAGTTTCCAGAGATGAATCTACCTCACCGGACTCTTCAGGTGCCTCACCATCAAGAGAAGCTTCTTCTTCAATAAGAGGCTTAGTTAACTCATCCTCTTCGATAACATCTTCATCGTCGCCAAGGTCTTCAGGTGCGGACTCTACCCCAAGGCTCTCGTCTGTAAAAACATCTGCCGCAACAGCGGGTTCGTCAAGAGAAATCTCCCCATCATGAGGCTCTGCCTCAGCAACAGTATCGTCTAATAACTCCCGGTCTTCAAACTCATCTTCACCCTCAGATACCTCCGGCAATTCCGGCTCATAAGAGAGGTCTTCATTCTCCGGAACGTCCCCTTCGATAAGAGGCTCGTCATCGCCCATAACTCCCTGCGTCTCCGACTCAAAAGAGGTATCATCCTCATCGGATATTTTTTCCTCCGCGGCAGCATCTTCCTCCCCTGAAGACTCTATCTCTTCAGGCTCATCAATGGCCTCCAACTCATCTAAGGCCGCGGCCTCATGGGAGGTCTCTGCATCCACAATAAATGATTGTGAAGACTCCGTCTCTTCGGAGAATTCTTCGCCCTCAGAAAGTTCTTCTACGAGTTCCTGCTCCTCACCCTCATTAGATTCAGAGGCGCGAAACTCTTCACGGGCAGCTTCGTCATCAACGGAGCCTTCAGCACCGGGCTCTTCAGTAACGTACTCCACCGGGGCAGCGTTTTCATCTTCTGAGGCCTCTACCTCTTCAGACAGGATCGGTGAAGCAGTTTCATCTCCATCACCTTTTACCTCAGGCACTTCATAAGAACCAAAGGCCCAGGAAGCCTCCAGCTCATCAGCAGGCGCCTCTGCGCTGGGCTCTTCGCCCTCTGTATCAACGTGATCTTCAACCGCAAGTTCGTCCTCGGCCTCGGCATTGTCCGCTGATTCTTCAAGAGAAGTCTCCAGCCCGGTAGAAGGCTCTAAATCCTCAACGGGTCCTTCCTCTACAGACAGCTCTTCTTCACCTGACTCTTCGGTAACAAGCGGCTCATCCTCTACAGAAGGCTCAGGGGCCTCCAACTCTTCAACAAACTCTATCTCACCTGCGGCCTCGGCCTCGGTGGGGAATTCATTATCATCAAGTCCGCTAATCTCCAACTCCTCCGATGCCGTTATCTCATCACCGGACTCTTCAATAACAGGAAGTTCGTCTTCCTCGTCAAAACCAGAAGAAGTATGAGGCTCATCTGCGGGCCCTTCTTCCTCTTTAATATCCTCAGAAGATTCCGTAACCTCGGGAAGCGATTCTTCCTCGCCGGATAATTCTTCTATGGAAGGTTCCAGGACAATAGCGGCCTCGTACTCTTCAGATAACTCCCCATCATGAGGCTCTGCCTCATCAAGAAGTTCCTCACCCTCAGAGGACTGAACAGGAGCTCTCTCAACGGCAAGTTCTTCAGTACCAGACTCCTCTTCTCCGGTCTCAAGTTCCTCATCAATCTCAAGTTCGTCCTCGGCCTCGGCATTGTCCGCTGATTCTTCAAGAGAAGTCTCCAGCCCGGTAGAAGGCTCTAAATCCTCAACGGGTCCTTCCTCTACAGACAGCTCTTCTTCACCTGACTCTTCGGTAACAAGCGGCTCATCCTCTACAGAAGGCTCAGGGGCCTCCAACTCTTCAACAAACTCTATCTCACCTGCGGCCTCGGCCTCGGTGGGGAATTCATTATCATCAAGTCCGCTAATCTCCAACTCCTCCGATGCCGTTATCTCATCACCGGACTCTTCAATAACAGGAAGTTCGTCTTCCTCGTCAAAACCAGAAGAAGTATCAGATTCGGCGGCAGACTCTACATCATCACCGGGGCCTTCTTCTACGGAGGGCTCGTCCTCACCAGAAGACCCGGTCTCAGTAAAACCCTCAAAATCTATCTCAATCCCTTCATCTACAGATAGATCCTCTTCAACAAGCTTTTCGCCTTCAGCGACAATGGGCTCTGCATCGGGGGCACTTACCTGCTCCCGGGCCCCGCCTGCAGCTCTCTCTTCCTCTACCCCTGACTCATCAGGCAAACCCGATTCAGCATCAAAACCCTCTTCAATAAAATCAATTACAGCATCGTCTTCAGCATCCTCAAGTGAGGAGGCTGAGGCGCCGCTTAACTCCTCTTCATCCAAAACAGGCTCATCGGCAGGGCCAGGAGACTCCGCCACGGCGTTCTCTTCATCAGAGATAGAGGCGGGAGCAGATTCACCTTCACCCTGCTCCGCCATTTCAGAGGACTCTAACCCTTCATCAAAGTGCCCCTTAAGGCTTTCTTCATTAAGGCCGGCCTTATCTTCAACGGTATTTTCTCTCTCAAGCAAAGCGTCTTCGCCCGTCTCAAGACCGGGTATATCAAGGTTTATGTACTCATCACCGTCCTCATGGCCTGCCTTTTCCACTGGGCCTTGCTGACTCTCTTCCAAGGGCTCCGACTCACCGCCGCCCTCATCGTCAAAACCCTCAAGGGCAATCTCTATATCTTCATCATCAACTCCATCTTCCTCTGCTTCTTCAATTTCTAATTCTTCACACTCTTCCCCGTTAACTTCGTCCTCAAGAGAGGTCTGCTCCGGAGACTCGCCGGCAGCAGACTCATCAACAAACTCAGCGCTCTCATTAGAGACAGGGATCTCTTCAATCGCATCAAGACCTTCATCAGCGAGATCATCTGGTAATTCATCGCCGCCGTAACTCTCTATAAAACTAAGGCTCTCGCCATGGTCGGCCCTGACAAAAAGAATTGCCTTGCTGACCCCCAGCGCCTCTTCGAGTTCGCCGGACTGAACATGAATGTTCAATAATTTGGAGGCGTACTTAACAAACTCCTCATCCTCGCTTTTTTCTCTGTATATATCCATAAGCCCCGTAAGGACTCGCGGCTCATCGGGATAATGGCCGTAAAGCTCCAGAAATATCTCCTCGGCCTTCTTAAGGTTGCCTGACTCAAAAAGTTTTCCGCAAACAAGGCGGTAAACCTCAAGGGCGTCATCGATAAAATCGAGTTTTCTGAACATATCGGCGAGCTTAAGCTTGATGCTCATATTCGATGGGTCAAGCTCCACCATCTTTTTGAGAATATCCAACTCCTCATTATCCATGCCCTTCTGCTCAAAGGTATTGAGGATAATGGTATACTGACTCATGGCATCGGCGATAAGGCGCTGTTTTGTATACAACTCGGCCAGTTTATAATGAGTATCCGTACTACTGCCTGACTCGATGGTGAGGGCCCTCTTATAAACGGCTATGGCCTTAAGGTAAAAACCGCGCCTCGCGTTGTATTTGGCCGCGCTCGTATACTCCCTTACGGCATCCTCAAGCTGGCCGGTCTTGACAAAGAGGTCGCCGAGACGAAGACGCAGAGAGACGTCAGCAGAATCCATGTCTATTAAAGACCTGTAATCCGCAACGGCTTTCTCAAAGGCGCCCTTCTTAACATACTTCTGCGCCCTCTTGAGTATTTTATCCTTCTGACTCATAGCGGCCTTTCACCATTTTTTTTATCAGCTTCCATTAGAGCCCGCCCATAGCCATAAAAACACCGTCCCTGCCAGGGGCCCCGGGCAAAGCCGCATCTTCATTCCACTCTTTTCTCAAATACCTTTGCTCCATTAGCCCCTTCTTCATCTCCAGCTCAGGCTCCGTCAAGACCGCGCCTGTAAAAGAGGCCCTCAGCGACTCACTTACCTTTTGTACAAAGACCTTTTGAAAGGCCTCCCGCTCCACACTGCAAAACTCCAGAACAGCAGCGGTCTTCAGAAGGATATCATCACCGAATATATCCTTCCAGAGGGCGCGGTTCAGACCGAATATTATGGAGCCGTGCTGCAGCAGAGCGCCCTTTACACGCCTCTGCGCGCTTCCCGCTATCTTTCTTCCTCCCACAAGCACCTCGTAGCGGGCGGAGCTGGCAAAACATGCCGCGCTCTTTTTGTAAGCCCTTGAAGACATGGGGCGAGAAAAGTCCGCCTCAAGACCAAATTCACGAAGGGTAAGAACAATGGCCCGGCTTAGGGCCGCGTAACAGCCCGCGATGCCCATGGAGTGTAGAGGACTCCGCGCGCCGGCGATTACGGCATAAGTGAACTCAATCTCATGAAGAAGAGCCCGGCCCCCGGTAATGCGCCGTACCAGAGGCAGCCCCATACCCGCAAAGGAAGCGGCCTTTTGAAGATAGCCCAGAGATATAGTCGGTTCACTCCAGCCGTATAAACGGAGCACCGGGCTGAAGGCCTTGTCAATGGAGGCGCTCCTAAGCAGCGCCTCATCGACTGCCATGTTCTCGGCCCCCCCGCATGGCGGGTCTATGATCAGCCTCCACTCTTCCATAATCGACTAATTAGAAAAAATTGTTTAATATTTCACAGAAAAAAAAGATAATCAAAGGTTTAGCGCAGTATCCGAAGAGAAAGTATCAGAAAAGGTATACCCTTACCACAACATCTATTTTAGGTAAATCTGGCAAGAAAATCTATATCTATTTTACCGGCGAGGAAATCATGATTCCTCATTATCTTGATCAGGAGCGGCACATTGGTCTTGATACCCTTCAGATGAAACTCCCCCAGGGCCCTGCTCATCCTTGCTATGGCCGCCTCTCTGGAGTCGGCATGGACTATTATCTTGGCAAGAAGGCTGTCATAATAAGGCGAGATGGTACAGCCGCAGTATATGGCCGTATCAACCCTTACTCCCGGGCCACCGGGCAGGACAAGCTCGGTAATTTTACCGGCAGAGGGCACAAAGGTCACCGGATCCTCGGCATTTACACGGCACTCAATGCTGTGCCCTTCCATCTTTACATTGCGCTGCCGAAGACGCGTCTTTTTCGTGGCCGCTATCTTTATCTGTTCCTTGATAATATCAATACCCGTAACCATCTCCGTAACAGGATGCTCCACCTGAATACGGGGGTTCATCTCCATGAAGTAAAATTTTTTGTCCTTATCAAGGAGAAACTCCACGGTTCCGGCGCTGGTATAACCGATGGCCTTGGCGAGCCTTACGGCGGCCTCTCCCATCTTCTGACGAAGCTTCTCATCTACGGCGGGGCTTGGAGACTCCTCGATAATCTTCTGATGCCGCCTCTGTATGGAGCACTCCCTCTCTCCAAGATGCACAACGTTGCCCGCGTCATCGGCAATAATCTGTATCTCCACATGACGCGGCAGTTCACAGTACTTTTCTATAAAAACCTCTCCGTCGCCGAATGAGGTTATGGCTTCACGGCGGGCCATGTGAAATGAGTTCGGCATACTGGCCTCTGTGTGGACAAGTTTCATCCCCCTGCCGCCGCCGCCGCTCGATGCCTTTAAGAGGACGGGATAGCCTATTTTTTTTGCTATCTTCACGGCCTCATCGCCATCCTCAATAGGTGCGTTGGACCACTGGAGCACAGGGACTTTTACACCCTCGGCCAACTTTTTTGCCTGCACCTTATTACCCATGAGTTTTATGATGGCCGAGGAAGGGCCGATGAACTTAATACCGCATTTTTCGCAGGCCTCGGCAAAGGCCGCGTTCTCTGCGAGAAATCCGTACCCCGGATGCATGGCCTCGGCATCGGCCACCTCCATGGTGCTGATAAGGTGTATCATATTAAGGTAACTGTCAACTGCCTTGGGCGCGCCTATGCAGATTGCCCCGTCGGCAAACTTTACATGAAGAGACTCCTTGTCGGCCTCTGAGTACACGGCCAGGGTCTTTATGCCAAGCTCCCTGCAGGCCCTGATTATCCGTACGGCTATCTCGCCCCTGTTGGCTATCAGTACTTTATTAAACATAGTCTTGTCTAACTCCTGTTGTCATGGGGCTTCATTAAAAGAGACCTCTGCTGCCGGGAGCGCGCCTCTATCTCTCTTTACCGGCTTAAAGGCCCCCCCTCCATCGCAGCCTGCCATGCCTCTCAGCATATCCCCTGCCGCCCCTTGCGTTCACCATTACCCTTGACGGGCCGCTATGAGACATCTATATAAAAAAGCGGCTCTCCGTACTCCACGGGCTGACCGTTCTCCACGAGGATAGAGGTGATAATACCGTTAAACTCGGACTCCACCTCGTTCATGAGCTTCATTGCCTCTATGATACAGAGTGTCTGACCCTTGCTGACACGGCTGCCCACATCTACGTAGGCATCGGAATCAGGCGCCGGTGCTCCGTAAAAGGTGCCTACCATAGGGGAGGTGACTGTCTTGATGTTCTTGGCAGGCTTTGTCTCCGAGCTGTCAGCCGTCTCTACAGGAGGCGAAACAGGCGCAGGCGCGGCGGCAGGCACAAGGGTAAGCTCCGAAGCAGGCGCCCCCTCTGCCCCGCGTTCTGTGCCGGCCGGAAAACGTCTTTTGATTTTCAGCCTGCCCTCGCTATCCTCGGACTCAAGCTCAACTATGTCGGTATTTCTTAAAAACCTGTACAAGGCCTTTATTTCTTTTATGTTCATCATGCCTCCTGATTATATACAGAGAAGTTTCTCCGGCGAATTGGTAATTAACTCCGCGCCGTCTTTTTTTACAAGCACCATATCCTCAATCCTTACCCCGCCCCAATCAGGCAGGTATATACCTGGCTCCACTGTAACAATCATGCCATCAGTAAGTACGTCCATACTCTTTGGCCCTACGCCGGGGCCCTCGTGAACGGCAAGCCCGATGCCGTGTCCCGTGCCGTGGCCGAAATACTGTCCGTAACCTGACTTCTTAATATGCCTCCTTGCCGCCGAGTCAACATGAGAAGCCTTTACGCCCCCGGTGATCTTCTCCACGGCGAGCATCTGAGCCTCTTTCACTATGCGGTATATCTTTTTCTGCAGGCGAGTGCTTCTGCCAACGGCAAAGGTTCTCGTGCCGTCAGAGCAGTACCCTCTGTAACGGACGCCCATGTCCATGACTACAAGCTCGCCCTTTTTTATCTCTTTACCGGAGGCCTTGCCGTGGGGCAGCGCACCGCGCGGCCCCGAGGCCACAATGGACTCAAATGACGGCCCCTCAGCTCCCCTGGTAATAAAGTAATCCTCAATCCTGCGCGCTACGGCCCGCTCTACGGCGCCGGGACGAAGAAGCCTCTCGGCCCTTTTAAAGCCGCCCTCAAGTATGGAGGCGGCTTTTTTTACAAGCTCTATCTCAGAGCTCTCCTTTGCCATCCTGAGGGGCCCCGTGAGATTAGATAGCGGGCGAAGCCTCGTAGGCTTTAAGGCGGCCTTTAGCTGCCCAAAGGCCCGGTAACTAAGGGCGCCTCCGTCAAGTCCAACGCTGCCGGTAAGGGAGAGTTTTTTTATCTCCCCTGCGATGACAGAAAAAAGCTCTTTTTTGTATATTTTTACGGAAAAACCGTGTTTTTTTACCTCTTCACGGGCCTGTGAGGCGTATCTCGAATCTGTTAAGAGCGTAGATTTTTTCTCGCTTATAATCAAATACGCGCTCGAGCCCGTAAAGCCCGTTAAGTAGCGGATATTATCAAGACCTGTCTCTACAAAGATCTTGATACGTTGTGCGCCCATGGCGGAGAGCATCTCGGCGCGCCGCTTTTTGTAATCCCCCTGAGACCTGATAATGGATATCTCCCTTGCTGCATAATAGCCCCAAAAAAGGCTAAAAATTAACAAAACGAGTTAAAATTGAGCTAAAAAACCCATTTTTTCAGTTATCTTTAAATATGCCCTTCTTCCGTCTTTTTGAGAGGGCAATGTCCTTGAGGTCCTTTATCTTCTGCGTTATTTCCTCATCAGAGGGGCTCGTAAGGGCAAGAATATTGTAAATCATGAGGGCGTCTTCAAGAAAACCCTGATCTTCAAGGACCTCTGCCATGGTCCTTGTAAAAAACATATCATCGCCAGCCTTTATCTCTCTCACAAGGATCCCGCATTTTTTTGCGAAAAAGGGGTAAAATAGCCCAAAAAAGCCCTTAAATGAAAGATTATTGCAGAATAAGAGGCAAGTCAAGAAGATTCTTTGTTAAGAACAAAAGGGAGGAAAAAAAGAAGTACTTCTCATCAGCGGCTGGTCTGATAATTGCTAAACACAAACGAGAGAAAACTACGAGGCGCGGAAAAATTCCTCAAGTTCAGCAGCGGTAACATCACGTAACTCCACTTGTCCTATATCTCGTATGAGGATAAAACGCATGCGCCCACCGCTGACTTTTTTATCATGACTCATGGCCTCGATATAGGCACGGGCATCTATCTCCGAAGGCGGCGCGGGAAGGCCCAGCGCGGAGACAAGGGCCTCGATACGCTCTGCCGTCTGCACATCAGAGAGACCGAGTTTTACTGAGAACCTTGCCGCCATAACCAAACCCATGGCAACGGCCTCGCCGTGCCTATAGACCCCGTACCCTGCTACGGACTCTATGGCATGGCCGAAGGTATGGCCGAGATTAAGTACGGCCCTCCTGCCCGTGGTCTCAAACTCATCGTCGGATACTACCTCGGCCTTAATGGCGCAGGAGCGTCTTACGGCCTTGATGATAACGTCATCTAAAGCAAGTAAACCCGGGGCATTTTGCTCAAGGAATCCAAAAAAATCTTTATCAAGTATTACGCCGTATTTAATCACCTCGGCAAGCCCTGTCTTCACATCCCTCACGTCAAGGGTATTTAACGTATCAGGGTCAATAAGAACTGCCTTCGGCTGATAAAAACTTCCGATAAGGTTTTTTCCTCCGCTGTGGTTTACCGCCGTCTTACCGCCTACGGAGCTGTCTACCTCGGCAAGAAGCGTTGTGGGAATCTGCACGTAAGGGACGCCGCGAAGGTACGTTGCCGCGGCAAAACCCGTAATGTCACCTATAACTCCGCCGCCAAGGGCGATTATGGGCGAGCCCCTCTCAAAACGGTTCTCAACAAGTACATCGTATATCTTATTAAGCTCGGAAAGGTTCTTATACTCCTCGCCATCGGGCACGGTTATAAGCAGAGGTTTAAATCCGCCCGCTCCCGTAAGGCTCTGTAGAAGGGCCTCGCCGTAGAGACTGTAAACCGTGGGGTTTGTTACAATAGCGCAGGGCCCGCTGAAGCCAAGCTCCTTAAGGCGCACTCCAACCTCTCTTATAAGCCCGCGCTTAATCTCAATAGGGTAGCTTCTATTATCGAGCTCGACAATAATCTTAGACATATTCTATTCTTCCTTATATAAAGACGGGGCTATTATAACACTTAATTTTACGCATTCTCCCCTTCGATAAAAGCCCTTATTTTTCCAACCACCTCGGCAACGCCGTAATCAGTGGTATCAATACTCAGCTCGCACTCATTGTAAGCCCGTTCTCTCTCTTGTAGGAGTCTCTTTATCTCGGCCTCTCTGTCTTGAGCCCCAAGAAGAGGCCTGCTCTCTGCTGTGCAGCCCGGCACGGCCCGCGACGTTCTCTCCAGAATACTCGCAACGCTCGCCCTAAGGCATATAATAAAACCCCACTCTTTTAAGAGCGCCCTGTTCGCCCTGTCTACCACGGTGCCGCCGCCAGTAGCAAGAACAATAGAATCGCCGAGGGCGCCTGATACGACGCGTCTTACGGCCTCACTCTCAAGTTCACGAAAAGCGGGCTCGCCAAGGTCGCTGAAGATCTCCCTTATGGACTTTCCCGCCGAGTCCTCAATAAGGCTGTCAAGGTCTACAAAGGTCATCCCAAGCTCGCGGGCAAGGCGGTACGCAACAGTAGATTTACCTGTACCCATAAAACCTGAGAGCACGATATTTTTCATATCAAAAAAAAGGGCTGCCGCCGCCGGAACCAAAAGACCGGGGCAGAGGCCCTCCCCCATAAGTATTTTTTACACAGACCGCGCCCATGGCGGAGGGGCGGGCAGGCCAAAGTAATCAGCACACCCCCATGACCCCGCCCAGATACTATATCCACCATGTGGGGGGCGCCCAAAGCTTAAAACTTCAGGACCTGCCTGATATAAGATGTGACGTTTCTCTTAATCTCGCTCATGGAATCACCGCCGAACTTTTCAAGAAAGGCGCAGGCAATGGTAAAGGCCACAACGGCCTCGGCAACAACAGTGGCCGCCGGAAGGGCGCATATATCAGATCTTTCCACACCTGCCTTTATAGTCTTTCCCGTAAGGATATCCACGGAGCGAAGGGGCTTGTAAAGGGTTGGTATGGGCTTCATCACCGCCCGCAGCAGAATGGTCTCACCGTTAGATGTGCCGCCCTCTATGCCCCCTGCGTTATTAGTCCTTCTGTAGTAAGGGTGATTCTCCGGCCAGAAATAAGGGGGAGTGTTTTTTTCAGGTTTTCTAAAAAATATCTCATCATGAACCTCTGAGCCGGGACGAAAGCCATCTTCAAAACCAAGCCCAACCTCAACGCCTTTCATGGCCTGAATGCTCATAAGGGAGCCTGCGAGGCGGCCGTCAAGTTTTCTATCCCACTGCACGTGGCTTCCAAGCCCGGGAGGCACCCCTGTAACGGCTACCTTATACACACCGCCAAGGCTGTCTCCGGCGGCCTTGGCCTCGTCAATACGTTTTTTCATCTTTTCCGTAGTAGTACACCCGGGGCACCTTACAACAGACCTCTCGGCCTTCTCGAATAGCTTCTTCGGGTCCAGCTTCTTCGGGGCCTTCCAAGAGACGCCGCCAAGGGTCTCTACCCAGCTGTAGACATTTATTCCAAACTCCTCAAGGAGCCTTCTCGCCGCCGCTCCAACGGCAACCCTTGTGGCCGTCTCACGGGCGCTTGAACGCTCGAGGATATTCCTGAGATCACGGTGCCCGTATTTGAGCCCCCCGGCAAGGTCGGCGTGACCGGGCCTCGGCTCTGTAAGGACCTTTGTATTAATGCCTTTTAAGGGGCCGTCAGGACCCATAACACCCTGCCAGTTCTCCCAGTCGCGGTTGTTTATTACCATGGTAAGGGGCGAGCCAAGGGTAAAACCGCCGCGAAGCCCGGAGGTCACGTCTACGCGGTCGCTCTCTATGGCCATACGGCCGCCGCGTCCGTAACCGCCCTGACGCCTCTTCAGCTCCCTGTCTATAAAGGCGCTGCCAAGGCGAAGCCCCGCGGGAAGCCCCTCAAGTATGGCCGTAAGATTTTTTCCATGGGACTCACCTGCGTTCAGATACCTTAACATCCTACAAAACCTCCTTTAATCAAAGCCGCATAAAAAAGGCCGCCCATAAGGCGCGCCTGCCTTCATGAGACCCTGAACAAGTTCGTACTTCCAAGGCATAGATGATCAAAGAAGAGACCATTCCCATAATATCAGAAACATGGAAAAGACCCTTCTTTTGGACAAAAAACCCCCTAAATCCACCTGATAATCACCAAAAGGCCTAACAAACCTATTTTTTCACCACCGGTCCGCCGGCCTTTACCCAAGCCGCATAACCGCCGTCCAGTGCCTTTACTCTTCTAAAACCCGCCTTCATGAGATAGAGCGCAGCACCTGCGCTCGATGCCTCATGGGGTCACGTACAGTAAGTGACTATCTCCGTGCCCATGGGGAGCTCAAACATACGGGCCTCAAGGTCATCGGGGGCAATGCGTTTATCACCCTTTATCCGTGTATCCATGGCCTCATAAGCACCCTTTGAACGGATATCAAGTATGAGTATCTTCTTTCCGGCCTTCATATCGGCCATCACTTCCTCAGGAGTAACCCTTACAACGTCCTGAATGGTAACGGCGGAGGCGAAGGTAGAGATACCAAATACAAGAACAAGAGCGAGTATTATTTTTTTCATATATTAATGCCTCCTTCGAATTATAATGGCACATTATCACACAATTGTCCTTAAAAATCAAAGGGCCTGAGAGTACATTTAGAGGTTACTGCTTATTTTATATGTGGTATGAGGTGAGAAAATCCTCTATAATACGGAGATGGAAAAAATAGATGCAAAAAGAAGGCTTGACGCCAGAGGCATGTCGTGCCCAATGCCATCGGTAAAGACGGCCCTTGAACTTGAGGGTATGCAGACGGGCGAGGTCTTAGAGGTCATTACTGACGACCCTGTATCAAAGACAGACCTGCCCATCTGGGCGCGGGCCTCGGGCAACACCGTACTCGCCATAAGCGAAGAGGCCCTTGAGGGCCGAGACTCCATTACCATTTATGTGCAGAAGGGGTAGGGGTTGAGCGAGAGACTGTACCACCTGAACCTTACAAAAGAAGATATTGAGGGGGCCACCGTGGCCCTTATGCCCGGGGACCCGGCAAGGGCAGGTAAGATAGCCCTTGAGGTATCACGTTCATACTGCTCTACGGCTACGGAGCTTGCCTTAAAACGGGAGTTCACCACCTTCATAGTCCCAACGGATGATGCCCCCGTTATAGTAACCTCAACAGGCATAGGCGGCCCCTCTGTATCCATCGCCATAGAAGAGCTCGCACGCATCGGTATCCGCACCTTTATACGCGTCGGCACAACAGGGGCCATTCAGGATTACCTTAAAAACGGCGACTGCGTCATCACCACGGGAGCCGTACGCCTTGACGGGGCCTCACGGCATTACGCCCCCCTATCATACCCCGCCGTAGCGAGTCTTCGCGTAACAAACGCCCTTGTAGCAGGGGCCGAGATGGCCGAAGTTCCATTTCATACAGGTATTACCGCCTCATCGGATACCTTTTATCAGGGCGAGGAAAAAGCCGAGTCATTTAGAAAATACGCCATAAAGGATATAAGAGGCTCAACAGAAGAGTGGCGCATGCTCCATGTCCTTAATTACGAGATGGAGTCGGCAACCCTTCTTACGGCAACGGCCTCAATGGGCCTTGAGGGCGGCTGCGTTACAGGGGTCATCAACGGCGCCGAGAGCGGCAATATAACGGCCGAGGTCCTCGCAAGAGGCGAGGCGAATGTCATAAAGGCCGCGACAGCGGCCCTGCGTTTTTTATAAAAACCCATAGCCGCCCAGGGGCCGCTAAATGAGTGATCATGAATAAATCCACGAAAAAATACCTGCTGCCGCTCCTTATCCTATTTATCTTAATATCAGGATGCGCACCCGTCATATCACGGCCCGTGCTAAATGAGGTGGACAAGAGACTTACATTCGCCGAGATAAAAAAAGACCCCTCGGCCCACGGTAAAGCCATTGCGCTCCTTGGCGGCAAGGTCATAAAGGTTACAAACATAAAAGACGGAACCCTCGTCGAGGTACTGCAATCTCCGCTGGCGCGCAACCTGAAACCACTGCCCGAGAAGAGGTCAGAGGGCCGCTTCCTCATCCATTTCAAGGGTTTTATCGACCCCCTCGTATACATGGATAAGCTCATTACCGTGGCCGGCCAACTAACCGACCCCCTTACAAGGCCGATTAACAGGAGGGATTACACCTACCCCGTTATCAAGGTAAAAGAACATTACCTCTGGCGCATGGGCCATGACAACTCCCCTCCCGTGAGTTTCGGCATAGGCCTCGGGCTCTCAGGCGGATTCTGAGTACCGCCGCCCAAAACGAGCTTATAATTACCGCGCTTTTTATTCACACCTTCTTACAGTTACCCCTATACCCTAATCAGCCCTATAATGTGAGCTGCCGCCGCCCTCTTCTCTCTACCCTTTCCACCTCTAAGTTAAAGAATTCAGCCCATTCTGCGATAATAATAATGACCTGTATTCGTGGCAAGCTCAGCTCTGCGTTATAAAGCAAAAAAACTTGGGGAGGAAAAAAAAGGGATGAAGACACGTGATGAGATACTGCAGGACCTTGGCAGGATTCAAGACCTGCCCTCTTTGCCGAGGGTAGTAATAAAACTTCAGCAGGAGATGAACAAGGCCGAGGTCAGCATAGATGCCGTAGCGCGCATCATCAACGAAGACCCGCCCATAGCCCTGAAGGTATTAAAAGTAGTAAACTCCCCGGTATACCGCGCCATGCGCAAGATCGTAAGTATATCCGATGCCACCATACGCATGGGGCTAAAGGAGATATACGAGATAGTGCTCTCCACGGCAATGTGCGACATAATGAGAGGAGGCGCGGGTATAGACTACACCCGGTTCTGGAATCACAGCATATCCGTGGCCCATGCGGGAAAGGCCATTATCCAAATCTCTTCGGAACGAGGCGGGGCATTTACAAAACCCGTGGCAGACGCCGCCTTCACCGCGGCCCTCTTACATGATATAGGGATGCTTATACTTAATAAATATAAACCCGGTACATATGAGAAGGTAATGGCAATACGCAAAGATGACGCCAGCATACCTATATCCGACCTTGAAGAGCAGGCCTTTGGCATAACTCACGCAGACGCGGGGGCATTTCTGCTTCGGAGATGGCATCTTCCCGAGGAAATCATTATAGGGGTGGAGAGCCACCACAGGCACAACATTGAGCAGGCCGACCCGCCTGTGGCTCAGATTATCCACGCCGCCGACTACACCTGCGTACAAGAGGGCATAGACGGCGGTCTTGAGAGCGTCTCCATGGATTTTAATGATTCGGCATGGCAGGAGCTCAGTCTAAAGACAGAAGATATCCCCGAAATCATAAAGTTCGTGCGTGAACACCTGCAGCAGTCGCCGCTGCTCGTGGCCTGATAAGGGGTTTTTTAATGCCCCGTCCCCCCATGCCCGGATAAAAGAAGATAATAACAATACAATATAAAAAAACCCCCCTCCTGTCTTAAAGAGAAGGGGGGGGGTAAACTCTAAGCATATAAGGTATACAGGAAAAAAATCCCCTTAAATTCCCTCTACGGCCTCGCGCATCTGCCTTATAGTATCACTGTAGGAAGGCGTCTTGAATATACCCGAGCCCGCCACGACCACGTCAGCTCCGGCAAGAGCCACCTCTGCGATATTATCTACCTTTATGCCGCCGTCTACCTCAAGCTCCGTAGAGAGGCAGCGCTCTTTTATAATGGAGCGCACTTCTGTTATCTTCTTTAGAGCGCCGTGGATAAAGCTCTGTCCGCCAAACCCCGGGTTGACGCTCATAACAAGAACAAGGTCAAGGTCATCGATAATATCATGAAGCGCACTTACCGGGGTTGCGGGGTTAATGGATACGCCTGCCCGCGCGCCGCTGGCCTTTATTAGCTGAACCGTACCGTGCAGGTGCCGCGTGGCCTCGGCGTGTACGGTTATGATACCTGCGCCGGCCTCTGCGAACTCGGGAACATAACGCTCTGGCTCCTCTATCATAAGATGCACGTCAAGGGGCACTGTGGCAACAGACTTCAGGGCCTTTACCACAAAGGGGCCTATGGTGATATTAGAGACAAAACGGCCGTCCATTACGTCTACATGGAGGTAATCTGCACCGGCCTCGGTAACGGCCCGCACCTCCTCGGAGAGCCTGGTAAAGTCCGCCGAGAGCATTGATGGTGATATCTTCATAAGCCGCCTCTTAATAAGTATGATTTAATGGAACAAAATAATGAATAAAAAAATTACCGCCCCAGCGCTTCTTCTATCTTGCCGGCAAGAAACTCCTCGGGCCTTACACCGCTCTGAATGTAGCTTACCGCACCGTCGCTCTTTACGATATAGGTCTTTGGTATACCCATTACATTATAGAGGTTTGAGATACTCCCATCGCTATCAGGGCCCGCGGGAAAGGTCCAGCCCATCTCCTTGAGGTAGGCCCTTGAGCCCTTCTCGGTATCATCTACGGCCACCCCAACAAAGACCAGACCCCTTGGACCGAACTTCTTGTACAGGGACTCCAGCGCGGGCCCTTCCATCCTGCATGGGCCGCACCATGAGGCCCAGAAGTTTATAAGGACGGGATGCCCCAGCTGTGATGAGAGCCTGAACTCCTCTCCGGAGAAGGTCTTTATGATAAAGTCTGCGGCAGGGCCTCCCAAGGTATTGATAGGGGCGGCCTTCTTCGCAGCTGTCTCAGCGCCCTGCTCCTGCCCGGAACAGCCGACAAAGAAAAGAAGCGTCAGCAAGACCAATATACCGTATCTCATCGGGGTTTGATAAGGTATCAACTGAGAAAAAAACCTCATGTTCCTCTTGTTATCATGGGAATATTATAGATGAAAAAATAGCGCTGAGATAAAACAAGGACAGTCCCGCTGCACTGCCCTTGCCTGCTCTCGGCCTATGGGAAGAATAAAGGGATTAGCCTGCGGCCTTATCCACAAGATCTGTTATCTGCTTCTTTGGTACAGCTCCCACAACCTGGTCAACTACCTTGCCCTCATTAAAGAGAATGAGCGTTGGTATGCCCCTTACGCCGAATTTACCGGGGGTTGCCGGGTTCTCATCAACGTTCATCTTCGCTACCAGGAGTTTACCGTCGTACTCACCGGCAACCTCTTCTACCACGGGAGCTATGGCCCGGCATGGTGCGCACCAGCTTGCCCAAAAATCAACGAGCGTCGGTACATCTGCTGATAAAACTATACTCTCGAAATTTGAGTCAGTGACGTGAATAACCTTATCTGACATAGAGAAGTCTCCTTTGAACCTTTTTTACGGCCGTAAAATGAAAATATTGAAGTCTTATTGTAATATAGAGAAATGCACATGCACTGTCAACCTCTTATTTCCATCCCTTTGCCATTAAAGCATGCTTAATCCTCTTGACATGAAAACCACGAAGATGGACAATACAAGGCATGAAAGATGAACTGCTTCTTGAAAAACTCGAAGAGACGGCCGGCAAGCTCTCCATCAAGGTAGGCTACGAGAACCTCCACAAGGGCGAGGTACGCACCAACGGAGGGATCTTTACCTTAAAAGGCGAGCAGCGCATACTCATACACAAAAAACTATCCCTGAAAGACCGTGTAGGGGTGCTTCTGCACCTTCTATCCCTCCTTGATACCGAGTCCCTGCACCTACCCGATGCCGTAAGAACAAAGATTGAAGGCTCGCGAAAACCTTGAACAGGCTCCTTCTTGCCTCCCGCTCCTTAGGCCTTTACTTAATACATAAAAAATGATAAACTTTAATAGATGGTAGTTTGTCCAAATCCCTCCGGGCAGGTTGGACTTACTACAAAAGAGCTGAGGGCCTATGCCGCCAAAGGGGGCAGAAACTCAGACTTCGGCGTACAAAAAGTGTACTCCCCTGTCTATAATGTCTTGGTGTGTAAGCATCTTTGCCATCATCAGAGCAGTAACTCAGCTTAAACTCAAGAGAATCAAGGGCCGAATATGTGCAGAACACCACATTTATTCCCGGCGATATAGATTGTACAAACATTTTCTTAAGAACAACGCCTATATATGCGCGTTTGGATTAAACCCCTGGAGACATAAGTAATGACTAAGAAAAAAACCCCTTATATGAAAACAACCTTTTTCCTATTGTTTGTCATGCTTATCTCCTCTTTCATCTTCACCTCCGCCTCTTCCGCCGGCGGCATGAATCTCAGCGGCAGGGACGAGACCATGGTGCAAAGGGGTAAGGTCTACTACTACTACATGACCGCTCATACCCTTAAAGAAAACGGGTACACTAAAGACGCCCTTGAGCTCTACAAAAAAGCCCTTGAAATAGACGCCGACTCCACGGTGCTCCACGATGAGACAGCTGAACTGTATCTTCGCCTCGGCAATTATGCCCTGGCTAAGGAACACCTCTTTGCCTCCATTAAAAAAGATGACACCAAATCACACACTCACGTACTTCTCGCCGAGCTGTACACCATTATAAAAGAGAACGATAAAGCGGCCAAGAGCTACAACAAGGCCATAAAACTTGACCCCGATAACCAGAGCATCTATCTCTACCTCGCTACTTTCTACGCAAGGATTAACGAGTCTGATAAAGGCATCAACGTCCTTAAGGGTCTGCTTAAAAAGAATCCCGAGTCTATAATGGCATACTATTACATGGCCAAGATAGAGGTGAAGAGAGACAGACTCGCCATGGCGGAAAAATATTACAATAAGACGCTCTCAATTAGCAGTACCTTTGCTCCGGCATACTCCGAGCTCGCCATGACCTACGAGGCCGATAAAAAACCGGAACTCGCCGAGAAGACCTACAGAAAGGCCATCTCCATACTGCAGTCCCCGAAAGACTTTATGTCCAGACTCGGATCCCTTCTCTTAAAGCAGAACAAGATGGAAGAGGCCCTTAAGATATACGCACAGCTGGAAAAATACAGCAGCACCCGGTACGGGGCCATGGCCAAGATAGGTCTGATACGCTTTGAGCAAAAAGACTTTGACGGCTCCATAAAAAAATTCAGCGAGCTGCTTGATGAGAACCCCAGGCTAAACAAAATACGGTACTATCTCGCGACGAGCTATGAGGCAAAAGGGAACCTTGACAGGGCCATTGAGGAGTTCTCGCGCATACCCGATGATGACTCAAGCTACGTAGACTCCAAGGTGCACCTCGCGTATATGTTTGAGCAGCAGGGCAAGAGAGACAAATCCATTAAAGAGCTAAAAGACGCCCTAGCCGTTAAAAAAAATGACCCCGAGCTCATTAACCTCATTGTTACGGTATTAAGAGAATCAGATAAATCAGCTGAGGCCATCTCTATCATTAACGAGGCCATTAGCCGGGACCCGCAGAACGCCGAGTTTTACTTTACCCTCGGCGTCATCTACGATGATCTGGGCAAGGATAAACTCGTATTTGGCGCCATGGAAAAAGCCATCGAGCTGGACCCGCGCCACAGTAAAGCCCTGAACTACATGGGGTACAGCTACGCGGAGCGGGGCATTGAGCTGGATAAGGCGGAGAAATACCTCAAAAGGGCCCTTGAGATAAAACCCGGAAACGGCTACTACCTTGACAGCCTGGGATGGATCTACTACAAAAAAGGCGATTACGATACGGCCATTAGAAATCTCGCCGAGGCGGTGAAGCTGCTCCCCGAGGACCCCCTTATAGTAGAACACCTCGGAGACGCCTACCTTAAAAAGAATCTCAAGGAAAAGGCCCTCACCTTTTATAAAAACGCATCGAACCTTAACACTAAAAATAAAGGAATTAAGACAAAGATAGAGGCGCTTAAAAAAACAATACCCGCGGCAAGAGCAAGATAAAGGCATGAGACATCGCTGCCGGGTACTCGCGATTATCCCCGTCATTTTTCTTGCCGTTGGCTGCGCGGGGAGGGATAATCAGCTTAAGCTTAACCCTCAAGAGAGCATAAAGACATTAAAGGCAACGGCCATTGTAGAGTTTACAAATATCAAGACGGAAAAAGGCCGTGCCCTTATCACGGTAAATACACCGGACTCCTTCAGGATTGAGATAAAAGGCCCCCTCGGAGTTACAACGGCGCTTATCTCAGGCAACGGTGATAGTATTACATTCCTCTACAGAGGAGAGAGTACTACATACAAGGCCGGCGACGCGCGCCTGCCTCTCAGGATAAGGGCCGCAGAACTCGTATCAATGCTACTCGGAGCCGAAGACTTTCCGCCTCGTAATGACCGGAGCTTTACAACAGAAAACCTGCCCAATGGCAGAAGCATCACCAGACGTTTTGATAATGACCTGCTCTACATGGCCTACATGAGTGACTACCGGCCCGTCGCAGGCGCCTCTCTTCCCTACACCATATCCATAGAGGGCAGGGGTTATAAACTACTTATAAAATATATAAATGTGGATTTAAAAACTGTAACAAAAAATTCTTATTTTAAAACAACACGTTGACTCAAAAAAACTTTCAAAGTTGACTATCAGGATTCTTTGTGATATAAATAACATACTCAAACAAGACCGCTCGAGAAAAGCCCCACAAAAAAAGGAACTTCATGTCAAAGGAAATAAGTCAGTCATTTAAAGCCGGTGACCTGGCCGTATACCCCGCTCATGGCGTGGGCAAAGTCATCGGAGTGGAGACCCGTGAGGTCTCCGGTATTGGAACCTGTTTTTACATCATCAAAGTCCTTGATACAGACGCAACTATCATGGTTCCCGTGCAAAACGCAAACCACGTGGGACTTAGAAAAATTATGAACAAGAGCCAGGTGCCGCAGGTATACGCCATCCTGCAAGACCGCGATGATAGCACAGCAGATACCCAGACATGGAACAGGCGTTACCGGGAATATACAGAAAAAATTAAAAGCGGCAGCGTCATGGAGCTCGCCAAGGTATTAAGAGACCTCTACATCCTCAAATTCGATAAAGAACTCTCCTTTGGTGAGAGAAAAATGTTCGATACTGCAAAGACATTACTTGTAAAAGAACTATCAGTAGCGCAAAAGACCAACGAAGATACCATCGAAGAAGAACTATACAGCCTCCTGAAAACCGAATCCTAAGGGGCCTATAAAGGGGGCCGAAATAAGGGGCAGATATAAGGGGGAGGTATAAGGGGGAGGTATAAGGGGGAGAAAAACGGGGCCGTGGCGTATTAAAGAGGCCGGGGTATATTTACGGGGCGGACTTACAACGGGGCGAAACAACCTGAAAGATTAATTAGGCGGACTTTACAAGAGGGCGCCCTGCAACAGACAAAGTAATAAGATGCATTAATACAATAGATAGAGACAAAGACCTCCTTTCTGCCATGCCTGTTCACAAAACATGAGGCAAACTCTCTAATAAAAAAATCTAATATAATCATATTTATTCAAACCGGTTTCCTCATAAGGAACCGGTTTTTTAACTCAGAGAGACCCTCAAGCTACTAAGTCAAGTTTTCAAATAATGGCGTTTTTGAACAAAAAGGCCACTTTTTTGCTTAAAAAGGGCTCTTTTATAACATAAACGTAAAAACATTGATATTACCCTCTCTCCCTCCGTGGAAGAGTTTATTTTTTACAAAAAGCATCGTATTTTTTTAAGTTTTTGCCAAAAATGGCCCGATTATACATGAAAACATCAGTATCCTCTGAAAAACCACTAAAAACCCTGGTCATAATACCGGCCGCAGGCCGCGGAGTGCGCATGGGCGGAGAGAATAAACTTCTCCTCCCCCTGCTTGGGGCTCCCATTCTACTGCGAAGCATTCGGGCCTTTCAAGACTCTCCGCTTATCACAGCCATTACCCTGGCGGTCTCAGATGATACCGCCGAATTCTGTAAAAACCATATTCAAGACCGCCCTGAATTCACCAAGGTAAAAAAACTTGTACCCGGCGGTCCTACGCGTCAGGACTCAGTCTACAACGCCCTTAAGAAGACGACCCTTTACTATGACATTATCCTTGTCCACGACGGCGCGCGCCCCCTTGTGACCTCATCCATCATTACCGCCGCCATTAAACAAGCCGCATGCCACGGAGCGGCCGTACCCGTTGTTGAGGTAAAGGACACTATTAAAGAAGTCTCTGAGGGGGTTATAAAAAACACGCCCCTTAGAAGTTCCCTCCGTGCCGTGCAGACGCCGCAGGCATTCAAGAGTGATCTACTCATGGGGGCCTTTGAAGCTGCGGTTAAAGAAAATTTTACAGGTACAGACGAGGCCTCCCTCCTTGAACGCATCGCCATACCGGTATGTACATTCGCCGGTTCATACGAGAATATAAAGATAACAACACCTGAAGACATGCTCATAGCCGAGTCCATCCTGCAAAGAAGGGCCTCAGAAAAGGATAGCCCAGATAAGAGTACCGCCGCTGCCCCCGAAAAGGACAAAAAAGGTTGAAAGCCCGCCCCCCATATTGTATCTTGATAGGGCTATGAGAATAGGTTTTGGTTACGATGTTCACAGGTTCACCGCGAATAGGCCGCTCGTACTCGGAGGTCTTACCGTACCCTTTACACATGGGCTAAGAGGTCATTCCGATGCCGACGTACTGCTGCACGCGATAATCGACGCCCTCCTCGGAGCCGCATCTTTAGGGGATATCGGTCTGCATTTTCCTCCCGATGACCCGGCCTACAAAGGCATCCTAAGCCTCACCCTCCTTGCCAGGACAGCCGAGGCCCTTAATGAAAAAGGCTACGCCCTCTCCAACCTCGACTCTACAATTGTATGCGAGGCCCCAAAGCTCATTGACCATATACCTGCCATGCGGGCTAATATCACACGTACCCTTGCCTGCGCCGAGGATCAGATAAATATTAAAGCAACTACTGAAGAAGGCCTTGGCTTTACCGGAAACGGTGAGGGCATGGCCGCCTATGCCGTGGCCCTTATAGAGAAGAGTACAAGACCGTGAAGGTACGGACCCGTTTCGCGCCGAGCCCCACAGGACTCTTGCACGTGGGAGGGGTAAGAACGGCCCTCTTCAACTACCTCTTCGCAAAAAATAAGGGCGGGACCTTTGTCCTCAGGATGGAAGATACGGATAAAGCGCGTTCAAGGCCTGAGTTCGAGAATGCCTTAATGGCCGATATGCTGTGGCTCGGTCTAAAGTGGGACGAAGGCCCTGGGATGAGTACCGGCGAGTACGGCCCGTACAGACAGTCCGAGCGAGGTGGTCTTTACAAAAGGTTGGCGGAAAAGCTCCTTGAAAGAGGTCTCGCCTACAGATGCCGCTGCACAAAGGAACGACTGAAAAAACTAAGTGAAGAGCAGGCAAAGGCAGGAGCGCCACCGCGCTATGACGGAAGATGCCGTGAGCTGAGAGGAGTGCCTCTGGAGACTGAGTCTGTACTGCGTTTTATTATCCCTGATAAAGAGGTAGCCTTTACCGACCTCGTACACGGCCCCCTCGCCTTTGACAAGAAGGCATTCGGGGATTTTATTATTCAGACCCCCCACGGCGAGGCCACTTATAACTTCGCCTCTGCCGTTGATGACGGCCTAATGAAGATCTCACATGTAATACGTGGCGACGACCACCTCTCAAACACACCGAGGCATATACTCCTTATGGAGGCCATGGGCTTCACGCCCCCCCTCTATGCCCACGTGCCCCTTGTCCTCGGGCCGGACCGTAAACCCCTTGGCAAGAGAGACGCCGGAGCGGGGATTAAAGAGCTCAGAGAGGCAGGGTACCTGCCCGAGGCCCTCCTTAACGCCGCGGCAAGGCTGGGCTGGGCGCCGGGAGATGATTCCATCACACTTACTGAAATGGCCGCGTCCTTCTCTATAAACAAACTCTCCGTAAGTCCGTCTATCTTTGAACCCGCTCTCTTAAAAGGCCTTAACAAAAAGGCCCTCTCTAATATGAGTACCGGGGAGGTTATAAAACTCGCCCATCTGCAGGACCTTACTGAAGATAAAAAAATTCTTCACACTGCCGTAGAGGCGATAGCCGGTACGGCCTCTACGCTAAGAGAGTTAGAAACCCTCGTAAGACCTTTTCTCAAAGGCCCTGTTATTACCCCTGAGGCCGCCGCGCTCATCAATACCAGCGATGGCAGGGCCCTCCTGGCGGCTCTTATGGAGGAGCTCGATAATGGCGTACATACTTATGATGACCTTATAAAAAAGGCAAGAGAAAAGACAGACTTTAGGGGCCGCGCCTTATTTATGCCCCTTAGATGCGCCCTAACCGGAGCTGCCACGGGGATAGAGCTGAAAAAGATATTTAATATACTCGGAGCTGGTGAAGTCTCCAGGAGAATTAAAGCTGCCCTTGCTATCAGTAAAGCCTGAGGCGAAACTTCGGAATTAAGAGATTGGTAGAGGGCAACACTCAACACCCCCTGCCGGGGCTAAAAAAACCAAAAACCACAAAGAGGTCACATGGGACTTAAAGTTTTCAACTCACTCTCAAGACAAAAAGAAGAGTTCGTACCTGCCGAAGAAGGCAGGGTCAGGATGTATGTCTGCGGCCCCACGGTCTATGCCCCCGCTCATATAGGACACGCCAGAAGCGCCGTATCCTTTGACGTAATTTACCGCTACCTGAAGTACAGAGGATATGAGGTCACCTACGCGCGCAACTACACTGATGTTGATGACAAGATCATCGCCCGAGCAAATGAACTTGGGCTTGAATCCGCTAAACTCGCCGAAGATAACATAGAGGCATTTGACTCTGATATGGGGGCCCTTGGCGTGCTGCTGCCTCCCATAAGGCCAAAGGCCACGGAGACCATGGCCGAGATTATAGAGCTCGCCGGGGACCTCATCAAAAAAGGATTCGCCTATGAGCTCGAGGGAGACGTTTATTTTGCCGTACGGAAACTCGATGATTACGGCAAGCTCTCAGGCAAGAACATCGACGACCTCGAGGCAGGCGCCCGTGTGGACGTGGACTCAAGAAAGAGAGACCCACTGGATTTCGCGCTCTGGAAGGCCGCTAAAGAGGGCGAGCCATCGTGGGAAAGCCCCTGGGGCAGAGGACGCCCGGGGTGGCATATTGAGTGCTCCTGCATGTGCATGAAGTGGCTCGGCAAGACAATCGACATACACGGCGGCGGAAAGGACTTAATCTTTCCTCACCATGAGAATGAGATAGCCCAGAGCGAGGCGGCTACGGGCCAAAAACCCTTTGTCAAGTACTGGCTCCACAACGGATTTGTAAATATCGATAAGGTGAAGATGAGTAAATCTCTTGGCAACATACTTAATATTCACGATGCCCTTGGCTCCACCACCGGCGAGGCCATAAGGTTTTTCCTGCTCTCAAATCATTACCGCTCACCTGTGGATTACAGCGCCGAGTCGCTTAAAGAGGCCGGTGCGGCCATGGAGAGATTTTATAAGACAGTTGAGAGGATTCACATTGAGGGCGGCCCCAATGTAAAGAAGGCTCCAGAAGAAGGTAACCTTAAAAAACGACTCGCGCCCGTCATAGAGGCCATGGACGATGACTTCAACACCGCCGGTCTCATAGGTCTGCTATTTAAGGAGATAACACGTGCCAACCGTATACTTGATAATATCAGGGACAATGATGCCGACGGATCCGTGGAGGAGAACCAGAGAGAACTTGCTTTGATACTCACCCTCTTTAAAGAGGCGGGCAGCTTTTTAGGGCTCTTTACAACAGAGGCTGAGTCTTACCTTAATCAGAAAAAGGATGCCTCTAAAGTTGATGCCCAAGAGATAGAGCTGCTTATAGAAGAAAGAAAAAAGGCGAGGCAGAATAAAGACTTTAAGAAGGCCGATGAGATACGGAAAAGCCTTCTTGAGCAGGGTATTGAGCTTGAAGATAACCGCGAGGGCACACGCTGGAGTCTAAAGACAGATGCTTAAACTCTTATACCGGCTGTGAACTTAAATTAAGAAAGAAGAAATAATAGCAGGGGGGGGGACAGATAGAGGGTAAAACTCTCAGAGACTCTCGCTTCGCACCATGGACTCAATACCATCGGCTACTTCCGGTGCAATCGAGGTAAACCTTATACCCATACCGGGTTCCGCCCTGAAGCCGGGCTCAAGACCTCTTCTCCAGACCACCTCACAGCCGCACCGCGTCTCCTTGGAGAGACCCGGCAGCATAAAACTTATCTCCATCTGCTCACCAACTTCGCGCGGGTTTACCGAGGCTATAAACATACCGCCGCGGCCGATGGTCTTGGCATAACCGAAAAATACACCACAGGAGTCCTCTCCCTTTATCTTAAGGACAAGGAGCTGGCTCCTGAGGTTAACACGCCTGTTAGCCCTCAAAGCCACATAATCTATCTCTTTATCCTTATCACCACCTGCCATGATGTATAATCTCCTTAAGGGGTTTTCTGTTCTTTTCTTCTATTGCAAGAGGTTCTTTAGCGTATCCCAGGGCAATGACAGCTACTACATCCATTGCGGCAGGGATATTAAGTATGGCCTTTACCCGCGCGGGGTCTATGGCCGCTATCCAGCATGTTCCAAGCCCCTCGGCCGTGGCAGCTGTTATCATCTCCGTTACGGCTATGGTAACGTCCACCCAGGCGTAATTCACGCCGTCTACTCTTCTTGTCCAGGCACTGCCCCTATCAGCGCAGGCAACTACGGCTACGGGAGCATCCTTGAAACCCTCTTTTGTGAAGACCTCGTTAAGGGCCTCACGATACTTATTTTCTACAAGAATAAAATGCCAGGGCTGACGGTTAGCCGCGCTCTGGGCCCTCTGCAGGACTGCCATGAGGCGGTCTATCTTTTCCGGCTCTATGGCTTTTACGGAGAATTCCCTGAGACTCTTTCTCCTTCTGAGAATACTATAAAACCGCTCCAACTCAACATCCATCAACTGTACCGCCACTTACCCATAAAATACCGAAGTTTTCCACCAGACTAAATAAAGAACAAGGCACATATCCCGACGCCTCAATAATGCCTCATAACTAATTAATATACAAGCATAATTATTATACCAGCCCCCTATATAATGGCGTCCACAAATTCTCTGGCATTAAACTCGCGTAGATCCTCAACACCCTCGCCTACACCGATGTAACGTATGGGAATCTTGAGCTCCTTGGCCAGAGGCACTATAATGCCGCCCTTTGCCGTGCCGTCAAGTTTGGTAAGGACTATGCCCGTAACGCCGATGGCGTCATTAAAGAGACGCGCCTGATTAAGGGCGTTCTGACCCGTAGAGGCGTCCAGAACAAGGAGCTTCTCATGAGGTGCTCCGGCCAGCTCTCGGGCGGCGATACGATTAATTTTTTTCAACTCATCCATAAGGTTAGACTTTGTATGGAGCCTTCCTGCCGTGTCAAGTAGTATGATGTTGGCGTACCTGCCGATAGCGGCCTTAATGGTATCAAAAGTTACCGCCCCTGGGTCTGTACCGATTGACTGCCTTATAACATCGCAGCCCGTACGTTCTCCCCAGAGCTCCAGCTGTTCGCCTGCCGCGGCGCGAAAGGTATCTCCTGCGCCGAGTATAACGCTCTTTCCCGTACTTGAGAGATGAGCAGATAACTTGCCTATGGTAGTCGTCTTGCCAACGCCGTTTACCCCCATGACAAGGATCATAAAAGGGCTTCTCTCAATCTTTAAGGGGGCCTCTACATCTTTTAATATCTCATACAGATAATCACGCAGGTATGCCTGCAGACGACTCACATGCTGGCCGCCCATGCTCCGTATACGCTCTGCTATATCCAGAGACGTGCCCACCCCTATGTCCGAGGTAATTAGAGATTCTTCGAGGGTCTCTAAAAACTCTTCCCGGCTCATCGTCGGAGCTGCGCCCTCCACACCGCCCATAATAGCGTTGTGTGTCTTCGAGAGCCTTTGCCTCAGCCCGGATATCCCGGACCTCATCTTTTTGAACATGTATTCTATCCCGCAAGATTAATTCTCCCTTTTTACCACAAAAGACCCTAATGTAAAAGCCTTTTTCAACCTTCACGGTACTCCTCCTTAAGGGTCAATAACCATGACGTAAGTCACAGGCCCTGTAGTGCAGAGTTTTTTACATTAAATCATAAAGGGGTTACTGACGATAAAAGATAGACAAAAAAAGAGGACATAAGACCTTAAGTGCGGTTATCAGGCAGTCGCCTCAGCCTTTGTGGAGTGTGAGAATCTTTTTAATGATATTCGTAGTAGAGCGCCCCTTCAGGAGCCTTACCCTTCTCACCACGCCGCCGCCTGCCTTAACCACCCCGCCGCCAACTATCTCATGGGCGGCCCAGTCCGCCCCCTTTACGAGTATATCGGGTTTTAATGCGGAGATAAGGCGTAAGGGGGTCTCGTCGTTAAAAATCACCACATAATCCACGCACCGGAGGGCCGAGAGGACCTCGGCCCGCTCGGCCTCTGGTACAATGGGCCTGTCGCTGCCCTTAATGGCCCTTACAGAGGCATCGCTGTTAATTCCAACTACAAGTATATCCCCGAAGGCTCTGGCCTTTGTAAGGTATCTCACGTGTCCTGCGTGTATAATATCAAAACATCCGTTGGTAAAGGCTACCTTGCGTCCCGCTTTACGCAGCGGCGCAAGCTCCGTGAGGAGCCTCTTAAGAGAGATTACATTTTTCATTATCAGACCTCTGGCCTTATACTCAAAAGCAGCCCCTTAAGAGGGCACTTCCATCAACTAACAGCTCTTGCCAATGTAATAACCGTTACCCGCGCCCCGGCCCTCTTTAAGACCAGCGCGCACTCCCCCACAGTCGCCCCGGTAGTAAATACATCATCTACGAGGACAACATCTTTGCCATTAAAGAGCCCGGTCTCCCTTACCATAAAGGCCCCGGCTACATTCGCAGACCTCTCCGTGCCTCTTAGCCCAACCTGCGAGGGTGTCGCCCTTATGCGCTGCAAGTTTGATATATCCAGCTTTACCGAGAGGACCTTTGACATATGCCGCGCCAGGAGTACGGATTGGTTAAAACCTCTGAAGGTAATTTTTTTTCTGTGCAGCGGCACAGCTGCGATAATATCCGGCGTAACTGCCAGCTCCGTCACGGCCGCGGCCATTATCCATCCAAGGTACGAGCCAAGCATGGTGCCCCATTTATATTTTAGGCAATGGACGGCCTCTCTTACCTCGCCTTTAAAATAATATAGACTACGGGCCCTGAAAAAGGCAGGTGTTTTTCGTATGCAGTTACCGCAGGTATGGTCTTCACTTGCCGCATCTTTGAAGGGTATGCCGCAGATAGTACAGAGCGGCCCCTTTATACGGTAAGCGCCAAAGGCCGAGGCGCATTTACCGCATAACTCCAGGTTATGCTTATTTACCGCCTCGGTACAGAGAGGACAATGAGGCGGAAACAAAATATCCTTAAAGGCATCTGCCACTGCTCGTGAACTCATGGAAATAGTATATACCAGTTAGAAAATATTGAATACTTTTTTTATGGAGTACAAGAGAGTTGAGTCGAAAGCCAACGCAAAAAAAAAAGAGAGGGAAGATAAATGGAATTGACGATTGACAGATACAACATGAACGGTTATAAGTGAAATGTAAGTTAAATTGCAAATGCATCGTCGCAGTTAATATTAAGGTCTATAAAAAAGAGGAGGAAGATTAATGAAGACATGGGAAAAACTATCTCATAAAGTTTCCGATGAGTGGAAACTCCTGGAGAAGAAGCTTAAAGAGTCCGTAAAAAAAGGACAAAAAGACGCGCAGAGCCTGAAACAGAAGGCCATAAAGAGCGAGAAAGAATCACGGCTCCTTCAGAAAACACTGAAAAAGTGGGAGGGTACCGTAAAAAGATTAAAAAAGACGGCCTCTGATGTATCAACGAAGAGCAGAACCATTGAGAGCACGCTGAAGAAAAAGTTAGCGAGTACAGAGGCGCAGTACAAGACGCGTATCAGCCGTCTTGAGAAGAAAATAAAGACACTTGAAGAGAAGGCCGCCAAGAAGATTGGAGGCAAAAAAAGCTCAGGCGGCGTAAAAGCAGCGCCAACTAAAAAAACCGCGGCCAAAAAGAGCCCCGCCAGGAAAAAAACCGCGGCAAAAAAAACAGTAGCGAAAAAGAGCACGGCCAAGAAAAAAACCGCGGCAAAAAAAACAACGGCTAAAAAAAGCCCCGTGAAAGCAAAGACCGCTCTCAAAAAAACCGCGGCCAAAAAGAGTCCGGCAAAGAAAAAGACAGCGGCCAAACCAAAGGGCAGAAAATAGAGTAGTCTCCCGCACCCCATTAAACCGCGGTAAGAGTCTAAGTATGGGTGGTAGAGGGTTGCATGGAATAAGCAGGCTTTAGATAAGAAAAAAAGAAGACGTCCGGCCGGGGATTTTATCCCTCGCCGGACGTCTCAATTTGGAGTATTCTCAAAGTCAAGGAAGCACAAAGGTACTGAGCCGCCAACTCACATAATCAAGCCTTACCGGCCTTGAGTTAAATGCTCTATTTCATGGAGAGCCTCGAAGACTCCTCCATTGCTCTTAACACAAACATATGGCGCTAAGAGCGAAAGCGCATTTCATAGGCGTGCCTGCCGCATTACTATTCATCAGTCTCATCTTCCGTTACAACGGACACCTTCTTCTTTTTTCCAAAAATCCTCGCAAGCGCGACACCGAGAAAATAAAGTACAAGAAGGGGCCCGGCCATGAGCATCTGATTAAAGGCGTCAGGGGTAGGGGTAAGAACGGCCGAGGCGATGACAATTGCGATAACGGCATACCTCCACCAGGAGAGAAAGCGGCCTGCCGTAACAACACCCGTGCGGGCAAGGACAAGCATGGCAAGGGGAAGCTGGTAGACAACACCAAATGCTATGAGAAGCCTTGTCACAAGGGAGAAGTAACTGTTCATGGAGATAAAAGGCTTTAACTGCGGCCCCGAATAGCTCATGAGGAACTTAAAGGCAAAGGGAAAGACAACAAAAAAAGCGAATAAGAGACCGCTGATAAAGAGGGCGCAGGAGAAAAAAACCGTTGCCAGAAACCAGCGCCTCTCTGTGGCGTAGAGCCCGGGTGCCACAAAAGACCATATCTCAAAGAGGATAACAGGGCTTGCCAGAGCGGCGGCCCCAAGAAAACCTACCTTTATATAAACAAAAAATGGCTCAACAAGCCCGCTAAAGGCAATGAACTCCGAACCTTCGGGCATAACGGGCAGCAGGGGTGATATGAGGAAGGAATAGAGTCTCTCGGAAAAAAAATATGATATGGCAAAACCAATAACAAGGGCCACGATGGAGACAAGAAGCCTTTTTCTAAGCTCGCGCAGATGCCCCGTCAGCCGCGCTGCCGCCGCCTTTTCATCTGTCATAATCAGGTAGCCTTTCCTGAGTCGCCGTCTGATGCCTCAGCAGATGAGGTCTCTGCCGCGGGGTGTTCTGCGGAGCTTTTTTCTCCTCTTTTATCCTTTACGCTAAAGTCCTCCTTAGCGAGACCGGATATATCCATATCCGTTACCGTACGCTTCAAGTCGAGCCCTGTTCTCCTGAGATCATTATAAGCCTTGGCCGCGGTTCTCGCCACCTCCGGGAGCTTATCAGGGCCCAGCACAAGAAGCGCCACTACAAGAACAAGAAGAAGTTCAGTAAAGCCTATTCCAAACATTCGTTAAACCTTAATCTCTTAGAAAAAATTAATCCGCAGGCGGTATGGCGAGCACGGGCACATGGGCATTTCTCATTACATATTCCGTATTGGAGCCGTAGACAAGCCGTCCTACGCCGCCTTCGCCGGCTGTGCCCATGATTATTATATCCGCAGTCTTTTCCAGAGATACCCTTAGTATTTCGGTCTCAGGAGAGCCGGAACAGATAATGGGCTCAAGGTCTTCGCCGGGATAAGAGAGACGGGCGCAGAATCTTTTCAGCAGCTTTGCCTCCTCTGATTCTTCTTCTTTCTCAAGCACATCAAAAGAGATATGCGGCACGTACATGCCGCCGCCCTCAAGAGAAAGGTCAACAACATGAAGCACGTATAACTTGGCCCCGTAACACTTCCCGAGAGAAGTCGCGTAAGCAGATGCCCGCTCTGAAATCTTGGAAAAATCAGTTGGAAAAAGAATACGCTTGAAGGTTATCTCTTCACTATTTATGCCCATGAGCCCCCCTTATTAATAATGTATATGTCTTATCATATTATAATAACACGATATTTTGCAATAGGTTTTCTTTTTCTACTGATAAAAAAAGTATTGACCTTCACGAGTCTTAATGGTAAATAATGTTACAAATAGATTTAAAGCGCAAGTTACTCTTCCTACTCTTTTTAACTCTCATACTCTAAGATACGCGCTGACATGGATAAAAAATCGTTTTTCCACACCTTGAGCTCCACCTCGCTTCGCGCACTTGTTCCTTTTATTATCGCCGTAGTTGTTGTAATTTTCTTCGGGCTGAATAAAAGGGCCTTTCCCACAGACATCATCTCTCAAAGTAAATCAAGCCTTGAAGACTCCGAAACCTCGGGGATAAAAGACCTTATCGCAACCACTCCCCTTACCCTTGAGAAACCGTCCACCCTTGCCTCCAACTACCCGGAGCCCAGACTCATTACTGAGAGAGAGACCCGTAACCATAAGATGATAACCCGCGCGCTGGCGATCCCGCCGAATATCACAAGAGGTAATATTCATGGGACAAGGATAGCCGTGACCTTTGACGGAGGCATAGGCGCGGGACAGGCGGATGAGATACTTGATATACTTAAGAGAAGGAACATCCAGACTACCGTCTTTTTAAGCGGAGACTTCATAAGGCTCCATCCACGCATAACAAGGCGTATTGTAGCTGAAGGGCACGAGGTGGGCAACCACAGCACCACGCACCCCCATCTTACAGAGCTTGAGATTAACGGCACACAGAAGACCCTGCCCCATGTTACAAGGGCTTTTCTTGTTAGTGAGCTCAATATTGCGGAGACGCGCTTCTTCGCAGTTACGGGCAAGCATATGTCGCCGCTCTGGAGGGCGCCATACGGAGAGGTAAACTCAGAGCTCCGTGCCTGGGCCTTCAGCGCCGGGTACCTTCATATCGGATGGACCTATGACAGGAAAAAACGCGCAAGCCTTGATAGCCTTGACTGGGTCGATGATAAGTCCTCACGCCTCTATCACAGCCCTGAAGAAGTTAAAGAAAGAATACTTGGTTTTGGCGATAATGGAGGCCACCTCGGAGGCGGTATAATACTCATGCACCTTGGAACAGACCGCGGTGCTGACAGGGTCTCATCAATACTGGGTGAGATGCTTGATGACCTTATTAAAAAAGGACTCAGCGTAGTAAAAGTATCGGACCTTATAGGTAATAAGAGACTGCTTCGAGAGGCAGGGCTGAAAAAGACCAGGTACTACCAGGCCAAGAGAGAGGCCGATAGAGAGACCTCATCGCAACACTTCAAGATTCATGTAAGAAGCATGCCTTTAAAGGGCTGATAAGCGCCTATGGCCTTAACGGCCTTGCGGCTTACAACCACAGGCCATATCCCTCATCCCTCTTGAATACCGCTTTATACCCACTGCCATCCATGCACCACGGATTATTTTCTAACGATAAGACCTTCAGCCTCTTTCTCTTTGATAAGCGGCCCTGCCGCCTCTGCCGGTAAAAAACTTTATAAGCACAGCCCCTGCCACAAAGCCGCCGATATGGGCGTACCACGCTATGCCCGTGCCGCTTCCCGAGCTCAGCAGCTGAAAGAGAAACCAGATGCCGAGAAAGAATACCGCCCTTATCCTTACGATGCTCACAAAGACAAAGAGAAATATAAGCGTCTTTACGTTTGCTCGCGGGAATAGGACAAAGTACGCTCCTAGCACCCCTGCGATGGCACCGGAGGCCCCTATCATGGGCAAAGTAGAGGTAGGTGAGACCAGCACATGAGCTCCGCTCGCGATAAGGCCCGTAAGCAGATAAAAAAGTATGAATTTAAAGCGCCCGAGGCGGTCCTCAATATTATCTCCAAAAATCCATAGAAATAACATGTTTCCCGCAAGATGAAAAAAACCGCCATGCACAAAGATAGATGTTACAAGGGTAAGAGGCGGCATCACTACGGCAGTCTGCCCAATGTCCTTAAAATGAGTTATCTCATAAGGGATAGCGGCGGTGGAGTAGATAAAATTTCCCATTCCTCTGTACCCGAGGCTAAGCTCATAGACAAAGACCGTCACGTTAATGAGAATGATGCTGACGGTTATATAGGGAAAGGATTCGCGCGGCGCGTCGTCTTTTAATGGAATCATAGGCTGCTCTCTTTTATGCCTGACCTCCGGTGAGTGCTTGCCTATCAGGGCTTATAATACATTAACTGGCGCGCCTGTGAAGAGATGAATTCAGTAAATCGCTCCACCTCTTTTAGCCTCAAGGGGATAAAAGTAGATGCTATCTCCACGTTCTCTTTTAACTGTTCAAGGGTATCGCACCCGATTACACCCGTTGATACAGGTTGAGTAAGGGCGTAACAGAAGAGCAGCCTCTTAGGGGCGTTAAGACCGCCTCTAAGATAGACCTTCATGGCGATTATACCCATATCCTTTGCGCTCGCCGCAGGTACCACCTCTTCTATGAAGGGTTTATAGGCCGGCTCCGCGGGATTTACCGGCATAAGTACGGTATCAAAGTCGTACTCACTGACGCACCTTGCCAGCACCGCGGGGTCGTGGTGGCCCGTTACTCCGATAAAGCGCACAAGACCCTTTGCCTTTGCCTCCGTAAAGGCCTCGTAAGCGCCTCCCGGGGCAAAAATGGCCGAGACATCCTGCTCTGTCCTCACATCATGGATCTGCCAGAGGTCAAGGTAATCAGTGCCCATGTTCTTTAATGTCTCATGCAGATGGGCCATGGCGCCCTTATACTCTCTTGCGTGAGATTTACTGGCCAGAAAGACCTCTTTACGCCTCTGCCCCAGGGCGACCCCGTAATAGGACTCGCTGCCTTCATAGGCCCTTGCCGATTCCATATAGTTGACGCCCATATCAAGAGCGCCGTTAATAAGCTCTACGGCCTTTTTTTCCTCCCCCCAGGACCTTAAGACCCCTTCGCCGCCAAGCCCCAGTATGCTAACGAACTCTCCTGTGGCGCCGAGCTTTCTACGTGGAATCTCATGACTTTTTCCGCAGCACTCTTCCTTTTCCATCTTCTTAATATCTCCCATGACGGCCCGTGCCGCTCCTATCACGCGCCCGTAGTTAACTGAGCAAATATACTGCCTTTCAATCCTTTTATTAAAAATACTAACACAGAAAGGGAGTTTCTTTAAATTTTAAATAGAGAGAAGGGGGGGCGAGGGGCAGTAAAAATGGGGAAGATAGGCGAAGAAGCATGAGGTTAATATAGCGGCGCCGCGCTCAGGCGCTGAGGCTTATCGGTAAAAAAACCTTGAACCTGCTTCCCCTGCCCTTCTCGCTCTCAACGGTGATATGGCCGCCGTGGGCGTTGACTATGGCATTAACAATGGAAAGCCCGAGGCCCGAGCCCACGGTAAGGCCGCGGCTGGCATCGGTGCGGTAAAACCTCTTGAAGATGTTCTCAAGGTCCTTCTCGTCTATGCCCATACCCGTGTCCTCTACAGAGACCTCGCAGAACTTATCAGCTATTGAGACAGAGACATCAACACGGCCTCCCTTATGATTATACTTTACTGCGTTCTCAATAAGGTTGGTAAAGACCTCAAAGAGGCTCTCCCTGTCCGCTCTTATATCCACATCAGCCCCCTCTCTCATACTGAGGGCAACCCCTTTCTCAGAGGCCGCCTGCCCTACGAGCCTGAAGACATCGCTTATAAGGGGCCTTACGTTCAGACGTACCAGACGAAGCTCCGATGAGTTTGAATCTATCCTTGAGATTACGAGTATCCTGTTTATAAGCTCCGTCATCCTGTTAACGGTAACACCTATCTTCGTCAATGCGTCTTTATACACCGCTCCCTCCCGTTCCCTTGAGAGCATGACATCGCAGTAGCTCTTAATAACAGAGGTAGGGGTGCGCAGCTCATGAGAGGCGTCGGAGAGAAATTTTTTCTTTCTCTCAAAGGACTGCTCAAGGCGGCTGAGCATGGTATTAAAGCTCGATGTAAGGTCTCTTAACTCAAGAGGGCTGTGCTTTTCATCAACCCTCTCGTAAAGGTTTTTATCGGTAATATGGCTTATCTTGTCGGTAAACATCTTAATGGGCCGCAGGGCCCACTTTGTCATGAAGAATATACCCATGGCGCAGATCAGAAAAACAGCGGGGTATATAATAAGGACTATCCTCCTGAAGGAATTCACAAGGCGATAGGTATTGGTCAGTGAATCCGCCACCTGAAAGATAAGCACCAGTCCGCCAAAGTCCACAGACTTGCTGATGAGCCTGAGAGGTTTGTCATTTGGCCCGTCTACGGTATAAAAGACACCTTCTGCCGTGGCCGGAAGTATGGGAAGATGCAGCCCGGCGCTTAGCGATGGCGAGCTCGCAAGGATCTTACCCTCTACTGAGGCTATCTGGTAGTATCGGCCTGAAAACTTTTTCCCGTACTTACCCTTGGCCGCAAGAGACAACTCCTTAAGCTCCGTATGAAGCTGACCGTGACGTTTTTCTATCCTCAATATGCCGCTCATGATGTCTACCTCTGAGCGGACATGTTCATCAACAAAATCTATTGCCACTCCCTCAAGCTCGTAGTAAAGAAATATCTCAAGCCCTGCGAATACAATAGAGAATATGGCAAGGCACCATATAATTATCTTTATCTTGATTGAGTTAAACATATAGGGTAGGGCTTACTCTTCTTTTAAGATGTATCCCGCGCCCCTGATGGTATGGATCAGCTTTGGCCAGGGCTCTTTGTCTATCTTTTTTCGAAGGTAATTGATATATACGTCTACAACATTTGAGTCCATTTCGGCGTCTTCATGGTATATGTGCTCTACTATCTCTGTTCTTGATACAACGGTCCCTTTATTATAGGCCAGATACTCCAGAAGGGCATATTCCCTTGCAGAGAGCTTTATAGCCATGCCCTCTCTCGTGACCTCGTGGCTCGCCGTGTTTATCTCCATATCTGCAATTCGAAGCACTGCCTCACGGGCCTCGCCTCCCCTTCTTATAAGAGACCTCAGCCGCGCCACAAGCTCCGTAAACTCAAAAGGCTTTGTCATGTAATCATCGGCCCCGGTGTCAAGGCCCTCTATCTTGTCCATAAGGGCGTCCCTGGCCGTAAGGAGCAGCACCGGTGTCTTTACACCTTTTTTTCTAAGGGTGCTCAGAAGCGTAAGGCCGTCTATCACAGGCAGCATGATATCAAGGATAATGGCGTCAAGAGGGTAGTTCTCAGCCATATAAAGGCCCTCTTCGCCGTCATTGGCTATATCGACGATATAACCCTCCTCCTCAAGTCCCATCTGTATTATATTTGCAAGGTCCTTCTCGTCCTCTACAATCAGTACTCTCATCTCTTTATCCTGTCCTTAAATGCCCTGAACTTGTCTTCAGGTATAAATTTTACACCGTTTATCATGGAAGATAAGAGGCCCGTCTTCTCGTGAAGCTCGTGTATTACCACGGCGCCTACGTGTGAAATTATAAAAAATATCATGAAATCAAAACCAAACTCGTGAATCTCCCCGGCGCCATCCTTGATGAGGCTAAGGGTCCCCTTGGTAAAACCCGCGAAAAAGCCCTGCCACGGCGCCATATGCTTCTCAATGCCGGCAAGGGAGAGGCCCGTAAGAATCTGTAAGACAACTACAAGAAAGAGGGCCAGATAAAAGAGTGCGCCAAGAGGATCATGGCCCATGTATCTAAACTTGGCGGGGCCCTTTTTGAAACCACGGGCATGCCACTTCAGTTTATGAGCTATATAACCAATCTTCTCGGCTGTAAAGGGCCAGAGGTCCCTCCACCTTGCGTACTCATTGCCGCCAAACCCCCATAAGACCCTGAGGATGACCGTAACAATAAGGGCATAACCTATATAAACATGATAATCCATAAGCTGATGCCTGAAGTGCTTTCCAACATGGAAGTCCTTAAGTATCTCAGAGGAGACGGCAAGGGCCATGAGCACAAGTATGAGCAAAACGTTACACCAGTGCAGAACCCTTGTCTCCCAGTCCCATATTTTGACAAGTACACGTTCCTCTTCATTCTTTAAGATCATAGTAATACCTTTTCACATATTTAACTTGGAAAATCAATATAAATGCATGCCCTTACCATAGACTTTTCTCTCCGGGACAAGGTACTATGATATGGCATATTATATTAAAAAGAGATTAGAATGAGATGGCAGGCAACAAAAGGCGCATAAGATGGATGTGAGAGAGAGGCCTTATTAGATAAAAAATTCTTCGTAACTTAAAAAATACACTTGCAATAGAGAGTAAAAAGATTAAAATTACTGCCATTATTCTTGTTTTTATCGTAACATCATAACCCGGACATGAGAGCAGTAAAAACCGGCTTCTTCCACAGGGCTATAGCACCAGGCATACCTAAAGGTACAAGAACGGATGAGCAAAAAAAAGGGGGTAAGAAAAAGATGAAGACCGCCCTCATAACTGGCGGGGCCCGCAGGCTCGGTGAGGCCATGAGCATAAAGCTCGCCTCCCTTGGATATAATATCGCTCTCCATTATCACAGCTCATCACCGGATGGACTTGTGGAGCGGATTCATTCCTTGGGAGTAAAGTGCCTGCCCCAGAGATACGATCTCACTGATAAAGATGGGGCATCAGAGCTGGTTAAAGAGGCTGCGGCAAAGCTGCCGCGCCTTGAACTTCTCGTTAATAACGCAGCTATATTCGAGAGGGCATCCTTTACAGAGACCTCAGAGCAACTTCTTGAAAAGCATATGGAGCTCAACCTCAAGGCCCCATACCGTCTATCAAGGGACTTCGCGCTTACGGCCGACAGGGGGCAGATTATCAACATAATCGATGCCAATGCCGTGAAAAACAACTCTGCCTACGCCGCCTATATCATATCCAAGAAAGGGCTCATGGGGCTTACCACCATGACGGCCCTTGAGTTCGCCCCCGCCATCCGTGTAAACGCAATCGCCCCGGGGCTGATACTTCCCCCGCCCGGCGAGGGTGAAAAATACATGAAAGAGGCCGCAGAAAAAAGAGTGCCCCTTAAGAGACAGGGTAAGGTTGGGGACATCACGGCCGCCCTTGAGTTCCTTCTTAAGAATGAATTTATAACAGGTCAGATACTTTTTATTGACGGAGGAGAACATCTCAGATGATTATAAGGATTAAAGACCTAAGGCTTCGCACCATCATCGGCTGCAACAGCTGGGAGAGAGAAAAAAAACAAGACATCACCATTAACGTGCTCATGGATTGCGACTCGGATAAAGCCATTATCAGCGATGATATACAAGACACTACAGATTACCGTGAGATAACAAAAGAAATTATAGAGTCCGTGGAGGAGAGTGAGTTTTTTCTCATTGAAAAACTCGCCGGCTTTATACTGGACATTGTAATGAAACGCAAGTGTGTACGCTCCGCCACAGTAGAGGTAGACAAACCTCATGCCCTGCGCTTCTCACGCTCAGTCTCAGTGGAGGTCTCGGCTACTCGATGAACCGTGCCGTCATAAGCGTTGGCTCCAATATCTCACCGGAGAAAAACATAAAGGCGGCAGAGGGTATCCTGGCAAGAGAGCAAGACCTTATCAGGGTATCAACCTTTATTCGCACCGCACCCGTGCCTCCTGCGCATGGAGATGATTACCTTAACGGCGCCTTTTTAATAGAGACGCCCCTTACGAAAAAAGATCTCGAGGTTTTTCTGAAGGGAGTAGAGAGAAGACTTGGCAGAAAACGCGGCCATGCCCGATTCGCGCCGCGAACCATGGACCTTGATATCATTGTATTTAACGGGGCCATAATTGATGATGATTACTATAAATACGGTTTTGTACAAGAGGCCGTAAAGGAGCTTCTGCCAGAACTGTCCATGGGAAAAATACCCTCCTCCGGACCTTCATAATAAAAAAGTCGATGGCAGCGCAAGGTTCTCAATTATGATTTACTTCATAAAAAGGCCGAGAAGAGGCTTTCTGCCCGAGAGTCTGATAATAGAGGGCATCAGTTAATCCAATAACTTCAACCCCGCCGAAGGCCTTGAAGAGGCTGGCGGCTTTTTACTCTTTAAAGGAGCCGAGAAAAAAATCTGGCTCATAGCGACAAGGCTTGGCCTTTACAGCATAAGCGATGATAGAAAGCGTACCGGGCCGCGTCTAAACTGGTCCATATCCTGCTCCAGGCTCTATAATAAGGGCTCACTCACTCTTTCTGTAAGAGAAAAAAAGGGCACCCCCCCTTGTGGATCACGGCTACAGAGAAAATAATCCATACAGCCCCCGTCTGTTTATAAGCAGTACCCCGGAAGAGCTGACAAAAAAAACTCATAGAGACAAAGATGGGCTAAGAGGATATGGGGCTTATAATACTCCCACATCAAGATAAGAACGGGCTATTTTTTCTATGGCGATTACAAAGGCGGCGGTACGAAAATCCTTAAGCCCTTTGCTGTTCTTCATCTCACGTATCTGCCCGTAGGCGCCGCGCATGGTATCGTCAAGGCCTGACCTTACAAGCGCCAGCTCATCAGGACCTTTGGTGAGGGCATCAAGGGCCTCGCCTGTAAGTTTTTTAGAGCTTGACTCCTGAATGGCGTCTATAATCTGCCTGCCGCGGGACTCCTCAAACCTCTTTTCCATACGGCCGAAACGAATATGCGATAAGTTTCTTACCCACTCGAAGTATGATACAACAACACCTCCGGCGTTCACATAGGCATCGGGAAGTATGGTAACCCCGTTATTATTAAGTATCTCATCGGCCTCGAAGGTAGTAGGGCCGTTAGCGGCCTCGGTGATAACCTTTGCCCTTATTTTACCGGCGTTGCCCTTATTTATTACACCCTCAAGAGCTGCGGGTATAAGGATGTCGCATTCCATCTCAAGCACAGAGGCGCCGTCCTCTACAAAGGCGGCTCCTGGATAACCCTTTACACCGCCCTTCTCAAGGATATACTCCTTTACCTGCTGAACTGATATCCCGCCTTCATTCACAAGAGCTCCGTCACGCTCTATGATAGCAACAATGCGTGCGCCGTCATCCTCGGATACGAATTTACCGGCATGATAACCCACGTTGCCAAGTCCCTGCAGTACAACATGTTTACCCTCAAGACCACCCGTTAAACCGGCCGCAGCCACATCGTCACCGTGGCGGAAAAACTCACGCAGCACATACTGCACGCCGCGGCCCGTGGCCTCTATCCTTCCCCTTACGCCTCCAAGGTGTACGGGTTTTCCCGTTACGCAGGCAACATAATTTATATCATCAGGATGAAGGTGCTTATAGGTATCGAGAATCCAAGCCATCTCCCTCTGCCCTGTGCCCATGTCCGGCGCCGGAACATTAGTGGAGGGGCTGAGAAACCCCCGTGTAGCCAGCTCTCTGGCGTATCGGCGCGTAATCATCCTCATCTCGTCTCTGGTGTACTTAGCGGGGTCGATGCAAACACCTCCCTTGGAGCCCCCAAAAGGCACGTCCACTATGGCGCACTTGTAGGACATGAGGGCCGCAAGGGCCTTTATCTCGTCCTGATTTACCGTTGTGGCGTACCGTATGCCCCCCTTCGAGGGCAGCCTGTGTATGCTGTGCAGGGCCCTCCAGCCCTTGAAGACCTCAACCCTGCCCTTAATCTCAACTGGGAATCTCAGCTCGAGTACGGCGTTACATCCCTTGATGGCTGAGGCAAGTCCCTCCTCAAGACCAAGCACCTCCAAGGCCTTATCTGCCATGCGGTCAACATTGTCACAAAAACTCAGTCCATTTTTATCCATCAGAAGATCCCCCTTTTAGTTAACAATCTTACAAATTATCTTTCGGAGATAAGGCAAATAACTTTATTTTTTTCCTCTTTCCTCTATCCTCTCTACCTCACCATCGTAAAAAAAAAGACGGCCTTAAGGCCGCCCCATGAGCTTGAACCAGAGATTGGTCGTATCTCGAAATATATCATCAACAGAGGCATCCATTACACGCCAGCCCCCTCTGGCCACCTCGCCGTCAAGCTGCCCCGGGGCCCATCCGGCATAACCGCCAAAGGCCCGCACCGCTTTTGCTTCAATACTGCCGCTCTTGAAAAAATCCTTGAATAAGACAACATCCCATCCTGCGTACAGGTCGCCTGCCATGTGCTCGGTGCCGAATAGAGGACTCTTCGAGAGCGCCAGGATGGTAAGACGGCTCTTCTCCACAGGCCCGCCCCATGAGAGTGGGAGCAGAGTACCCTGCAGCCATGCAACCTCAGGTAAGGCCTCGGAGAGTTTTACCTTCGTCGGCCTGTTTATGACTACCCCTAAAGCACCAAGAGGATTGTAATCAATGAGATATATAACTGCCTTATGAAAGTGCGGGTCCCGCATTGCGCCTCTGGCTACAAGAAACTTTCCCTTTGAAAGAGGCACGGAAGAGGCGCTTCGGGGTGTGCTTAATTCCTTACCCTTATCAAGGCTCGCGTGCAGTAGAGGGCTTCGTGCAAGGCCGATAAAGAGAAGCGTTACAATAAAAAGACCAATGGGTAAGTACAGGTTTTTAATAACCGCGAGAACCTGATTAAGATATCTTGTTTTCATACTGTACACCTCTTCAAAGCGGCAGAAGGCTCGGCAAAGGAGCTGAAGATTTCAAGGCAGACATATTGTAAACCTCCCTTTAATATGGTTCTAACACAGAATCCCACACTCTTTCGAGGGAAAAAACTCACCATCAAGAAGAAAGAAAATGCAGCAACAGGGAAATAGACAAAAAAAAGAGGCGGACCCCGAAAGGTCCGCCCCATAACTGCTTACATACTCAATACTTACTCCCCTTAGCCCCTCCCCAAAAGAGAACCACCCTCACGGCGGCCCTCCTTCACACCCCTCACGCACACCCCCTTAGTATTAGCAGCCCTTTTACAGGCCCCTTTAGCAGTCGTAGTACAAGAAGAACTCATGAGGCGTTGGCCGGAGCCTCACCTCTGAGATCTCATTTTTTCTCTTATATTCTATCCACTTATCAATGACATCCTCTGTAAAAACATCACCCTTCAGAAGGAACTCATGGTCCTCTTCCAAGGCATCAATGGCATCCTCAAGAGAACCCGCCGCAGAAGGAATGTCTTTAAGCTCCTCTGGGCTGAGACCGTATATGTCCTTATCAAGAGGATCACCGGGATCGATCTTATTCTGTATACCATCAAGGCCTGCCATGAGAAGGGCGGAAAAAGCCAGGTACCCGTTACATGAGGGGTCAGGGAAGCGCACCTCTATCCTCTTTGAGTTGGGCGAGGCCGAGTACATGGGTATCCGGAGGGATGCCGAGCGGTTACGGCCCGAGTAGGCAAGATTTATCGGGGCCTCAAAGCCCGGAACAAGCCTCTTATAGGAGTTTGTAGAGGGGTTGCAGAAGGCGTTAAGTGCCTTGGCGTGCTTTAGAATCCCGCCGATAAAGTGCATTGCCATCTCACTCATACCACCATAGCCATCACCGGCAAAGAGGGGTTTACCATCCTTCCAGATGGACATATGGGTATGCATACCCGTGCCGTTATCACCTAAGATGGGTTTCGGCATAAAGGTCACGGTCTTGCCCCAGCGTTTCGCCACGTTCTTTATAACGTACTTGAACCACATAAGCTGGTCGGCCATCTTCAGAAGGGGGGCGAACCTCATATCTATCTCGGCCTGCCCGGCGGTTGCCACCTCGTGGTGCTGACACTCTACGGCTATGCCCACCTGCTCCATGACAAGACACATCTCGGTCCTTAAATCCTGAAAACTATCTGTAGGAGGAACGGGAAAGTAGCCTTCCTTGTGCCTCGGCTTGTAGCCGAGGTTGGGGCACTCTTCCCTGCCCGTATTCCAGATACCCTCTGTAGAATCGACGGCATAAAAACTGTTGTCAGGGCCTTCGCCGTACCTGATATCATCAAAGATAAAAAACTCCGGTTCGGGCCCGATGTAGACGGTATCCCCGATGCCCGTTGAGGCCAGGTATAACTCCGCCTTTTTAGCGATGTTCCTCGGGTCCCGCGTGTAGCTCTCTCTTGTAATAGGGTCAATAATATCGCAGGTAAGGCTAAGGGTGGGCACCTCGTTAAAGGGGTCCATCATAGCAGTAGCTGGGTCGGGGATAACAAGCATATCAGAGGCGTGTATGGGTTTCCAACCCCTTATGCTTGAGCCGTCAAAACCCAGTCCGTCTTCGAATAAATCTTCAGAAAACTCGCTAACGGGAACGGTAAAGTGCTGCCATATCCCGATAAAATCCGTAAATTTAAGGTCAACCATCTTAGTGCCTTTTTCCGCTGCAAAGGCCACTACCTCCTTGGGTGTCATTGCTACCTCCTTCAATTGGTTTATTATGGCCCTGCTTAAGATAAATTATTATCCCTGCAAAACCGGCCCGCTTGGACTTAGAGCGCCTCGGGCCCCGTCTCTCCCGTCCTTATCCTTACTGCCTCTTCCACTGAAAGGACAAATATCTTACCGTCCCCTATCCTGCCTGTCTTTGCCGCCTCTGTAATAGTCTCAACTACCTTGGCTGCCATGTCATTACTTACTACTATCTCCATCTTTATCTTGGGCAGAAAATCAACGACATACTCCGTACCCCTGTAAAGCTCCGTATGCCCCTTCTGCCGCCCGAACCCCTTTACCTCGGAGACAGTAAGTCCCTGTATGCCAATATCATTCAAGGCCTCTTTCACCTCATCAAGCTTAAAGGGTTTTATAACAGCCTCTATCTTTTTCATAAAAGAAGACCTCCTCGAGTCTCAGTTAAATTTTCTCCGTGATAGGATAATTTACAACACGGGAGCAATTATTACAACACTTTTAAGAGATTCTCAGTATAATTCTGCAATTATCGTGCCTTCTGTGAAACCCTTTATTTATGGGACTTTTTCCACGCCGCGTAGAAACTTATGCCTAAAAAAAAGTCATACACCTATTGAGGCCGCCTAAATTATCATCATTCTCACAAGATATTCACGGGGTCCATCTCAGCGACAAAACGTGTTGTAGTTGAGGTAAATTTTTCTCTAAACCCCCGGGCAAGCTCTACTACAAAATCATGGAGTCTTCGGGGCTCTGCTCCCTTGACGAGCATATGATACCTGTGCTCACCCTTAACCCTCGCCACAAGGGCCGGGGCAGGGCCAAGGCAGGAGATATCCTCTTCAAAGGCCGGCAGCAGCCTCCGGGCCGCTTGCTGTAATACTCTTGAGGCCTTAAGGGCCGCCCTCTCACCGGGGCCCTCTATCCTTATAAGGGCGAGCCTTGAAAAAGGCGGGTAAGAGAGCTCTCTACGAATCTTTATCTCCTCGGCGTAAAAACCGTCATAATCGTGCTCCGCCGCCCTCTTAAGGGCGTAATGAGAGGAATTTGTGCTCTGTATTACCACCCTTCCCGTTGTCTCACCCCTGCCGCCTCGCCCGGCGGCCTGAGTCACGAGCTGAAAGGTACGCTCAGGAGATCGGAAGTCCGGGATATTCAGTGACGTATCGCCTGAGATTATACCTACAAGGGTAATACCGGGGTAATGGTGTCCCTTTGAGACCATCTGTGTGCCGATGAGCACATCGGCCTCCCCCCTCTCCATGGCCATCATCATGGCCTTCATGGCCCCTTTTTTCCTCGTGGTATCGCTATCCATACGGAGAATTTCTTTCTCCGGAAAGAGCCTCCGCACCTCTGACTCCACCTTCTCCGTACCCATGCCGGGGTCCTTTAAGTTTATCCCCTTACAGAGCGGACAGCAATCCGGCGCTGCGGCAGAGTACCAACAGTAATGACAGCGAAGTTTCTTTACCCCCTTATGAAAGGTAAGCGTTACGGAGCAGTTCACACAGGTAAAGCTGTACCCGCAGTCTCTGCAGATAAGGCACCCAGAAAAACCGCGCCTGTTAAGAAATAGCAAAACCTGATGGCCTCTCATGAAGGTCTCCTTCATGAGAACCAAGAGCCTCTCGGAGATAACCTGCCCTCCGCTGCCCTTCATATCCACTATCTCAACAGCCGGCAGCAGCCTCTCCTCTACCCTTTTATCAAGACGAAGCATGGTAAAGCGCCCTCTGCTGGAGTTATAAAAAGTCTCAACAGCCGGGGTGGCGGAGCCGAGAACAACAGGGATTTTTAAAAACTTTCCAAGCATCAAGGCCGCGTCCCTGCCGTTATAGCGCACGCCGTCGTCCTGCTTGTATGAGGGATCGTGCTCCTCGTCCACTATGATAAGGGATAAATCCGCAACAGGAGCGAAGAGGGCGGAGCGGGCCCCGACTATAATGGACGCCTCGCCGCTCTGAATACGCCTCCACTGACCGCACCTCTCAGACTCTGTGAGTCCGCTGTGATATATTGCAACTTGAGCGCCGAACCTCTCTTTAAGGTACTCAGCGGCCCATGAGGTAAGTGCGATCTCAGGTACAAGCAAGAGTGCCCTGCCGCCCGAGCGCACTACCTCTTCGAGTACTTCAAGGTACACAAGGGTCTTTCCGCTTCCTGTCACACCGTAGAGTAAAAAGGGTGAGAACACCTCTTTTCCCAGGACTTTGCTTATGGCCTCTATGGCGGCCTTCTGCTCATCATTGGGCTCATGACGGGCGGCGCGGCCGGTAACCGCTCTCATGGGGTCTGGCGAGGCAGACCTCTCCGTTACACTTACAAGGCCCCTGCCATTAAGCCTCTTCACCGTAGCCGAGGCATTACCAAATGTTTTATTGAGTTCCCAAAGAGAGGTCTCGCCATGTTCAAGGAGAAACTCATATAGGCGTTTCTGAGCCGGTCTGGACCTGCCGGGAGCATCAGAGGTATTACAGATTACCGGCGCTATGAGCCTCTCTATCCTGCCCTTATTATTACCCTTTAGCTTAAGGTCTTCGAGAATAAGACCCCTTGCCAGGAGGCGGGCAAGGACACTGTAGACGGCCCTTCCCCTGAACTTCTTCAATAAGGCCGTAAGGGGTACTTCTTTTTTGGACTCAGAGATAAAAGAGAGCACCTCCCCTGCAAGCCCCTTTACCACAGTACCGCCCGCGCTGCCGGCAGAGGTTAAGGTAAAAAACCTCCTGCCCTTTATCTCCGAGCCCGGCGGGTGTATCAGGGCAAGTACCTGCCCGAGGGGGGCCATGTAATAGGCTGATATCCACTTTAAAAATCTGAAACCACGGGCATCAAAGATAGGCGCCGCATCAAGGACGTCGATTATATCGCGCACCTTCTTAATATCCGATTGTGTACAAAGGGCCGTCACGTAACCCGTCAGTGCTCTCTTTCCAAGGGGCACGAGTACACGCTTGCCCACGGCAACGTCGCCGGCGAATCCCGAAGGCACGGCGTAGGTCAAGGGCTTATCGATTGAGACGGGAAGGGCAACCTCTGCGTAAGACAACGTAAAAACCTCCCTTACTTTCTTTTGGAAAAAAGAAAGTAAGATAAAGAAAACCAATAGGGGGGAGGCGCACTTTATTGCTAATAAGATAGCACAGGAGCCCCGCGTAACCCTATAAAGAGATATATCTTAAAATATCTTAACAGAAAAAAAGAAGAGGATAAAAATTTATCTGAGATTAAGGCAGAAAAACGACTGAGGGGGTACTACTCCTCTACCCACTCTCCCCTGGACTCGTAATCACCGTGGGTAGTATCCTGATTCTCAAACCTCGTATACTGCTTACGGAAGGTAAGGTGAATGGTGTCCGTTGGGCCGTTACGCTGTTTTGCCACTATTATCTCGGCATCACCGCGTTTGCCGCAAGAACAATAATCCTTTGGACACTCACAGGGCCGATAGACGGAGTCTCTGTAAACGAACATCACCACATCAGCGTCCTGCTCAATGGCCCCGGATTCTCTGAGGTCCGAGAGCATGGGTTTATTGCCCTCTCTTCTCTCTGTCATACGCGACAACTGAGACAGGGCCACTACGGGAATATGCAGCTCCTTGGCCATGGCCTTAAGTGAGCGGGATATCTCGGAAATCTCCTGCTCCCTGCTTGCGCTGCTTCTTCTGCCCCTCATGAGCTGAAGGTAATCCACGATGACCATTTTAAGGCCGAACTCAGACTTCCACCTTCTCGCCTTGGCCCTCATCTCAAGTACGCTCTGCGCCGGGGTATCGTCAATAAAAACAGGAGCATCAAAAAGCGCGCCAACTGCGTTAGTAAGCCTCGGCCAGTCTTCTTCTTTTAAAAAACCGCTGCGGAGCTTACCGAGGTCCACCTTTGCCCTTGAGGAGAGCATCCTCTGCACAAGCTGTTCTTTACTCATCTCAAGGGAAAATACGGCTACAGGGGCCTTGTGATCCAGCGCCGCCATCTCGGCGATATTAAGGGCGAAAGAGGTCTTTCCCATGCTGGGCCTACCGGCGATAATGATAAGGTCGGAGTTCTGAAAACCTGCCGTAAGCCTGTCAAGGTCTGTAAAACCCGTGGCAACGCCTGTTATGGCGTTCTTCTTAGCATATAGCTTTTCTATGCTCTCAAAGGTATCCTTAATGATATCCTTCAGGGCAAAGAAGGTCTTTTTCGCCCTGTCCTGGGTTACCTCGAATATCTTCTGCTCGGAGTCGTCAATGTACTCCTCCACGGAATCCATGGACTCGTAACCACGCGCCGATATGGCGGAGGTAGTGGATATCATCCGCCGCAGAAGAGACTTTTCTTTAACAATCTTGGCGTAATAGGTAATATTGGAGGCAGTAGGCGTGGCCTCGGCAAGAACGCCTATATAAGAAAGACCACCCACGGGACCAAGTATGGTAGTGGTCTTAAAGAGGTCCGCAACGGTTACGACATCAACAGGGATATTTTTCTCGAAGAGGCTTACCATGCCCTTGAAGAGCTCGGCATGCACCTTGTGGTAAAAATCAGAACCATCATCAGTGAGGATATCGAGTATCCTAGCGATGGAATCCTTCTCAATGAGGATACTGCCAAGCACAGACTGTTCCGCCTCAATATTATGGGGCGGAGTCTTGTAGAGTTCTTCTTTACGGTTACTGACTGCCATGGCGAACTATAAACAGAGGCTAAGGTGTGGTAAGAGCATAGGCCTGACGCATATTCTGTAAGGCGGCCCTGCTAAAAAAATCATCGTAAAACTGAAGATGCCTGAAGGCAAAAATCCCGGTATGCAGTTAAAGTAAGCACAGTAAGAAATCCCCCCTCCCCCACGCTCGAATGTTTCTTCCCCTTACTCCCGAAGCCCACAAGCGCAAAGGCTCTACTTTGCAAACCCCCGGCAGCGTCCCTTCTTCCTTAGCCCCCTGCATTAGAGCGATTGCCCCTGAGCTTTACTTAACCCCCTGGTCCCCTTCCCTGAGATCCCGACCACCAAGCAAGCCCCCCCTTGCCAGGGGGCCCTTAGCCTGCGTCCTGCTTTGTGACTTCTACGGTGATTTTAGCGATTACACCGCCGTAAAGTTTTATCTCTACATCATGCGCGCCGAGCTGTTTAATGGGCTCGATGATGTGGATATGTTTCTTGTCAATGGAGCTAAATCCCTTCTCGTGCAGACCCTTCTCAATATCGCTTGAGGTAACAGAGCCGAAGAGTTTGTCTTCCTCACCGCTCTTTCTCGCAAAGTTAAGAACAACACCGGAAAGCTCGGAGGCGGACTTTTCTGAAGCGGCCTTTTTTTCTGCTTCTTTCTTGAGATAGGCCTCTTTCTCGGCATTAAACTGCCTGAGGTTACCTGGTGTAGCCGCTACGGCCATGCCGCCGGGTATAAGGTAATTCCTCGCGTATCCGGGAGCGACTTTTAATGTATCGCCATAATTACCGAGGTTGGTAATATCTTTTTTCAATATAACTTCCATCTATACTATCTCCTCAAAGAAGTCTTTTACTGGAAATTAAGGGAGCTAAAGGGCAGAATCGCAAGTACCCTTGCCCGTTTTATGGCCAGACAAACCTTTCTCTGGTGTTTCGCGCAGGTGCCGGTAATCCT
>JBHHUP010000006.1:0-38840 GCA_046753845.1 Thermodesulfobacteriota bacterium
ATCCCCAATGCACTCCGTGGTGCTTATCGCCATGAGATTTCTCGTGCTTATCGCCGTGAGATTTCTCGTGATGAGAGCCGGCAAAACCCGAAGGAACAACACCGAATGAGATTAAAAAAAGGGTAAGTATAAATACCGGTAGGAATGAAATCTTCTTCTCGCCCTTCATGTCATACTCCTTGTTTGATGGTTTTAGTGCCCTTCAGAGACCCTGTGATAAACTGAATATCCCTTACCCCTCACCCTCTGAGAGCAGAACGTGGAGGGTCTTGAATCCCGTAATAACGTATTCTTTAAGCCCTGTTGGGAGCTTTACCGTAACCTCGTCCTCTATACCTTTACCCATCATCGCCCTGCCGACAGGGCTTGCTATGGATATCTTCCCCTTTCTGGCGTCAACCTCCTCGGGTGTTACAAGCTCGTAGGAAATGGTATCACCTGTGTTTATATCCTCGAGCTGAACGCGTGAACCAAAGCCCACGGAATCCACGGGGATACTTGAGATCTTAAGAGAAGAGAGGGAATTTATCCTCTCCATTAAGTGCGCGGCCCTTGCCTCAAGAAAGACCTTACGCTCCTTTGCCGCGTCATACTCGGCGTTCTCGCTGAGGTCACCATGGGCCGCGGCGATACGCAGCTCTTTAGGTACATCAAAACGGAGCTCTCTCTCAACCTTCTTAAGCTCTTCCTCTAACTCTTTTACAATGGGCAGATTACGCATGTCTTAATCCTTAGGGGTTTTCTTTTTTCCCGGTTTCGAGGGACGTAAGATACATGTTCAATAAAGCTAAACTTGTTCCCCAAGTTTCACGGGAGACAAAAGGCATATTCAATGAACTTGCACTTGTTTCCCCCGTTGGTTTTCTTTGCGAACTTTCTTTTTTCTAAAAGAAAGTGGAGGTTTTCTTTATCTTGGTTTCTTTTTTTTTAGTAGCTACGCGGGACGCACGACGCAGGCTCAAAGGTTTTAAACTTCGTCCCCCGTTGGTTTTCTTTATCTTACTTTCTTTTTTCCAAAAGAAAGTAAGGCGATCCCTTCTATATGCCCCGTCTCCGGGAAGAGGTCCATGATTGAGGCCCCTTCAATATCATACCCTGCCCCGGATAGTATCTTAAGGTCCCTTGCCATCGTAGGCGGGCTGCATGATACATATATAATACGACTTGGCCTAACTCTGCCGAGCCATCTTAGGGTCTCACTATCACCTTCTCGCGGAGGGTCTAATATTACCATGTCAATAGCAGAGGTTTCAAGGGTTTTAAGGTTTTCCTCACACCATTTAGAGGCCTCCATAATAAAGAACTCCAACCCCTTATATCTGCCATCCAGGCCATCTGCTGTCTGCCGGGCCCTCTTTACAGCCGCCTCGTCAGAGTCTACGGCCATAAGGCGAGATACAAGGGGGGCGAGGTGAAAGGTGAGATTACCGGCGCCGCAGAAGAGCTCAATGATACTCTCATCTCCCTGTAGTGAGGCGTAATCAAGCAGACGCCCTATCAGCCTCTCGTTCTGTGCCCTGTTAATCTGGGAAAAAGAGCTTACAGGCGAGCTCATCGTTAATCCCAGTGTCTCGTACCGCAGATCTCTATCGCCGCCTTTATATAGGACCCGCCCTTTACCGCCCTCCATGGCAACGCGTGCCTCCAGCCCCTTTAAGGGCTTTACGGCAGAGAGGATAGAGGCCCAGGGTATATTCTGAAGGGGTTTTCGCAGGTTGATAGAGGCGACTACCTTATTATCAAGGGGACTTAGGCCAATCTCAATGGAAGAGAGGGCCTTTACAAGGGGCGCCAGCGCAGCATTGCCCCTTACAAGATCCCTTAACTCCGTAAAGGCCCTGTTAATCAAGGGGGCCGCGATAGGACACTCCTTTATATCCACTATTGATACTGTTCCTTTTCTGAAAAACCCCCACCTGCCGCCCTTTACATGGAACCTCACCTTTGAACGGTAATGGTAGCGTTTCTCTGATGGTATGGCAGGGTCAAGGGGCGGCAGAGTAAGGCCGCCTATGCGCCTCAAGGTCTCGGTGAATATGCGCTCCTTCCAGAGAAGCTGCTCGCTGTACTTAATATGCTGCAGGTCACAGCCCCCGCATTGACCGTATACGGGACAGAGCGGCTCATCACGAATGGGGGAAGGTTTTATTATTTTTTTAATACGAGCCAGAGAGTAGCGTTTTTTCTCTTTTGTAACCTCTACCTCAACAACGTCTCCGGGGGCGGTAAAAGGGACAAAGACCACCTTTCCCGAGTCCCTTCCGATACCGCTACCGCCAAAGGCAAGTCCTGTAATCTCCAGTGTAAGGCTCATGAACCATCCTCTATCATGGACTGAATATGTCTCATAAGGAGGTCTTTTCCAAGGCCGCTTGTGGCGGAGAATACTACGGGGGCAAGACCGGGCATAAGCCCCTCTACCTCACGCGCCTTAGCCGCGCGGCGCGACTTTGATAACTTATCCCCTTTGGTAAGCACCGTAAGCAGGGGAATATTAAAGTCATTAAGCCAGCCGTAGAGGTTATGCTCGGCCTCTCCGGGGGTTCTTCTGATATCAAGTAATATGATGGCTCCGGCTATATTACGGCCCGCCCCCATGTAACGGTCAATCATCGGCCCCCAGGCCTTCTGCACATCACGGGGCACCTTGGCGTAGCCGAAACCGGGCAGATCCACAAAGAAAAATTTATTATTAATCCGGTAAAAATTCACCGTCTGCGTCTTACCGGGCGTTGAGCTCGTACGGGCGAGCTTTTTTCTATTCACCAGTTTATTTATAAGGGAGGATTTGCCCACGTTGCTTCTGCCTATAAGGACAATCTCCGGCAGCCCCGCCGGGGGGTAGCCTTTTTTACCCGTAGCAGATGCCACAAACTCTACATCAGTAATCTTCATTTTTTTTCTTCAGGAATTAAGGGTGGAATAGGCACCCGAAGGGGCACCTTAAAAGTCACGAGGTTCTTCTATTATGGGCCTTATCTCCGGCAGGTCCATCTCCCGTACAGCTCTGTCTTCTTTTCCATCTACCAGTTTTTGCAGGAGGCTGTTCGTCTTCTTCTGCTCCGCTACACACTCCTTTAGAAGTCTCTTTACGGCAAAGACAGAAAAAGGCATGGCAATCCATAACACAAGGACAATGGCCGCGAGGATGAGGATAATAAATAAAAGTACGGCGATAAAGATAGGGACCTTATCACCATGGGAGTATAGAAAATACGAACCCTGGTCGCTGGTCCAGATAGCAGGAGAGAGATTGAATAAAATATTAATCAGCACGAAGAAGCCTCTCGTATAGGTTATCAAAAGGCACCTTTTCCTGCGCGGCTGTGCGCATGTCCTTTACCGCGGCAGCGCCTTCTTTAATCTCGTCCTCGCCGATAATGACGGTAAAAGACGCCCCGAGCTTATCGGCCCTTTTCATCCGCTTCTTTAGGGTTGTAGCGGAGTAATCCTCTATGACCTTCATACCCTTAGCTCGAAGCCCGGCGATAAGGTCCGCGGCGCTCGCCTCAGCCTCGGGGCCAAGGGGTATAAAGACCACAAGCAACGGAGGAGCTGCGGCGCCGCTCTCTTTTAATAACATGACCAGCCTCTCAAGCCCTATGGCAAAACCGATGCATGGCGTAGAAGGGCCGCCAAGCTCTTTTACAAGCCCGTCATAGCGGCCCCCCGCGGCAACGGTGTTCTGTGAACCAAGCCCCCCTGATACTATCTCGAATGTAGTCTTTGTATAATAATCAAGGCCCCGAACCATACGTGGATTTACATCATAAGAGACCTTCAGCATGGCAAGAGAGCTCCTCACATCCAGAAAGTGAGCCTCACACTCCGTGCAGAGCGAGCCTATTATGGAAGGGGCCTCTACCGTAGCCTCAACGCATCCCGGCACCTTGCAGTCAAGGGCCCTCAGCGGGTTAGCTTCCATACGCCTCAGGCAATCGGCGCAGAGTCCCTCTTTATGGCTAAGGAGAAAGGAGTAGAGAGTTTCTCTGTATCCGGGCCTGCACTCCCCGCAGCCGAGCGAGTTTATCTGTAGTGAAGCGTCCTTTATCCCGAGTCGAGATATATAGCGGGTAAGCATCTCAAGCATCTCGGCCTCGGCCCGCGGATTTCCGTCACCAAGGACCTCGGCGCCAAGCTGATGGAATTGCCTGTACCTGCCCTTCTGTGGCCTCTCGTAACGAAACATGGGACCCATGTAATATATCTTCTGCAGCGGCAGCTCATAGAGCCTGCGCTCAATATAAGCCCTTACCACCGATGCCGTTCCCTCGGGGCGCAGCGTAAGCGAGGTGCCGCGCCTGTCGGCAAAGGTATACATCTCCTTCTCGACTATATCCGTTGTCTGCCCGATTGAACGGGAAAAGAGCTCCGTCTTCTCCACCACGGGTATCTTTATCACCTCATAACCATAAGTCGAGAATAGAGCCGCGGCCTCGTCCTCAACAAACCTCCAGAGAAACCCCTCTGATGGCAATATGTCATTAAAACCCTTTACAGCGGTTATCATTAAATCAAGCCTCACTATTGAATTTAGTAAAAATTTTTTAACATATTCACCGCATTTATGCAAGGAACCCCGGGAAGAAGGCGGCTGCAGAAGATATATTAGCGGTACAAGAGAGCTTTATTGTTGACTTGGGAGAGGTGATAAAGTATTTTTTTCTTTTAACCCTTTAAAAAAGGAGACTTACCCTTGAGTGAAAATAAGTCAAGACAGGGCGAGGGCATAGACGTTCTATCAAATGAAAAGAGGCTCTTTCCGCCGCCTGCGGGAACCTCGGAGAAGGCGCATATAAAGAACGCCGGGGAGTATGAGACTCTCTATAAAGAATCCATTGCAGACCCCGAGGGTTTCTGGGGCAGGATGGCGGGGGAGACCCTTCACTGGACAAAAAAATGGGATAAGGTCCTGGAGTATGATTTTAATAAACCAGAGGTAAAGTGGTTTATTAACGGGCGGCTTAACGCCTCGTACAACTGCGTAGACAGGCACCTATCTTCCTGGAGGCGAAATAAAGCGGCCATCATCTGGGAGGGCGATGACGGCTCATATAAGACATATACATATCAGGAGCTTTACTATGAGGTAAACCGCTTTGCTAATGTCCTGCAGGCTAAGGGGCTCAAAAAAGGCGACCGCATCACTATTTATCTCCCCATGATACCGGAGCTTGCCATAGCCATGCTGGCAGCCGCACGGATAGGCCTCGTGCACAGCGTAGTCTTCGGAGGTTTTTCCGCATCATCCCTCTCAGAGAGGATACTTGATTCCGGCTCGCGCCTGCTTGTAACCTCTGACGAGGGAGTAAGAGGCGGTAAAAACATCGCCATGAAAAAAACAGCCGATGAGGCCCTTCTTACCTGTCCCGAGGTAGAAGACGTAATAGTGGTAAAGAGGACAGGAGGCGATGTCTCCATGAAAGATGGCCGCGACACATGGTGGTCTTACGAGGTATCACGTCCGGGCATGACCAGGACCTGCCCTCCCCTTGCCGTGGACTCAGAAGATACCCTCTTCATACTCTACACAAGCGGCTCTACAGGCAAACCCAAGGGCGTAATTCACACAACAGGAGGGTACCTGCTGTACTCGGCACTTACCTTCAAGTGGATATTCGATTATAAAGAAGAGGACATCTTCTTCTGCACCGCTGATATCGGCTGGATAACGGGGCACAGCTACATTGTCTACGGCCCGCTGGCCTCAGGCGCAACTACGCTCATGTTCGAGGGCGTTCCCACCTACCCCGGGCCTGACAGGTTCTGGGAGATCGTGGAAAAGTTCGGTGTAAATATATTCTACACTGCCCCAACAGCTATAAGGGCACTCATGAGATGCGGTAATGAGCCCGTAAATAAACACGACCTCAGCAGCCTGAAACTTCTTGGTTCTGTGGGAGAGCCCATAAACCCCGAGGCATGGATGTGGTATCACAGCGTTGTGGGCGGCTCCAAGATACCTGTAATTGACACGTGGTGGCAGACCGAGACAGGGGGTATTCTCATCTCGCCTCTTCCCGGGGCTACGACACTTAAGCCCGGTTCTGCCACAAAACCCTTTTTCGGTATAGAACCAAAGGCATTAAGAGAAGACGGCGAAGAGGCCGGGGTAAACGAAGGCGGTTGGCTTGTAATAGAAAAACCCTGGCCGGGCATGCTTCGCGGCATGTACGGTGACAAAGGCAATAAACGTTATAAAGATGTTTATTTTTCCAGATTTCCGGGCAAGTATCTAAGCGGCGACGGCGCGCGCGTAGATGATGACGGAGACTGGTGGCTCATGGGAAGGATAGACGACGTACTTAACGTATCAGGGCACAGGCTGGGCACGGCTGAGATAGAGAGCGCTCTGGTATCTCACCCTCTTGTGGCAGAGGCCGCCGTAGTGGGCTACCCTCACGAGGTAAAAGGCGAGGGTATCTACGCCTTTGTAGTACTAAAAAAGGGCACCACAGGAGATAGTGAGCTCCTGGCTGCCCTGAATAAACATGTGGGGATAGAGATAAGCCCCATCGCGAGACCGGATAAAATTCAGTTCGCGACAGGGCTACCTAAGACCAGAAGCGGCAAGATAATGAGACGGATACTTCGGCAAATAGCAAAGGGCCGCCGAGATGACCTTGGCGACATATCTACACTTGCTGACCCTGATATCGTAAAGACCCTTGTAAAGGACGGGCCTCAATTAAACTGACGTCTCGTAGTCTTTTTCATGGCCTTTGCGCGGCGCTTTGCCGCCTCCTGACGCTTTCTCTTTTTCTTTACGCTTGGTTTTTCATAAAACCTTCTCTTCTTGATTTCCTTGAAGGTTCCATCCTGGGCCAGTTTGCGCTTAAGTATCCTGATGGCTTTCTCAAGCTGGCCTTCATAAACTTTAACCTCTGACAAAAAATAACACCCCCTCTATATAAAAATTTACTCAATCACAGTATAATTTCACGGCCTCATGCCCAAAACCCCGCGGCCGATGAGACAACTTAATAACCCCGCTGAATCCCCGCCATAAACTCCCTGCGCTCAGGGATTGCCCATCAGCTCTCTCTAAACCTCACAAGGAAGATAAGAGCCCTAAAAACAATGCCTCAGTAGAGAAAGGTAAAAATTATAACAAAAAAATTTTATATGTCAAAACAATTAAAAGGCATAACCTTTAATTTTGTAAAAAACGCATAAGGGTTCACCTCGAAATGGACTCTATCGAAGAGAAGGGATTCATTGTTATTATAACCAGGGCCAATAATAATTCGCCATAAAAATGCGGGAAGAAAAGCAGCCCCGCACAGCCGCTGCACATTAAAGCCCCTGAGAGAAACCGTAGAAGGAACCTCTGCCACAGAGCTCTGAGGGTAAAGAATAAGCCCCTTCACTAAAGCTGCTTCAAACACCAACTTACGTTATAAATAAAAAAAGACCTGCCTTGTATTTCTAAAGACAGGTCTTGAATTTATCACACTCTAAGAAGGATAAGGTCTTATTTATTATGGCAGGTTTTGCAGACGCCGCTGCCGCTGTTACCTCCAACCCTTCTAAGGAATAAACCGTCTGCACAGTCCTCAATATGAGCACCACCATTGCACCAATGGGGACCACCGGAAGTTGATGATTCTGCAGGACCTTTACTGCCATAACTGTATGAGCTCTCCCACTCATCGTAGCTTAAATTACGAAAATGCGGGTCATGACATGAGCTGCACTCTACCTTGTTATTTCTAAGGATGTCATTAATCGTCGCCGTATCTGATATAAATCCAGATACCGCCCAACGATTCTGAGAGAGATTGTTATTAAGGTAATTCAGTGTCTCACCTGCCGGGGCAGTGAGACCGGCTGCAAGGTTAATAGTAGAGATTACTGTGCTTACAGGCCTGAGACTGCCCTTTGTTGAGGCCGAGTACGGTACTGAGACAGGGTGGTCGTTTGTAAGGTCAGTACCAAGGGTAAGGCTCGGAATCGTATCTTTTGTGGTGACAAGAGGTGGTCCGCCAAAGAAGGACCCATGACAGCCCAAACAGGGTCCGCCTAAGTTCGGATCAAAATGATCGAAGTTCGTAGACTGAAATTGGTTACGCGTGGCTATAGTATTACCGGGCATACGGAAAATCCAGTTCTGCTCCGCGCCTCCGGCTACAACGCCGCCCTTACCCGGGGCGTTTACAAGACTATCAAATGTGGTTGCACCATCGTGGCAGCTAAGGCAGGCAAGTGTAGCGCCGCCAAGATCGGCGTTATTAACGGTAGTTCCGGCGACAGTTGTACCATAAGCGGTATAAGTTGCTGACTGGGAGACGTCTCTATTCCAGAGCGGACTTGCCTGTGTATTGGCATGATGCGGCGTATGGCAGAAGATGCATACCTGTGTAGTAGCCTTTGTCGTTATTACCCGGCCAAAGTCTCCGAGGTTATGCCTTGAAGATACGATACCGTTAGCTACTGAATTTGCCGGGTAATCGGCGACTGTTACAGCCGTTGAGATAGTGGGCCTTAAAAACAATATGGCTGCAAACACTGCCGTTACCAAAACTAAGCTTTTTTTCATGGTATATCCCCTACCTTTTGCTCTATAATACAAAAGATTAAAGAACGAATCCATTTTAAAAAAAAACCATCCACATGACCTTTAGAGGTCACAGAATGGCGGTCATCACCTTTTATATCCTCGCACCCATCATGAGAACGAGGTTTTTCTCAACCTAATTGTTAGATACCATTCTACTTACTCAGGAAAAAAAGTCAAGGAAAATTAATTAAAATTTAATAATAATTCTGTATTTTATTTAAAAAAATAACTTTTTTCTTATTTTACCTTTAAAAACTGGTAGCTTGTGCATAATTAAACTTATTAAGCTATTCAAGAAAAAGATTTCAATTGCCTGCACCTCTTGGGGTGTCTGAGCTTTCTTAAGGCCTTTGCCTCTATCTGGCGTATCCTCTCGCGCGTTACCTCAAAGTGCGCGCCCACCTCCTCAAGGGTATGATCCCGTGACTCACCGATGCCGAACCTCATCCTGAGGACCTTCTCCTCTCTTGGAGATAGTGTGGAGAGAACATCGTTCATACGTCCGTTGAGATCATTGCTCAGTATCTCGTCATGAGGCACCATGGCGTCCTTATCCTCTATAAAGTCCCCGAGAAGGCTGTCGCCGTCATCTCCCACGGGGGTCTCAAGGGATATAGGTTCTCTGGCCATCTTGAGTATCTTTCTAACCTTTTCCACGGGAAAGAGCAGTTTTTCGCCAAGCTCTTCAACGGTGGGCTCCCTGCCGCAGTTCTGGACAAAATAATGCACTGTGCGAAGGAGTTTATTTATAGTCTCTATCATATGAACGGGTATACGGATGGTTCTGGCCTGGTCCGCTATGGCCCGCGATATGGATTGGCGTATCCACCACGTGGCGTATGTGGAAAACTTGTAGCCCCGCTGATACTCAAACTTCTCAACGGCGCGCATAAGACCGATATTACCCTCCTGAATAAGGTCCATGAACTGCAGCCCCCTGTTGAGGTACCTTCTCGCGATACTCACAACAAGGCGGAGGTTGGATTTTATAAGCATCTCCCTTGCAGCGCCTATCTCGTGCTCATGCAGGCATATCGCCATTAAGCTCTCACTTAAGACCTCGTAACCAAGCCCCACCTTACGCTTGAGGGCCCTTTCCAGCTTCTTCTGAATCTCGGCCTCATGGCATACATCCTCGATGGTACTGCCTACAAGAAGGGGTGTAACCGGCCTCTTCGTACCCTTCCCGGCGCGGGCCAGAATATTATCAAGCCTGCGAAGCTTTCTGCGGAGCCGTTTGAAATCCCCCTCATACTTTGTGAGCCTCGCTATGGCCGCCTCAAAGATATCGCTGCGCTTATCTATATCAAGGAGTAAGGCCAACAAGGCCTCCGGCGCCCTATCCCCGTATTTAGCCCACCTGCCCGTCTTCCCGTAAAACTTTTTCGCCTTATCTATATTTGCAAGGACTTCCTTAAGAACGGACTCCGGCTCGCTTAATATCCCCTCATCATCATATTCTATTACCTCGCTATCCTCTGACTTTTTCTTTTGAAGCCTCTTCTCAAGAGAATTTATCTCTTCCATTAATACTCGGCTCTTAAGCAGCTCGCGTGCCACTCCGAGCATACCCTGCTCCACGGTACGGGCAAGGTGCACCTCTTCGTCTCGTGTAAGAAGCCGTACAGCACCCATCTCCTTGAGATATGCCTTTACAAGGTCCTTAACGGCGCTTGCCTCAGCAACGGGAAGACCCTCTGCCGGCTCCTCACGAAGTGGCGGTGCGGGTACTAAAGAAGTCACATTTTCATCCTCTTCCATATCTCTCGAACTCACCATAATAGATGTATCGAACAAATCCGGCAAAAGATGAAGGAATACTTAGATGTCTTTTTTCTCAATCCTCTTTCTTATCTTCTCCACAAGCTCGGCCTGGCCCGAGTCCCGAAGCCTGCCAAGCATCTCCTTGGTCGCTGTCTTTAGTTTACCCCTGTTCAGTATCTTTTTCAAACTATCTTTAAACATCCGCTCCGGGTCTTCCATGAACTCATTCTCATCACCAAGAAGTCCCGTCTTCATAATACCGTCAATCTCCGCAGCACAAAAGGCATCAGCCAACTCGTCAATTCGCAGCGAAGCCGAGCTATCAAGGGCATCGCAGATAATGGCCCCGGCCTTCTTGAGGCTATTATCGCCAAAAACCTCTACCGCCTCCCTGACATCGGGACAGTAGAGCGTATTCTTTGTAAGTACTGCTTTTAATAGTATAAACTCCACAAGTGTAGAGCCCCGTAGAGATGCTATGCTTTTTCTCCGCAGCGGGCCTGTATCCTTGACCACACCCTCACGAGAGGGGGCGAGGCCAGAACGCAGGGCCTCGTAAACCGAGGCAGGGGGCATCTGAAGCACCGAGGCCACATAAGAGGCATAGTGATCCCTCTCGGCCATATTTTTTATCTGTAAGATATAATGAAGCGCGGAGTCAAGAAAAGCGGCCTTTGCCTCTGGGCTCCTGACCCCGTGATCCGCCTCAAGGCCCTTCAAGTAAAACTCCATAAGAGGGGTGGCTCCGGCAATTGCCTTCTGCATCTGCTCGGCGCCGTTGGCCCTCAAAAATTCATCAGGGTCCTTGGCGCCCTTAATGGTAACGACCCTGCACCTCATATCCTCGCCGACAAATAGCTCCATACTCTTTATTGTGGCCTTCACCCCTGCCTCATCAGCATCAAAAAGGGTATAAAGACTCTCCGCGTACCCGCGAAGTATCCTTATATGCCCCTTTGTAAGGGCCGTCCCAAGGGTGGCCACGGTATTGGTAAAACCCGCGGCATACATTGCCAGCATATCAAAGTACCCCTCAACTACGATGGCGAAACCCAGCTCTTTAATGCTTGGGCCCGCCTGAAAGAGGCCGAAAAGGGTCTCTCCCTTCTTAAAGAGCACGGTCTCAGGGGAGTTAAGGTACTTTGGGCCGCGCTCACCAAGGGCGCGTCCGCCAAAACCTATGACCCTCTCCCTTCTATCCGTTATTGGGAAGATAAGCCTCTCACGGAACCTGTCGTAAGAACCCTTATCCCCCTTGCTTATAAGGCCGGCCTTGACCAAGAGCCCCTCAGAGTAGCCGGCCTGCTCAAGGTGCCGCACCAGGCCGCTCCAGCCCGTTGAAGCATAACCCAGCCCGAATTTTACAACGAGCTCTTTATCGGTAAACCCTCTCTTCTTTACATACTCTCTGGCGCCCGCGCCCTCACTTGAAAAAAGCATCCTGGTATAATAATCTTTTGCCGCCCTGTTCACCTTGTAAAGCGAGTCTTTCAGACCGGTGCCTGCGCCCTTCTCTTCTTGAATTGTGACGCCGCAGCGGCGGGCCAGCTCCTTTACGGCATCGGGAAAGGGAAGGCCGTCTTTTTTCATCAGAAAAGTAATGGCGCTTCCTGTCTCATGACAGCCAAAGCAGTGAAATATCTTCTTCTCCTCATTAACAGAAAAAGAAGGCGTCTTCTCGGAGTGAAAAGGACAGAGCCCCAGCCAGTTGGCGCCGCGTTTTTTAAGGGGAACGTACTCGTTGATGAGGGCAACGATGCCTGTTCTCTCTCTTATTTCTTCTATCTTGTCTTTTGGTATCATAATGTTACGCACCTTGAAAATAAAAAAGACCACTCCTTTCTTTTAGAAAAAAGAATTTTTCAATAGGGACGCGGTCTTCCTTTGTCCTCGCCGGTTTTAGAGCAAGGGAAAGGACGAATTACCACTAAAAGAGTTTCACAAAAAAAACCAATACACCTTCAAACTTCCGTTCATTTTAAGTATACAACAGTTACACCCGCGCCGCCGCCCTCGGGAGGGCCGGGACCAAAAGACTTTACCTCTGGTCTTTCACTTAAATGCTCGGCTACGGCGGCCTTAAGGGCGCCTGTGCCCATGCCGTGAATAACCTCCACAACGTTTAGCCCCTGAAGATGCGCGTTATCAATAAACCTTGTGAGCTCCGCAAGAGCCTCATCGCGGCGAAGCCCTATGATCTTAAGCCTGGCGCCTGCGCCCCTCTCGGCCCCGCCAGCCCCGGCGCCGCTGCCGCCGGAATCGGTCTTCAGCTCCACATGGGCGTAACTCTTTTCTTTTTTCTCTTTAAACCCGCTAAGCTCCAGCTTCTTTATATCCACCCAGACCTTCACGCTGCCCATAAGAAGCTCGGCCCTTCGGGCCCCTTCGTCCACCCTCGTAACAAGGCCCTTTGTCTTTCCCCCCGCAAGCCTCACTCTCTCACCCTCAAACGGAAGCCTTGAGTTCAGAGGCGCCTTCTGCCGGCCGGCAAATTTACCAAGATATTTTTCTCCCGCCTTTGTTATGGAGGCCGAGGCCCCGCGATTCACCTTAGGTCTGCCTGTACTACCTGCCCCGCCGGCCTTCTTGGCCTCACGGAGCGCCTCTTCATAGTCGCGCCTCATGCGGGCCACCTCGCTTCGGGCCTCCTCAACTATGGACTTAATACGTTTTTTCGCCCCCTTTACAAGGGTATCCCTACTCTCTCTAAGGCGCGTAAGCTCGGCCTGGCGCCTTGTGTTCAGAAGAGCCAGAGACTCATTCGTAGTACGGAGCCTATCCTTCTCTGCCTCTATAGCCCTTATGGACTCTACAAAGGCCCCTTCACCTCCCTTTATATAAGAGCGTGCCTCATTGATAAGCTCCTCTGGAAGCCCAAGTGCCCCTGCGATATTAACTCCAAGGCTCGGCCCGGGAACGCCGTAGATAAGCCTGTACCTCGGCTCAAGGGTGGCCTCATCAAACTCCACGGAGACGTTCTCATAAGCAGGGTTCACGGCCCCGTGGGCCTTTATGAGGTTAAGGTGAGTGGTAACCACGCTAAGGGCCCCGGCCTTTTTTAACCTCTCAAGAACTGCAAGCCCCAGGGCCTCGGCCTCAGAAGGATCAGTACCCGCGCCTATCTCATCGATAAGGACAAGGGAGGACGGCCCCGCCTCCTTTAAGAATAAAGTGATACGCCGTATGTGGGCGCTGAAGGTACTGAGGCTCGCCCCGATGTCCTGTCTGTCGCCTACATCGGCAAAGACAGAATCAAATATTACGGCACGCGAACCGGCCCCGGCGGTAACAGGCAGCCCCGAGGAGGCCATGAGGGTAAGAAGCCCCAGGGTCTTAAGGGCAACGGTCTTACCGCCGGTATTAGCGCCGGAGATTACGACCACGCGCGTCTTTGGCCCTACTCTTATATCAACGGGGATTACAGAAGGCCCGCCGCCAAGCTCCTTCAAAACAAGCAGAGGATGCCGTGCGCCGGAAAACCTTATCTCGCCGCCCGCGCCTATCGCCGGGACAAGGGCGCCGGTTTTCTTTGCAAAGGCAACCTTAGCGGCTATTACATCAAGGCCGGCCATAAGCTCAAGGTCGCCGAGGAGTTCTTCACTTGAGAGAAGGACAAGCTCTGTGATTTCTTTTAATATCCTCAGCTCTTCGGCAAGCTCCTGCTTTTTCAGTATGGATAGTGAGTTATTAAGGGCAACAAGCTCCATGGGTTCTACGAAAAAAGTAGCACCGCTCCCGGAGCGGCCATGGATAACTCCGGGTATCTCGGAGTGTTTTCCAGCTACCACGGAGAGGACGAACCTGTCGTCGCGTATGGTGATTATATCGTCTTGAATGGCTTCTTTAGAGTCGGGGTCTTGAATAAGACTTGATAGAAGCTCTCGTATACGGGTCTTTGAGCTCCTTAATTTACCTCGGATACCGCGTAATGTTGAGGAGGCGCCATCAAGGATAAGGCCCTTGTCGTCAATAGTGCCGATGAGTTTATCAAGAAGGGGACGGCTCTCGGAAAGCCCCAGAAAGAGGGGCGAGAGAGCGGGGTATTTTTTTAAAAAGGCAGCGTTTGCCAGGGCCTTTAATCTGCCGGCCGCTACGAGATTATCTCTTAACAAAAGGAGCTCTTCACCGGGGATAAAGGCCCCCTCGGGAAATGGCCTCATAAGCACGGGCCTGATATCAGAGACCCCGGCAAGTGGAAAGCTGCCCGAGGCCTCGCCATAGGCTGCGGCCTCGGTAAAGCGCTCAAAAGCCTCCTCTATGAAATCCCTGTCATCTACAGGCCTGATGGCGTAGACCAGCTCAGAGCCCCGAGCTGTATGAACAAAATCGGCAAGGGCCTCTAATACATCATTAAACTCAAGTACATCTAATGTCGCGCTGTCCACTTTATCTTATTGATTCTCCGGTGTAAAACAAGTGCCTGCAGGTAACAAACACCCTCTACGGGCTCCTCTTTATGACACCAGCCAACCCCACACAGGGCGCGGCTTGTCTCGGCACAGCCGGCTCTTTAGCACATACCCCTGCCTGCATATTGGTTCAAAGGTTTAGAGCTAACCCCTCGGCACTCTTCTAAAACCCGCTGTCTCCACAACTTCAATCTCAGGTGAGAGAATATTATCAAAGAGCAGATTCATGCCGATATTATCGCTGGCCATATGACCTGCTATGATTACACTGAGATGATTTTTTTCCGCTTCCTTTCTGTGCTCCTCGCTGATATGCATGCCCACAACAGTTCCCACGCCAGCGTTAGAGAGGTTTGAGAATGCCTTCTTGGACCCCCCTGTGCCGCCTGTCATATCAACAAATACCTTCCCTGCCTTTCTCTTACCCGCACCGCATACGATATCAGGGCTCATCACCTCTGTTGCGGCCTGCTCGTACTCGGGAATGGCACTTAGTATATCGAGGATATCGGAGACATAAAGAGGTTTTTCCTTATCAAAAATATCCTGCAAAAACGTCACTACGGAGTTATCCGCAGGTGTATGCATGCACATGAAAGGTATATCAAGAAGGCGCGCCGCATCTACGGCACGCATATGGTTGGCGGGCATGATGCGTCTGTGCACCTCGGAGATTCTCTCTGCCATAATATCCTCTGCCACGTTAATGGGCACGCCGTATTTTTCCATGATACCGGCCTGCATATTCATGACAGCGTGAAGGTTTGCCATGGCCCTGCCCTCGGGATGATGAGCGATGATAAGGTCAATGGGCCTGCCTTTCTCACCGAGACGGTCGGCAAGCAGCACCTCGCCTACCTCCATGTCTATACCTACAATAACGCGCTTCACCTCTGTATCCGGGGCCCCGTAAAGAAGGCGCGTATCAGAGTATGGATTTACAAGTCTATCGGCATCAAAGGTCTTTTTATCCTTTTCCTTAAGCTCATCGAAGTCTTTTCTTGTCCTTGCAAGCTCTCTTTTTACCTCATCTATACCGCGAGGGTCTACTTCCATACCTCTTGTATATGCCTTCTCATATATATCCTTAACGTTCATTCATATCTCCTTAATTGTTTTGCCCTCACTTAAAGAGCTCAAATAAGGACGCTTACCGCGCCTTATTCGTAGAGACTTACCTTAAATTACTCAAGGGTCTTTTTAACGGCCTCCTGAACGGCCTTGCCGCCTGTCCTGCCCTTAACCAGCGCCATAACGGCCTTCATAAGCCTGCCCATGTCTTTCATCGAGGTTGCCTCAAGCTCTTTTGCCGTCTTACTCACAATGGCCTCTATCTCGGCAGCGCTAAGCTGCGCGGGAAGAAACTCCTCGAGTATCTTTATCTCGTCTTTTTCAATTATTGCAAGCTCCTCGCGGCCGCCCTTCTCATACTGCTCTATTGAATCTCTTCTCTGGCGCACCATGGTCTGCACCGTCTGCACGACCTCGTCTGCATTCATTGGACGGCGGAGCTCAATCTCTTTATTGGTAACGGCACTAAGAAGCAGCCTCAACGCAGAGGTGCGCCCCTTGTCCCCGGCCTTCATGGAAAGAGCGACCTTGGCCTTAAGCTCGTCCGTAAAACCCTTCTTCTCAGAACTCATAAAAAACTCCCTTACAAAATATTTTTCAATCTGAAAAGCCCGGATCAAACCGGGCTTTTCAAGGTTAAACTTTTCTCGATCTTAGAGAATACACCCCCTCCAGCGGCCCCCTCTTAATAGACCAGCTGTCCGTCAAAACCAAGAAGCTTCTCCCACTCCTCATCAATCTGCCTCTGAATCTCCTCAATTAGACCCTCGGCGCCGGGCTTGAATAAGTGCTTGAACCTGCCCTGAGGTCTCAGCCACTCTTCCATGGAGATCTTATTCTTCGGCTTATATGTCACACGAAGCACACCCTCCTCTACCTCGTATAGAGGCCAGTAGCAGGACTCAACGGCTAGGCGGGCGTGTTTATTGCTGTCCTCGGGTTTCGTATACCAGCCAAGGGGACAAGGGGAGATGACGTTAAGAAAAGTCGGCCCCTTTGTATTTATAGCCTTCTGCGTCTTCTTAGCCAGATCCGACCAGTTATGAGGCGAGGCCTGAGCCGCGTAGGGCACGTTATGGGCCACTACTATCTTCGTCAGATCCTTTCTCTTCTCAAGCTTTCCCTTTATAACGGTACCCGCAGGGCTCGTAGTGGTATTACAGCCAAAGGGCGTGGCGCTTGAGCGCTGTATACCCGTATTCATGTAAGCGCCGTTATCGTAACAGACATAGAGAAAGTTATGGCCTCTCTCAAGGGCGCCTGAGAGAGACTGAAGCCCTATATCATAGGTGCCTCCGTCGCCGCCAAAGGCGATAAACTTTATATCCTTATCCCCTCCCGGTATCTTGCCTCTTTTCTTCAAGGCCCGGTACGCTGTCTCAACGCCGCTTATAGTGGCACCTGTATTCTCAAAGGCCGAGTGTATCCACGGTATCCTCCACGCGGAGTAGGGATATATGGTGGTAGCCACCTCAAGACACCCCGTGGCGTTAGCCGCCACAACAGGGGTATCATAGTTTCTAAGTATAAGCCTTACTATGGGAGGTATGCCGCAACCGGCGCATAGCCTGTGCCCGCCGGAAAAAAGCTCTTCTTTTCTTGAAAAATCCTTTAATGTCGCCATAAAGCCCCCTTGCTCTAACAGCCGCCGGAGGCATCATTGCTGAGTGGCGCCTCGGGGTCGAAGGTTATATATTTTATAAGTTCATCGACTTTGCCAGTCTCTTTGGCCTTCAGGAGTTCTTCGAAGACAGCCAGAGCGTCTTCAACCTTGTAGTCTCTGCCGCCAAGCCCAAAGATGCGGCCAAAGACGAGGGGCCTCTCCTCGGCCTCGTATAAAAGGGAACGCACGTCATTAAAAAGCGGGCCGCCAAAACCGCTCATGGAATCGGCCCTGTCAAGACAGGCCACTACCTTTACCCCCTTCAAAGCCTCGGCTATCTCGGCATGAGGCAGTGGTCTGAAGAGTCTCGGGCGAAGGAGCCCGACTTTTTTACCCTGAGCCCTGAGCTCGTCAACGGCCACCTTTGTGGTTCCCGCGGCGCTTGAGAGTATGACCACGGCCACCTCGGCGTCTTCTAACCTGTATGACTCAAAGAGGCCGTACTCGCGGCCGAATTTCTCGGTAAACTCTTTGCCCACCTTTACGACAACATCCTTGGCCCTCTTTATGGCCTCGCTCTGCTGATACTTAAAGACCATATAAGGCTCCTGAAGAGCCATGGCCCCAACGGTAACGGGCTTATCCGTATCAAGGAGGGAGTTCTTAGCCTCATACTCCCCTACAAACTCCTGTGCCTCTTCATCAGTAATAGGCGTAACGTTCTCAATGGCATGAGTCGTTATAAAACCATCAAGGCATACCATGACGGGAAGCATTACATCGGGGTGCTCGGCGATTCTAACGGCCTGAAATATATTGTCATAGGCCTCCTGAACCGTCTCGGAGTAGAGATGAATCCAGCCCGAGTCCCTCGCGCCCATTGTATCGGAGTGGTCGCAGTGTATGTTAATGGGGGCTGATAGCGCCCTGTTGCCGTCACACAGGACAATTGGAAGCCTTAGACCTGAGGCGATGTAAAGCATCTCCCACATAAGGGCAAGGCCCTGCGAGCTTGTGGCCGTCATAACTCTGGCCCCGGCAGCGGCGGCGCCCACGCAGGCGCTCATGGCAGAGTGCTCGCTCTCAACGGCGATAAACTCCGTATCAACGGCCCCGTCTGCCACATAGCTGGAAAATTCTTCCACAACGGTAGTGGAAGGTGTTATGGGGTAGGCGGGAAAAACATCAGGGTTAACCTGCTTCATGGCCATGGCCACGGCAGAGTTACCCGTAAGCCCTATCTGCTCTCTCTTATTCCTGGCAATAGCCATTAGTCGGCCTCCTCTTCCATTGTGATAGCGGTAATCTTATCAGGGCATTCGCTGGCGCAGAGGCCGCACCCCTTACAGTGCTCCATATCAAAACCGACCATCTTACCCTCTTCGGCTATAATGGCGGAATCCGGGCATACCACCCAGCAGATAAGACAATTTATGCACTTCTCATGGTCTACAACGGGCTTAAACTTTCTCCAGCCCCCTGTTGTGTACTCGTGAGCCGTGCCGCCCCTCTCTATAACGCCGCCTATAGGCGGGCTTTTTTTATCACTCATATCACCTTCTCCCTCGGTCATGGATAAAAGTAAGGATTATAAACCCTTCACCTCATCATGGCCCCTTTGCATGGCCTTAACATTGCCTTCTATTACCTTATCACCGAACTTCTTGGTGTAGTTTTTCCTGAAGTTCTCAATAACAGACTCAAGGGGCACTACCTCCGTAACCCTTGCGAGGGCTCCTAAGAGCGGGGTGTTGGGCATCATCCTGCCTATGCACTCAATGGATATATGGGCCGCGTCAACGGTGTAAACACGGGCCGGTTTTCCTGTAAGGCCCAGCTCAGCACGCATCTCCTCCGGTGATTTCGCCGTATTGATTACATAAACGGCATCCTCATCGGCCCCTTCCGTAAGGCCGCACCCGCTGTCCACACCGGCTATAAGCGTTGGATCCGCTATTAAGACATAACCCGGGTTCGTAACCTGACAGTGCCGTCGTATGGGTGTCTCAGACACCCTGTTGAAGGCCTTTACAGGCGCCCCCATCCTCTCCGGCCCAAACTCGGGAAAAGCCTGCACATAGGCCCCTGCCTGCATACATGACTCACCAAGGAGTTTGGCGGCAGTAACTATGCCCTGCTGGGCCCTGCCGTGCCATCTCACCTCTGTGTGCTTACCCATAAGTTCCCCCTCTCCAACTTTTAATACTCATCCCCTGTATCTCAGGAGACTTCTCTTCTACCTGCAAGGGCCCTTCCAAGCGTAGCCCTGTCCATAAACTCTATGTAGCTGCCCATGGGTACGCCTGAGGCCAGTCTCGTTACCGTTACACCGCAAGGCTTTAAAAGCCTCGCAAGATACATCGAGGTGGCCTCGCCCTCGGAGTCAAAACCCGTGGCAAGCACGACCTCTTTAACACCCTCATCCCTTACACGGATAAAGAGCTCCTTCATGCGAAGGTCCTCGGGCCCTATGGATTTAAGAGGCGAGAGATTACCGTGCAGGACATGGTACCGCCCTCTGTAATCACCTGCTGCCTCAAGGGCCATCATATCTTTAAAATCAGATACAACGCAGATTGTATCGCTGCTTCTGCCCTCGTCCGAACATATCTCACAGGGGCTGATAGCCGAAAAAGCCATACACCGCTCACAGAGTATAAGATTCTCCCTCACATCAAGGATACCCGCCGCAAGCTCCTCGGCATAACCTTTCTTTGAGTTCAGGACAAAAAGCGCGAGCCTTGTAGCCGACTTTTCGCCTATCCCGGGCAACCCGGAGAACCCTTTTATAAGCCTCTCTATGGGACCTGCATAACGCATTTAATCTATATCCATATCTTTTAAATTAAGACCTGCATCGGAGAGACTTGCAGATTTTAAAAAAAATACACCTCTTATACCGTAACATAAAGAGGATAACTGCACTTGCCCAGCCCTCTATCTTATTTAAACATATCCGGTATATCCATGCCAAGCCCGCCTGTGAGCTTGCCCATCTCATCAGATACCATCTTCTTGCTTCTTCTGTAGCCCTCATTAACGGCTGCTACGATAAGGTCCTGGAGCATTTCCACATCATCAGGATCTACCACGGCGGGGTCTATATTTATGGAGAGCAGCTCCTGGTTGCCGTTAACAAGGGCCGTAACCATGCCGCCCCCTGCAGAGGCCTCGCAGGTTCTGCCGCCCATCTCCTTCTGAATCTCAGCTATCTTTGCCTGCATCTGCTGAGCCTGCTTCATTATATTGCCGATATTACCAGCCATCTAACCTCCACCTCCATAGGAATCTTCCAAGACCTTACCGCCTAAAGCTCTAATCACAGCATCCGCCGGATCTTTAACCACACCCTCACCGGCAAGTTCGGCCTTGAGGGCAACCTTCACTGAGGTCTTCAGGTAATCGGAAAAAGCCCTCTCAAGACGGTTTATCTGCATCTTCAGAAACTTGGATGTCTTAAGGTCTGTCTTTATCTCAACGATATTATCTCTAATCTCTATATCCGCGGCCTTAAGAGTGCCGTGAAGAGATATATTATGCTCTTTAATATGCCCCATAAGCCCGGCCACATCCGCCCGTTGCGCCTGTTCCCCGGCCGCCTGCTCCTCTACCGCCGTCTCGTTTTGCCCCTCCGCTGCCCCCTGTCCTGCGCCGCTCACCCGGCGAGCATCCTGCTCACCAACGGCTTTGCCGGATAAATCAGCCCCAGAGTCAGCATAAGAGGCGGTACCGCCTTTCCCGTCACCTGCCGATGGTGCTTTCGATGCAACCCTGCCGCCTTCTTCCCAGGGCAGTACTCCCCGACCCTTAACCGGCACTGATGACGCCCTATGCCTTTTTGAAGCCCCCTTCTCCTGCTTAGAGGGCGAGAACCCGTTATTTTGGGAGACAGAACCGGCATGGGAGAGCACGGGACGCTCTTTGGCGGCGGCGGGAGAAGCAAAATCACCTCCGCCCTCTTTCATGCCCAGGGCATTCATACCCTTTATAATCTCCTCAAGGGGCCTTAATGAGTCAAAAGAAGAGGCCCGCAGAACCGTCATCTCAAAGGCATGCCTTGCGAAATCGCTTCGGGTAACGTCTCCGTAACCTTTCTGCAAGAGGAGAAATAGCATATGAAGATCATCAACTGCGCAGAGGGCTGAAATTGCTTTTAGTCTCTCAAGTTCATGAACAGGAGCCTCAATAAGAGAGGTCTCATCCATAACCTTAATGGCCGTCATGTCTCTAACTATGGCCAGAAGTTCTCCGCATGCTTTTTTTAAATCATACCCGAAATTATATATCTTTTCAATAATATTTAAGGATAATCCGCCGTCTTTCTTTATAATAGCGTCCATTAGCTCAAGAAGCACCGTTCTGTCCATCAGCCCCAGGGCCTCGGTGACATCAGTGAGCCTTACGGCGCCGCGGCCAAAGGCAAGGACCTGATCCAGAAGACTCTCGGCATCCCGGAGGCTGCCGTCGGCCTCTCTTGAGATGGCAAAGAGGGCATCTTCCTCAAAGTCTATCTTCTCGGCAATAAGTATCTTTTTAAGATGGCTCTCAATCTTAAGGAGCGAGATACGCCTGAACTCAAACCTCTGGCATCTTGATAAGATGGTAAGTGGAATCTTGCCCACCTCTGTAGTGGCAAAGATAAAGACTACATGTGGCGGAGGCTCTTCAAGTGTCTTCAAGAGGGCGTTAAAGGCCGAGATGCTGAGCATATGCACCTCGTCTATAATGTATATCTTGCGCTTGCCCCCGGCGGGCATATACATTATGTTCTCGCGCAGATCGCGAACGTTTTCCACGCCCGTATTAGAGGCGCCGTCTATCTCAAGGACATCTACAGATGAACCTGCGGTAATCTCGCGGCACGAGGAGCACTCATCACATGGCAGGGCATCACCGGCGCCTGTACAGTTAAGGGATTTGGCAAGTATCCTCGCCGCCGTGGTCTTGCCCACGCCGCGGGGACCGGAAAAGAGATAGGCTTGCGCTACGCGGCCCGTGGAGATGGCGTTACGAAGGGTTCTCGTAACATGGTCCTGCCCTATTATCTCCTCGAAGATAGAGGGTCTCCATTTTCGCGCTATTACAAGATAAGAGGACATGGCCTGTATACCTGCCGGGTTTTAGTTTTAGTTGTAATGTAATCCTATGCTGAGAGTAACTCTGATTTGATAATAACCTGCAATAGCGGGGCCTTTTTGCTTCTACAAGATAGATATCAATGCTTGAAACAAACCCCTTAGAGTTAAGTGCCCGGGGTCTCATAGAAGGGACCTTGCGAACAAGGGGCTGAAGCTTTTCGCCGACCGTGGTGTTTTTCTTAGTCAATGCACTTTTAACCGCCCGTTCTTTAACTAAAAAAAATGCTTCTTATTGGCCGCGATGCTTACAGGCGCTGTTGATAGCCAGGCACCCTTGCGGCACATGGGTTCGGGCCGCGACCGCTGCTTCCTTCCGGACCTGACGGGGTTAACTACCCTTCCATTGCGCAAGACCCGGCTATCAACAGCACCTGTAAGCAAAACAGACAAATAATGGCGGAGAGAGAGGGATTCGAACCCTCGGTACACGTAAATGCACACACGCTTTCCAGGCGTGCCCCTTCAGCCACTCGGGCATCTCTCCTCTAAAAATTAAGACATTTCTCTTAAGCCCATGAGCCTAGCATCAGCTCTTGGCGATTTTTTTCGCCCTTTTCGCTTTTTTGGCCCACTTGGCCCCTGGCGGAAGTTGGCGGAGAGAGAGGGATTTGAACCCCCGGTTCCGCAAGCGGAACAACTGATTTCGAATCAGCCCCCTTCAGCCTCTCGGGCATCTCTCCTCTTAACATAGTATCTTTAACGACCTTCAGGCCCTTAGCGCCCACTCTCCCTCGGCCTTAATGAGACTTTTTAGCCGCCTTTTTAGAGGCCTTCGCAGGCGCCTTTAAGACAAAGACAAATCTCTTGTCGTTAAAGGAGTTGAACTCCGGCAGCTGCGTAAAGACCCAGCCCCTTGTCTCCACCTTATCACCCTTCAGAAGGGATAGCAGGACCGCCGGGTTATTGGGCTCATTGGAGCGGCTCTCTATGTGGTCTCCCACTATGGTGTAATCAGGGACAAAAGACTCCACCTTAATCTCGTAACCGTCATCATTAAGCTGAGTGGTGGAACCAACCTTCAGCTCTACGGTCTTTACAGCCTGCGCCTGAAGACTGGATATCTCCAGCGTTACGGAGGTCCATTTCTTCTTAACCTCATCAGATATCTTTACCGTCTTTTTAGTCTTAATAAGTGAGTGAGAGGCCTTGGCGATATCATCAGTTGTCGAGTTCGCGGCAGGATGACCCGCAGGCATCGCCTTCTTCGCGCTTACCGGAGCCGCGGCCTTACCGGCAGCAGGGGCCTTTTTTTCTTCACCGCCACAGCCGTAAAGGGCCAACGAGGCCACTATCGCAAATAAAAAGATAAATGACCCTGAAAGAAACGACTGCCTTCCTCTTTGTTTTTTCATCCCTGTCTTACCTCCAGTTTGATTTTATGATAGTTTTAAATTATAACACATAGATATTTGTCTTCAAAGAAAAAACCGCGTATCTTACGAGCAAGAGGTTCTCTACGGGCTAACGCAGCACCCAATCACGCCAACTCTGCTCAAGGGCCTCGTAAGATAAAAAAACAGAGGCCCGCAGCGCGGAATCAATATCCTGACCTTCTCCAAGAGTTATAAGTATCCTCTTAAGAGAGGAAAAACCAAACTCGTTTATAATGTACCCTGTAACAGAGAGACTCAGCGTGTATGCCCTGGCCGCCTCTTCGTGAGGCAGGTTTAAAAAAGAACTCTCAATAGAGGAAAGCGATATGCCGCCTTCTCTTACAAGGGCCTTAACACGCCCGTCAAAACCGGGACTCTGCGCGCCCTCTTCATACTGGGCAAGCCCCTCGTTAAGCCACGCCGGGGCCCTGCCCTTTGAGAGCCGGTACACAAGGGCATGAGTATACTCGTGAAATAAGACCCGTTCAAGCGAAGCGGTACGCTCTACAAGACCACCTGCGGGCATCTTTATCTTTCCGTCATATATGGCCCCAACCCAGACCGGACTCCTTGTGATATCAAAGAACTCTTTTTCAGGGTACAACTCCGCCTCTAACCTCTCTACGGGCCAGTAAAGGAGGTCGGCGCCTACTTTCACATAAGCTTCTTCAAGGACAAGGGAGATAAGATGGCCGGCTACGCTGTTCTCGGCGCCAAAATATCGGACTCGAAAGTGCCCCCCTCTATCTACACTCGTAGAAGACAAACCCCCGAAAGAAGCTGCCGAAAGGCATAGCTGCAAGGCTGCCAGGAGAGTAAAAAAAAAGGCCGCCGAGAAGCCCGCGAAAGATCTCCCGCAGTGCCCAGCCCGAAAAAATCCATGGGGCATCAGCGCCTCTTTCTTAACTTCACGGCACCGAGGATAAGGTTTGCCACAACAGCTACAAAACTCAGCTCGTCCTCGGTAAATTCCTTTGTAACCACTGTCTGCACGTTAAGGGCCCCGAAGGGCTCATCACCGGAGAATATGGGGTAGGAATACATGGATTTAATCTTGTACTGCTCTTCCTTGGTCTCGGGAAAAAAGTGATAGCGCTCATCTGTGCTTACGTCCTCAATCAGAATAGGCTGACGGTCTTTAAGGGCCGAGCCCGTAATGCCCTCGCCGCTTTTGAGCCTTGCCACGCCCACGGCGTCCTGACTAAGGCCGAAGGTTCCCTCAAGCACAAGGTTATCCTCCTCCCATAGGTATATGGAGCATACATCAACGCCTATTCTCTTGGCCGTCTTCTCGGCAACGGTCTTGAGGATCTCCTTTATATCATAATCCGAAGAGGCGAGCATGCTCAGCTCCTCAAGGGTTATTATCTCTTTTTTCTCTCTATCGGCGCGCTCGGCCTCGAAAAAAAACTTGCCTGTATCATCAAAGACAAGGGGCATCATATCCTGCTTTGACAAGTGGGGATTTATGGTCTTACTGGCGGCAGAGGCCGTCTTGTACTCCGAGTAGCCGCAGGAGCACGTCGACTTTATCCTGTAATCATCCACCTTTACAAAAGTCATCTTCTTGCCGCATTTTCTGCACCTTATTACCGATTCCATCTCTTCTCCATTTTATATATTACTCGTAAACTTCAAGACCGTCTCGCCTTAAGGGCTCTTTTCTATGCACCCTTTAAACTGCACCGGCAAATAGCTCGTTACACCTTCACGGCCCCTTAAGAGGTCTCACTCAGAGGGCAATCTCATCCTTACAACACGGCCCGGCATATTGACCATCTTCACAGGCTCGCCGTCAAATACAATGGAGGCCCCGCCGGCATTGCCTATGACGAGGCTGACTCCTTTTTTCATGAGCCACTGCCTGGTATTGCCTTTTTTAAAGAGCACCTCAAAGGGCTTTTTGTTATCTATATTGAGCTTTACCCAGACATCATCGGTAGCGATTATCTTAAGCACATGTCCCGGCGGTGATACCTCCGCCGCGGAACTTGACTCATGAGCAGGCGCCGCGGGTTTTGCGGTCTCGGTAAGGGCCGCAGGAGCGGGGCTCTTTGCCGGAGAGGCTGGCACGGACTCCGGGGCAGCCTTAACAAGCTCTTCGTGCCGGGGCGAGCCGCTAAGCATATAAAAAAGCACTATTATGATAATACCGATAACAACAAGGGCCGCCACAATCTGCTTTGAACTCAAGGAGAAACTCCTTGCCGCGGGCCCCTTATCCTCCTCTGGAGGCGGGCTCTCCTCAACGGGGGTATTATCCTTTATGAAGAGCTCATAACGCAGGACGAGGTCCGTCTCATCAAGGCCCATATACTTACAGCATGCCCGAATATATCCCTTTACAAAGGCATGCTGCGGCAGGGCATCAAAGTCGTCGGCCTCAAGAGCCCGCAGGTTCTTCTCAGGTATGCGTGTAGCCTTATGAACATCCTGAAGAGAAAAACCCCGAAGCTCCCGTTCCCTCTTGATACAGGTGCCCGGACTCTCCATACCGTTATTATCTCCATGAGAAAATGTGATTGAAAGCGGCATTTCCAAAAGGGGCCCTTAGCCCCCTCCTATATTTCATATAACATTCAGTACTTCGTACGTACAAGACAAAGATGATAGTTTTTGTGTAAAGGCTGGCCGCTTTTAAAAACCCGGCCACCCGGCCAAAAAGATTTATCTGCAAGAAGCCCCCCTCTCTTATTAACTCGGCCGATCGGCTCCTTTGCTACCTTAAGAGCTCTATATAATCTTTGGCGGACCTTGCGCGGCTGCTCTCGGGCGCAAGCTCGACTACCTTTTGAAAGGCCCGTAGAGCGCCCTCATTCTCCCCCTGTTTCGTGAGAACAACACCAATCCTGAAATAAGGCTGCATGTAGCCGCTCTGAAGTTCCACGGCTTTACGGTATGAGGCGAGAGCCTTATCGGACTCATGCAGCCTCTCAAAAGCAAGCCCCATATGGTAGTAGCTAACCGCCATACCCGGCTTCATGGCCACGGCCTTCTTTAGGTTATCTATACCGGCCGCATAATCGCCTTTATTATAATAGGCAAGCCCCATGTTAAAGTATGCCGTCTCCGGGGTCTTATAGTATATATTTTTAAGAGCGAGACCGCACTCCTTTATAACCCCGTCCCAGTCGCCGGCTTTCATATATAAAGACGCAAGCCCTATATGCCCCTCTGAGAACATGGGGTCCAGGGTAACGGCCTGTTTCATCTCCTCTATGGCCCGGGCGTCAAGGTCGCGCGCGGAATAAGCAAAACCGAGCATAAGATGATAAGAGGGCTCCTCCGGGTACAGCGTAATGGCCTTGGTGAACTCCTTCAGGGCATCAGCGATATTACCGGCCTTGTAGTACTCATTACCCAGTCTATAGTGTATATCGGAGTTTTCCTTGAGCTTATCCACTCTATGGGCACAGCCGAAGAAGATAATGAGGAGGACAAGGAGAAATAAAGGGATGGACCCCGCGGTAAAAGAGACAACCGGCTTTTTTGTATTAACAAATAATGCCATCTTAAAGATATCTTCACCAAGAGAAAAAAGGCCGATACATCTAATCCTACACCCGAACGAAACCCTCATTAACAACAGAGCATCACCACAGAATAGAAGGCCTTTTCTCTTAGCCCGTATAAGTATAAATTATCATATATCCCCGAAATGGGTCAACTGCTTAAATTCCCTGTAGCGCGAGCGTATCTCCTCCTGCTTTAAAGAACCAAGCCTCTCAAGGCTGAAGGCCTCTACGTTAAAAGAAGCCATAACGCTCCCAAAAATAATGGCCCGCCTGAGATTATCATCTGAGAGATCTCCTGTATTGGCCAGATAACCCATGAAACCGCCGGCAAAGCTGTCGCCTGCTCCCGTGGGGTCGAATATATCCTCAAGGGGATAAGCAGGAGCGGAGAATATAAAAGAAGAGCTGAACATAACGGCGCCGTACTCGCCGCGCTTCACGATAAGGGTACGGGGGCCCCAGTTCATTATCTTCTTAGCCGCCTTTACAAGGCTCGCCTCTCCGGCAAGCTCCCTTGCCTCACCCTCGTTGATAACGCAGACCTCAACCTTGCCGAGGAGTGTACGCAGCTCATCTGGTTTGTTCTCTATCCAGAGGTTCATGGTATCGCATGCAACGAGCTTAGGGGTGCGCACCTGCTCAAGGACCTTCATCTGCAGCTCGGGATCTATATTGGCAAGAAAGAGAAATGGCGAGTCACCGTGTCCATCGGGAATCACGGGGCTGAAATCTGAAAAGACATTTAACTCTGTCTCAAGGGTATGGGCCTGATTAAGGTCGTACTCATAGTAGCCCTTCCAGCGAAAGGTCCTGCCCGGGACCTTCTGCAGAGCGGAGACGTCTATGCCGCGCTCCTTCAGGGTCTCAATATGCTCATCGGGAAAGTCCTCGCCTACAACGGCCACGAGTTTAACTTCGCTAAAATAGCTTGCGGCCGTGGAAAAATACGTCGCAGAGCCGCCAAGGACCTCGGATACCTCGCCAAAAGGCGTCTTTATACTGTCAAAGGCCACGGAACCGACTACAAGTATGCTCATAACTGCCCACTCTCCTTTTAAATACCCCGCTAAAAAAAGGGGCGAATCTAAAGATATTTTCCAAGTATTATCGAGAGGTCTTCTCTCGTCTTCTCCGGTATAGCGTCTCTCTTAGTCACGGCGGCGTACTGCATGGCGTGGCCGCAGCCGCATGAACGGCCTTCAAAGGCCTTATCTTTCACGGCACCGAGAATTATATCACGGGCCATGGCGACATTTTTGCTGATGGTCTCAAGTATCATCTCCACGGTTACAGACTCCTCTTCCTCGTGCCAGCAGTCGTAATCCGTTGATAGGGCTATGGTGGCGTAGCATATCTCCGCCTCCCGCGCCAGCTTGGCCTCGGGTATATTAGTCATGCCTATAACATCCACGCCCCAGGAGCGGTATATCTTTGATTCGGCACGCGTGGAGAACTGCGGCCCCTCTATGCAGACGTAGGTGCCCCCCTTATGCACCTTAGCCCCGGCGCCCTTTGCCGCGTTATAAAGCACCTTGCTTAGATCCCCGCAGACGGGCTCGGCAAACTCCACGTGACCGGCAATGCCGTCGCCAAGGAAGGTAGAAACCCGTGACTTTGTACGGTCAAAGAACTGATCAACTATGACCATGTCCCCGGGATGAATCTCCTCTTTCATGGAGCCAACGGCAGAGACGGATATTATCCACTCCACACCGAGCTTTTTCATACCGTATATATTAGCCCTGTAATTAATCTCCGATGGAAGAAGCTTATGAGCCCGGCCGTGACGGGGCAGAAAGACCATCTTCACATCTCCGAGCCTGCCCGTTATATACTCATCCGATGGCTCGCCAAAGGGGGTTGTAACCTTTACGGATTTTACATCCGTAAGTTCGTCCATGCTGTACAGACCGCTGCCGCCTATTACTCCTATTACCTTCTCTGACATAGAATAAGACTCCCGGTGTATTTTAAAATATTATTACCGCAGACAAAACTCATTAAAACCGCCACATGAACCACGTATAGATAGTCGATTCTTAAAAAAATCCCTTATTTAAAATCTGCCCCGTACTTTTACCACTAAGACCCCTCTGCTTCAAGGGTTTTTTCTTCTCTCTACGCCACAAAATCCCGTGCCTTCAGCTGTCCGCAGGCCGCGCCTATATCGGCGCCGCGGCTCTTTCGTATCACCGCCATATAACCGGCCTTCATGAGGATATCCCTGAACCGCTCCACGGCCTCATCATGTGGGCTCTTGAAGGCAGCGCCGGCAAAGGGATTAAAGGGTATGAGATTTACCTTGCACCTTACCCCGGCAAGAAGCCGTAGAAGAGCTCTGGCGTCATTCTCTCTGTCATTAACGCCTCCAAGGAGGACGTACTCGATGGTAAGGTGTTTTTTGCCCTGAAGGGGATAAACCCTGAGGGCCTCCATGAGCCCCTTCAGAGGATACTTTCTGTTAACGGGCATGAGCTCGCTTCGAAGTGAATCCGTAGCCGCGTTAAGGGAGACGGCAAGATTAACATTAGTATCCCTGCTAAGCCTCTCTAATGACGGCGTTATACCTGCCGTTGAGACGGTAATCCTGTTATGGGATATGGCAAAACCCGCAGGGTCTATAAGGATATTTATGAATTCTATAAGGGTATCAAGGTTAAGGAGGGGCTCGCCCATGCCCATAAAGACGATATTTGTTATCTCGCGCCCCTCTCCCGCCACCTCTCTTGCCGATAAGACCTGCCCGGCCATCTCCGAGAGAGTGAGGTTTCTCTTATACCCGCCCGTGCCGGTAAGGCAAAAGCCGCAGCCCAGGGCGCAGCCCGCCTGAGTGGAGACACATATCGTAGTTCTCTTGCCGTCGGGCATGATAACGGAGTGAATCTTCAGCCCGTCAGAGAGCTCATAGGCAAGCTTCACCGTGCCGTCTTCTGAGGCCAATGTGTCTGTAAGATAGAGCCCCGCTATTGCGTACTCTTTCTTCAGCCTCTCTCTTAATACCAGAGAGATATCCGTCATCTCGTCAATAGAAGAGACCCCCCGGGAATAGACCCACCTGTAGAGCTGCCCGGCGCGGTATGGTTTTTCTCCCATAGCAGCGGCAAGGCTTAAAAAGCCCTCGTATGTAAGATCTCTAAGATTTACCATGACATTTAAAGGCGATTTGAGAGGCCGTCTCATGACGGCATCCCCTTGAAGGGCGGGGAGCAAGGGTGCTTAATGTTTCTCAGTCTGGGATATAAGCCAGTACACGCCGCCAAGCACGGCAACGGCCGCTATAAGGGTGAGCCGCGCCTCAATGGCCTCATGTTCCTTGAGCGTAGTTATGAGTATATCCCTTATTATTGCCACAAGGGCCACACTGACAAAAACCCTGACCTCAAAGCCGCCACCTTTGAGGTGCCTTATCTCCGTATCCATAAGCTCGATAACCACCCATAACATGAGAAGAGTACCAAGGGTGCGCAGCAGTCCCGTCTCAATGTGACCGTGAACCACGTAGTTCATGTCTTTCACAAAAAGCATCACTACCATAATACCTATAGCGACAAGGCCGAGAACAAGGACGAGGTTAAGCCCGTAACTAAAGCGGTTTGCCGCCTGCACAAGACGGCTCTCAACCTTCTTTGAGAGAAAGAACTTCTTCTCCTCCTTTATAAAGGAGCTTGTGAAGACATCAAGGTTAATATCGAGTATCTTAACAGCGGAACGCTGAAGGAGAAAACACCGGGAGCTGTCAGGGACCTCATTGTATATCTTTCCTGCGATAAAGTTCTTTACAAAGTGAAAGGCCGCGTTGACAAAATGAGCGGGCAGGTCTATCTTGACGTGCGCCAGCCCCACCTTCTCAAGCCCCTTTATGTAATCAAGGCCATAATCACCTGCGAAGAGGTTTCTGTACCACTTCCTGAGGGCGCCTTGATGCCGCTTTATCGTGGCCTCGTTCTTAAGATACTTATCGACATTCCTAAAGTCCTTTACATGGTGATAGAACTCCACGACAAAGTCATCGGCAAACTTACCAATAAGCGGCCCAAGCTCCACGAGGTTTGCGGCATCAACATCAGTAAAGTGATAATGCTCCTTTATCTTATCAACAGTCTCCATGACCCCTTATCACCTTTCAGAAATATCAAGACAGTTAAAAAAGTAATTTATCTCGCATATAGCGCTATCAGGCGCATCTGAGCCGTGTACGATATTATTATCAATGGAATCGGCAAAATCCTTTCTAATAGTTCCGGGCTCCGCATCGGCGGGGTTGGTGGCTCCCATAATGGTGCGCACCTTCTTTATGGCGTCATCGCCGCCAAGAACCATGACCACAACAGGGCCCGAGGACATGAAATCAGTAAGGTCATTAAAAAAAGGCCTCTCCCTGTGTACGGCGTAAAAACCCTCGGCGCCTTCTTTTGTAAGGCTTATCATACGCATGGCAAGGACCTTTAGACCCTTTTTCTCAAACCTTGATACAACCTCGCCTATGACATTTTTCTTAACTCCATCAGGCTTGATAATGGATAACGTCTTTTCCAATTACTTTCTCCTTATTATTTTTTTTATTTTTAAAAAACTCTTCCTTCCTCCGCTTTCTTTTAGAAAAAAGAAAGCTTGGCAAAGAAAACCAACGGGGGAATCTACACCTGTTGCCTTTTAACTAAAGACCATGCCTCCCTACTTACCTTAAACATAAAAAACTTGGCAAAGTAAACCAACGAGGGAAGCAACGCCTGTAACCTTTTAACTAAAGACCATGCCTCCCTACTTACCTTAAACATATAACAAAACTCGGCATAGTAAACCAACGGGAAAGCAACACCTCTTTCCCTTTAAAACACGGTGCTATAGAGCCGCATTTAATCCCATGACCCGCGACGCGGGCCGGCTAAACTCCTCAAGAACCGCCAAAACCAACGGTGGTCTTCTTTGCTTCCACTATTACGGGAACGTCTCTCGCGCCTCCTGTAACGGCCAGCATCCTCTCCATATTCTCAGCAGAGAGTTTAACGTTCACGTACTCTACATCATAACCCTTTTTGCCGTAATCCTCACGGGCGGCCGTTGTGTAAGGTCAGGTGTCTTTGCCGTATATCAATACCCTGGGGTTCATAAGAGCCTCCTGCCAAAAGAGTTCAAGAGCGTATTATGAGCAACAGTATCTTAATAATACCCGTGAAAAGGCAGAAACTCAAGCCTTATCTTCTATTTACAAGACCTCTTTTATCACAGAACTCCGCCAAGGAACATCGGCTGCAAAAAGGCGACGTTGGCCTGCATATATTCTGCCCGTAAGTGACAAGAAGATCATTAATGCCTATCCAGTACTTCTGCGGAAGGATTTCTCTAAGAGCGAACTCCGTCTTCTCGGGAGTCTTCGCCACGACAAGGCCCCAGCGGTTTGTAATCCTGTGAACATGAGTATCCACGCATATTCCGGGCTTGCCGTATCCCAGGGTTACTACAAGGTTAGCGGTCTTTCGTCCCACGCCGCGAAATTTCAGCAGCTCATCAATGGTATCGGGGACAACGGAAGCGTACTTGTCCCTTAAAATCCTTGCTATCTCTCTTAAAGTCTTTGCCTTTGTCTTATAAAAACCCGCCGGGTATATGGCCTTTTCTATGACCGCTTCTGTAAGGGCGGCTAACTCCGCAGGTGTGGCGGCAAGGGCAAAGAGCCTCTCCGAGGCGGCTCGCGTCACTTCGTCCTTAGTGCGCAGACTGAGGATGCATGAGACAAGAACCTTAAAGGGTTTTTTAATATTAGAGCTCTCTTCTTCGGCCCCAAGATTACCTTGCGCCGCACCGTCGGCAACGATGGTCACATAGGGGGTTTTCAGGAGCGCGCACTCTTTTTTGAGTATCTTAATAACCTGTGGTACATCCGAGATATTCATAATATTTTTTAAGACCTGAATTGTCACCTGTTGCGGTTGGACACATAGTAAATCGTTAAAGCAATAAGGGTGCATCCCCCGTTGGTTTTCTTTATCTTACTTTCTTTTTTCCAAAATGCTCCAAAATCACACGGGGTCGCATTTGTTTGTTAAAAGCAAGACAGTTCATCCCCCGTTGGTTTTCTTTGCTTACTTTCTTTTTTCCAAAAGAAAGTAAGAGAGGGCGGTCTCTTAAATAAGAGCCCGCCCTCCCGGTGTATGAACAATTAGAACAGGTGCCGGCTTACATCATGCCGCCCATTCCTCCCATACCGCCCATTCCTCCCATACCGCCCATACCGCCCATATCAGGCATACCACCGCCGCCGCCCTTGTCTTCGCTTGGTTTATCAGCGATAAGGGCCTCAGTGGTAAGGAGAAGCGAGGCTATAGAAGAAGCGTTCTGCAGTGCCGTCCTTGAGACCTTTGTGGGGTCGATGACACCTGCTTTCACGAGGTCTTCGTACTCTTCTGTAGCGGCGTTAAGGCCGAAGGCGCCTTTGCCGTTCTTTATCTTATCTACTACGATGGAACCTTCAAGGCCGGCGTTCTCGGCTATCTGACGAACGGGCTCTTCAAGGGCCCTCTTGAGGAGCTTGGCGCCGAACTCCTGCTCGCCCTCTACCTCAAGGTTGTCTATTGCCTTAAGGGTCCGAAGGTAGGCTACGCCGCCTCCGGGCACGATGCCTTCCTCTACGGCAGCGCGTGTGGCGTGAAGTGCGTCCTCAACGCGTGCTTTCTTTTCCTTCATCTCTGTCTCGGTGGCAGCGCCGACATGAATTACGGCGACGCCTCCGGCGAGTTTCGCAAGCCTCTCGGAGAGTTTCTCTTTATCGTAATCAGAGGTGGTCTCCTCTATCTGAGCCCTTATCTGCTTGATACGGCCCTCGATGTCGGCGTTAGCTCCTGCTCCGTCTACGATAGTAGTATTTTCCTTGTCTATGACAATCCTCTTGGCGCTGCCAAGGTCTGAGAGCTCAACACCCTCGAGCTTTATACCAAGCTCCTCGGCTATAAGACGTCCGCCTGTAAGCACGGCGATATCGTCGAGCATGGCTTTACGCCTCTCGCCAAAGCCGGGGGCCTTGACGGCGCATACATGGAGGGTTCCCCTGAGTTTATTAACAACGAGAGTGGCAAGTGCCTCGCCGTCTACATCCTCGGAGAGTATGAGGAGGGGTTTACCGGTCTTTGCAATTTTTTCAAGCAGGGGAAGCATATCCCTCATGCTCGATACTTTTTTCTCATGGATAAGGATAAAGGCGTCTTCAAGGACACACTCCATGGACTCGGCGTCTGTGACAAAGTAGGGTGAGAGGTAACCTCTGTCGAACTGCATACCCTCTACGACGTCAAGCTCCGTCTCCATGCCCTTGGCCTCTTCAACGGTGATAACGCCTTCTTTACCCACCTTCTCCATGGCGTCGGCGATAATGCCTCCGATATCAGAGTCGCCGTTGGCGCTGATGGTTCCTACCTGGGCTATCTCGCTCTTTTCCTTAACGGGTTTTGAGAGTTTTTCAAGGGCGGTCACTGTGGAGTTAACGGCCTTTTCAATGCCCCTCTTAATATCCATGGGGTTATGGCCTGCGGCTACGAGCTTGCTGCCTTCTCTGAAGATGGCCTGGGCAAGAACGGTGGCCGTGGTGGTGCCGTCACCGGCGATATCAGAGGTCTTGCTGGCCACCTCTTTAACCATCTGGGCGCCCATGTTCTCGAACTTGTTCTCAAGCTCTACCTCTTTGGCTACAGTGACGCCGTCCTTGGTAATGGTGGGCGAGCCGAAGCTCTTCTCTATTACTACGTTTCTGCCCTTGGGGCCAAGCGTAACCTTCACCGTATCGGCAAGGGTATTAACCCCCTGGAGTACGGCGCCGCGAGCGCTATTGCTAAAGACTATTTCTTTTGCGGACATCTTTAAATCCTCCTTGTATGTATAAACTTAAGTATTAGTTATAATTTCTCGTAAAAAAGATTACTCTACCACGAGGCCGAGGATATCGTCCTCGCCCATGATAAGGTGCTCCTCGCCATCAATCTTAACCTCGGTGCCCGCGTATTTACTGAAGAGCACCTTATTGCCCACGGCTACCTCAAGGGGTATGAGGTTGCCGCTCTCATCTTTTTTCCCCGGACCCGCGGCCACGACCTCACCCTCGGCAGGTGCCTCTTTAGCGCTATCAGGTATGATAATGCCACCTTTTGTAGTATCTTCCTCGGCAAGCCTCTTGACGAGCAGACGATCACGAAGCGGTCTGATATTCATCTCTTCTCTCTCCTCCTTTTTTACTTTATCTTCTTTTAGTTAAATCCACACCCCGCCACAACATGGCAGGGGGTCCTCAATTGTGAGTAAATATAGGTTCATGGCTTTCCTTTGTCAAGTTTTTTTTAGCACTCAGCCTTGTTAAGTGCTAACCTACCGTAAAATAAAGGTTTTTCATATCTCATCTTGGGCAGATTACCTGCGGCGCAAGAAAATACCCGCCTTAAGAGCATGAAATTATATGGAGAGTAACCATGGTTACAGCCTAAGGCAACGATTTTATTTAATAATATTCGTTGATAGGCCGATATTATATCTAAGATGGAGGCCCGGATGATTGTTCAGCAGACTCCCATAGAGTATTTTAAAGACCTTGTCGCAAGTGCGATGAAAAACCAGCATATAGAGACCCTTGAAGAGGTTGAGTTTTACCTCTCGAGCATGCTTGGGTGTTTTGTAGATGCCGGACGCCTTAATAACGACATACTGGCCATAAAGTACCTAGCGGCCCTGCGGAGCGGAGACATTACATCACGGCGGCTCCTGCGCGAGCTCGGAGACCTCTCCCTCTTTATCTCGGGTTTCTTTCCAGCAAGCCTTAAACGCAAGATATGCGGCCATCAGTACTACCGGACAATGGGCGCCCTCTCCTACGGCAGTCTTGCCACAATATACGGTAATAAAAAGACCACAGCCCGCTTTGGCGGTATCTTCGATGAGCTCTCCGAGAGGTTCTCCTGTTTTGCAGAGGTCTTAACCGAGGTAAGTGAGCGTACATCCCTCGGCACCTCACGAGACATCTTAAGCCTTTACGAGAGATGGCTCAACTCAAAGAGTGAGACCTCCCTTATCCTATTAAGAGAGCTCGGCATAGAGCCCTGTCATGCGGATATGAAGGTTACTCAATAAAAGAGGCTTTATTTAACGGAAAGCCTGAAGCCCTCTTCAGTATTTTTTTCTTTCCCCACCTTTTTCTCACTCAAACGCCCCCGCACACCCCTTTCCCATCCTTCTACCTTTATGCTGGTAAAATCAAGCCCCGGGTTATATAATAGAAAGTTTAATACACTCTATTATTAAGGGTCTACTATGTCGTTCATGAAAAAGGTCTTACCAGAGCCTCAGAGAGAGGCTGCCTCAGGGGATTGCCTGGAAGTTGCAGGGCTTAACGAGAATAATCTCAAGGACCTCTCCTTAAGCATCCCCCACGACCGTATTACGGCTGTAGTGGGCCCCAGCGGCTCGGGAAAGTCCAGCCTTGCCTTTGCCACCCTCTTTGCCGAGGGACGGTGGAGGTTTATGGAGTCTCTCTCTACATACACGCGGCTCTTCCTTGACAAGATGGAGCGGCCCGATGTAGAGGCCATACACAACATCCGCCCCGCCATAGCCGTGGAGCAGAAAAACCCCGTAAGGACAAACCGCTCCACCGTAGGGACTACATCTGAGATAAATGACTACCTGAGGCTCATCTTCGCCCGTATCGGCAGACTGCATTGCCCGGATTGCAGGGCAGAGATAACCCCTGATGAACCCGCGGCTGTGGCCGGTGAGCTTATCTCCGGCTCTACGGGACTGCGGGCCACCATAGGCTTTACCCTCGAAGCGGCAGGCAAGGCCTCCGAGGTAATAGACGGGCTTCTGGCAAGGGGATTTACCCGTATAAGGCTTAAGGACAAGACATATAACCTTAATGATAAAAAACCTGAGCTCACGGGGGTAAAGAATCTTGAGGTGGTGCTGGACAGGGTCAAGTTAAGCACCGATGTAAGGGCAAGGCTCACGGGCTCCATTGAGAACGCCTACCGCGAGGGAGGCGACGAGGTCTGGGTCGTAGTAGAAGAGGGCGAGGTCAGACGTTTTACACGGGCACTTCGCTGCCCAAACTGCCGCCGCCTTGCAACACGGCCCACACCGGCGGCCCTCTCCTTCAACCATCCCGTAGGGGCCTGCGCGAAGTGCAAGGGTTTTGGCAACGTACTCCTCTACGATGATGACAAGATCATACCAGTTAAAGATCTCTCGCTGCGAGAAGGCGCTATAGACCCATGGACAAAACCCTCCTACAGGTGGCTTTACGATGAGCTTACCGAGGCGGCCCCCTTATACGGCATAGACCTGGACACTGCCTATAAAAACCTTGGCGCAGAGGCGCAGAAGCTGATCCACGAGGGGACGCGCGAGTTTCACGGCATAGACGAGTTCTTCGCAGGACTTGAAAAAAAGAAGTACAAACTCCACATAAAGGTCTTTACCTCAAGGTACAAATCATACTCACGCTGCAGGGCATGTCATGGAAGCCGCCTTAACAGCAACGCCCTTACACTCACCATAGCAAGCAGAAACATAGCCGAGGTCTGCTCCATGAGCATCAGTGAGGCAAAGGCCTTTTTCAGCGCCCTTGACCTTGAGACCATGGAGAAAAAGATTTCCGGTGAAGCACTTACCGAGATAAGCTCCAAGCTGGGTTTTCTCTCCGAGACGGGCCTTGGTTATATATCTCTCTCGCGGGCCACAAAGACCCTCTCTGGAGGCGAGATACAGAGAGTAAGCCTTGCCACGCAGCTGGCCTCTTCACTTACAGGCGTATTATACGTCCTTGACGAACCCTCCGTGGGGCTACACCCCGTTGACGTAGAGGCCCTTAAGGCCCAGATGAAAAAACTCTGCTCCCGCGGCAACACCATAGTTGTAGTGGAGCACGACTCAGAGATAATCAGAAGCTCCGATTACATCGTAGAGCTCGGCCCCGGGGCCGGCGAGACGGGGGGACGCATCGTCTTTACCGGAAGAACAGAAGAATTCTTAAAAGAGGCCCATACCCTTACCTCCAAGTACCTTACGGGAAGGTCTTCCATAAAGGTGCCCCACTGGAGACGCCGCGGCAGCGGCAAAGCCATTACATTAGAGGGCGCAAGGGGCAACAACTTAAAGGGCGTAAATCTCAGCCTGCCGCTTAAGACCCTTACATGCGTCACCGGGGTATCGGGCTCGGGAAAGAGCACGCTTATCATCGAGACCCTCTACAGAGCCCTTGCGCGGCGCTTTTCCAGTAAGAGCGAGCCGGCTCTGCCATTTACGGCGCTGCACGGCGCCGGTGATATACGGGGGCTTCAGCTCGTGGACCAGGCCCCTATAGGACGTACGCACAGGAGCATACCCGTTACATATATAGGCGCCTTTGACGGGATAAGAAAACTCCTGGCCC
>JBHHUP010000007.1:0-35795 GCA_046753845.1 Thermodesulfobacteriota bacterium
GCCCCTTATCAAGGCCATGAAGGACGTGGGTATAGTTTACACCGGCGTGCTCTATGCGGGGCTCATGGTATCAAAGTCCGGAGAGCTAAAGGTCCTTGAGTTCAACTGCCGTTTCGGAGACCCCGAGTGCCAGCCCATCCTCATGCGACTTGAGGACGACCTCTTTGAGATACTCCTTGGGGCGGCAAAAGGAGAGCTCGGGGATAGAGAGCTCCACTGGTCACTTAAACACAGCCTCTGTGTTGTCATGGCATCTGCGGGATACCCCTCGGCCTACGAGAAGGGCCTTCCCATAAGCGGTCTTGAAGAGGCAGGGCACTTAAAGGACGTGCTCGTGTTTCACGCTGGGACAAAGGCCGATAATGGCTCTGTACTTACCTCAGGCGGACGCGTCCTTGGCGTCACAGGACTTGGCCGTGACATAAGAGAGGCCCGCGAGGTAACATACGAGGCCGTAGAGAAGATATCCTTTAAAGGGGCCTATTACAGAAAAGATATCGCCCGAAAGGCCCTGAGATAACGCGGAGTAGGGAGAGGGAAGTGCTGAGGCAGATAGGGGTACAACTGGGGTTGGTATGGGGTCTACATAAGACCGGTACAGGGTGAGTCCAGTTATTAACATAATCAGTTACCATCTTAAAAGGAGAGCTCATGTGCGCTAAAAAGGCCTTGCAAAAACCCCTTGTGGGGATAATCATGGGTAGTAAATCCGACCTTGAGATAATGCGTGAGGCCTGCCTTGCGCTTGACTCTTTTAATATACCATATGAGATGAACATACTATCGGCTCACAGAACCCCTGATGAGACCGCGGCTTATGCCAGAGGGGCCGAGAAAAAAGGAATAAAGGTACTCATCGCCGGGGCTGGCTGCGCGGCCCATCTCGCAGGTGTAGTGACCTCCCACAGCATACTGCCCGTCATAGGGGTGCCCATAAACGCAAGCCCTTTAAACGGCCTTGACGCGCTGCTCTCTACGGTTCAGATGCCTGGAGGCATGCCCGTGGCCACAGTATCCATAGGAAAGGCAGGGGCAAAAAACGCCGCCATACTCGCGGCGGAGATACTTGCCACCGGTGACAAGACCTTAAAACCAAAGCTCAGAAGGTACAGGGCCAGACTCTCCAAGGCCGTCCTTGATAGCGCTGATGAGATAAAGTAATCAGGTACATGTCTTAAGAGCAACGGACTTATTCATAGTTAATAAAAAATGTCCCCTCCAACCCCTATTACAATATCCGCGAACAAGGGCCTCGAAGAGGCCGTGCTGGCCTTAAGCACAGGCGGCGTTATCGCCTACCCCACAGAGACCTTCTACGGCCTTGCCGTAGACCCGGCAAACCCACGCGCCCTTAAGCGGCTTATCGAGCTCAAGGGACGGCCCGAAGGCAAGGCAATACCGCTTATCGCAGGCGACCTCGCTTCTGTACAGGCCATGGTAAGGGAGATATCACCCCTTGCCGAGAGATTAATAAAAAACTTCTGGCCGGGCCCGCTGACGCTTATTTTTAATGCCTCGCCCACGGTCTCCCCCCTTATCACAGGTGATAGTGGCGGCGTGGGCATTAGAATATCCCCTTCCCCTCTCTGCAGAAGGCTCCTTAGAGCTACAGGTTTTCCGCTTACATCAACAAGCGCCAACCCCGCGGGGTTTTCTCCGCCAAGAGAGGCAGCAGAGGTAGAAGAGTATTTTAACGGCAAGATAGACCTTATAATAGAGGGCGGCAAAACCACCGGCGGACTTGCCTCCACGGTAGTAGACGTCAGGGGAGATAAACCCGTCGTTTTAAGGGAAGGGCTCATTAGGGCCTTGGAAATTCAAGAGGCCGCGGCAGAATAAGCTTGAGTAAAAAAATATCACCTGCTCCCCTGCCTGTCTGTATCACAGGCTGTAATGGGACTTATTCTGGAATCTTAAAGATTGACTCTGCTATAATATTACCCTTATGAGAGACAAGCCCAGAGCAGTAAAAAAAGATTTCTCCAAGATCTGCGTAGATCAATGCCGCGGCGCCTGCTGCGCCCCGTGGTGGGGAATAATCAACTACAGCCTCGTGACAAAATATGCCCCCGGCGGCGAGCGGGCATTCAAGTCCGAGCTTGTAAAGGGCATCCGGCTGAGGGAGAAGAGAATCGTCTCGGCCTATATTACAGGTGAGGCGAGGCCGCGCCCCCTCTTTACAAGGCCTGAACGCTATAATCTCGTGCTAAGGGATATAAGGCAGGAGAAGGGGGTCTTAAGGCTGAACCTTATCCTGATGTTCGCCTTCAGGTGTTCTTTTCTCTCTAAGGAGAATACATGCCAAATTCACCCCACTATCATGGAAGGCGCAGATATCCGTCCGCCTCACTGCGCTGCGCTGGGCTCTCCCGGACAAAGGCCCGGTGAGCAGGGATACTGCCCCATAATAGGAGTAGCCGAGAAGACAGATAGCACCTCATCGGCGGAGATAGATGAGGCCATTTGCCTTGAAAAAAGCACGGCAGAACGTTATCTAAGTGAAGGTGTTGCGGATATGGAAGAAGCCGCCGAGAGGGTAGTCCTGAAGGCAGCCGGGTACTGCCGTGACCATCACATTACCGGCAGCCCCGCAACAGGCTCAGGAGAGAAAAAACCCGGCAGAAACGAACCCTGTTACTGCGGCAGCGGTAAAAAATACAAAAAATGCCACGGCTCATAGTATAACGTTCAAAACAACCCCTTCTGCCACCCTCTCTGTCTGCTCTTTCACACCGTACATATCTGCCTGAGAGTCATCTCTTATACCTGAAGCCCGTAATCAATGAATACAGCAGAGACTCCCATGCCTGCACACCTGCAAGAAGTAAATCGCCCGGGTAAATTAAATTTAAGGGACTTAGAAAAAAATAACTGAAGGATTACAAGGAACACCGGTAAAGATGGGCGGTAAAAAAAATGGCCCCTTTAAAAGCCGGGCCATAAGGAGGTGGGGATGGGCTCTTGAAGAGCCCCATCCCCGGATGGAGAGTGATGAAGAGGTGTAACTTTCCCGCTTTGGGTAGGGGGAAACCGTTAAAAAAAACTTCTCAAGGAGATAGATATGTTATGGCCAATCCGAAGACTACTATAGATAGTATAGCAACGTTTACGCCAAACCCTATAAGCAGTACAACTTCATCCATGATTTTCATCTTCTCTAAGCTCCCGCTCTGATAATACTTAACGTCCGGCAATCAATCCTGCCCTTATTACAGATACCATTATAGCAGCGCAAGGTTAAAGGAGAATTAAAGCCTATATAAGAGCAGAGGCAATGGTTAAGAGGAAAAAAAAAGGCCCTCATCAGATAGATGAGGGCCTTTTAAAGCAGTAAGTGTAATTACTGAGGTATTACGTTTACAGCCTTTGCGCCTTTTGCGTCCTGAGCGATCTCAAACTCTACGGTCTGACCTTCTCTCAAGGTCTTGAAACCATCACCCTGTATAGCGGAATAGTGGACAAAGACATCTTCACCTGACTCTTGTTCAATAAAGCCGAAGCCCTTTGATTCGTTGAACCATTTTACCTTACCTGTTGCCATCACACAAAACCTCCTTTCTTGTTTTTTTTTAAGTCCTCGTGGCTTTGCGCAATCAAAGGTATTAGGCCCCGCTGTACAAATCCTACTGTGAACTTACGTATTAAAACTACATTAAACGCCTGTAACTGTCAATGAAAAAATGCACCTGCCTGAATTTAATAAAAACCCATATATACAGCATACATGAATTGCAGAAGATAAAAAGAATTTAGCAACTTATTAGAAAAAGTACTGTGCTCTGGAGTAGATAGGCGGAAGTCCGGCCGTGACCTACCTGTAAACTTAAAAAAAAAAGGGTACATCAACTCTATTTAGAGCTGACGTACCCCTTAATTAAGGACACTAAAAAAACCTGTAACAAAAAGAAGGTCTTTCTCGTATAGGATTAGTGAATAATTTTTAGAAGCTCAACCTCAAAGATAAGGGTCTTATCCGGTCCTATCATGGGCGGGCCGTTTGTTCCATAAGCAAGGTTAGCGGGTATGTATAACTCGTACTTTGAACCTACCTTCATTAACTGAAGCCCCTCGGTCCAGCCCTTTATAACCTGATTAAGAGCAAACTCCGCCGGCTTATTACGCTTGTATGAGCTATCAAACTCGGTGCCGTCTATAAGCTTTCCGCGGTACTGTACCCTGACCTTGTCTGTGGCCTTGGGCCTTGCCCCCTTGCCCTTCTTAATCACCTTGTACTGCAGCCCGCTTTGCGTGGTCACAACGCCTTTTTTCTTTTTATTGGCCGCAAGAAACTTCTTGCCTTCAACGACATTATTCTTACGCTTGGACTCAAGCCGGACTTTGCGCTCTGCCATTATCTTATTCTGAAAAGCAGACATTACAACATCCATCTCTTTGGGGGTAAGGGCCATATCACCGCCTTTTAGCGAATCATTAAGGCCCTTAAGCAAGAGTTGATTATCTATGGTAAGTTTATTGACCTTACTCACATCACCTATCTTAGTCCCAAAGACATAACTCAGTTTCTGTGCCTCCGTCCACTTATTGGTCTCGGGTTTAGCAGCGCCGGCCTCGGCGGCAAAGGACGAGACAGGGCTTATCATCATAAGGGTTACTGCAAGTGCCAAAATTGTTCTTTTCATAAATCCTCCTATTGTAACGATATTTATCAGATAATTTATCAGATATACCGGATAGTGGCAAGTGTTTAAATAGAGGCAAAAGAGGATAGACCTAATAATAAAATATTATCCTTCCCATGGCTAAGGCATGGAAATGATAACTCATAAGCGGTAAGGCGGGGAAGAGAGAGGAGTGCAAAAGGAGAAGTATCGAAGACCGCCTCTATGAGGGGTCTTCACGGATACGGTAGATAAAAAAATCTTTTTCCATCTTATTCTTCTCAATAGCCCCTCTATCCTCAAGCTCCTCAAGGGCCTCGGTAAGATCGTCAAGAGAAGGTTTGAGGCCCTGCAGACCCTGCCACCACTCCATAACACCCTCCTCGGAATCAAGAGGCTTGTTATTATTTTTAAGGTACTCAAGTATCTCTTCGTGCATGAAATTATCTCTCCCTTTCGTGGATATCAGAGCGGAACTCTCTCCCTCTGTGGGAATAAGTATTCCAAAGTTAAGGCCCGGCCAAACAAAGACCTTTATACGGCCGGCGGTGTAAATACCCTCGCCCCGAGCTCAGTATCTATCATAAAGATACCCGGGCCCGTATCGCCGGCAAGTTTCAGCCTGTCTACTATCTCCTGACAGCTCTTCTCTTCTTCAGTCTGTTCTGTTACGAACCACTGCAGATATGTCTGCGTAGCATGGTCGTTTTCAGCAACGGCCTGACTCATCAGGGTATTTATAAGGCCCGTAACCTTCTGTTCATGGGCAAGTACGGCCTGAAAGAGCTCGCTAACCGTGCCGAACTCGGCAGGCGGTTTAGCCACTGCCTCAAGTATTACCTGTTCGCCCTGACTATCAATATAATCATACATCTTCTGTACATGAAAGAGCTCTTCCCTGACCTGCACGTAAAACCAGCTTGCCGCTCCCTTTAGCCCCTTGAAAGAGGCGTAGGCCGACATTGAAAGATATAGATACGAGGAGTATAATTCAGCGTTGAGCTGCCCGTTTAAAGACTTTGCCATCTCAGGTGATATCATTAGAAACCTCCCTCTCTGTTAAGCACACCTTAAGACATGTATGCTGTGTATTAGACTTTTTCCCGCCCCACCTGCTGCAGGTCTTAGCGACAGAAAGGCCCGGAGAGCTCTTTGCTGCCTGCTCCGCCATTTTATCAGTAAAACGCCGCTCCTCGTGGAGACGGCTAGTTATTCTCTGAATATCGGTAACATCTAAGATACATGAAGAGGTGGTGAAATGCAATAAAATTCAGCACGAAGAGCAGAGCAGAGTAAAACCTATCTGCCGCGCTCCCATCTTTTTTTGACTACGCAGTATATACCGCCCTCCTCCAGCCCGGGCATAAAACAGGCGTTACATGATACGCACCTTGCCGGGGCCCTATCACCCCGCTGCCAGCGCGCCGGCAGCCCGGGCTCCCAGATAAGGGGTCTGGAGATGGATACAAGATCAACAAGACCCTGCTCAAGGGCGCTCTCTGCCACCTCATAAGACCTGAAGCCCCCTACCGCCCCTACAGGGCACGTTACGGCCGCCTTTATCCTGCCTGCCAGGGCTACGTTATAACCCTCCTTGTAAGGCGAATCTATGTGCTCGCGCGCGGGGTTCTTATCTCCCGAGGCCCTTGTTCCAGAAGAGACCTCAATGGCGTCTATACCCATATCCGATAGCTTACGCGCGACATAAATCGCATCTTCAGCCGTAAACCCGCCCTCCATGTTATCAGAGCCCGTCAATTTTATCATAACGGGATAATCCGCGCCCACGGCACCGCGCACCTCTTCGTATACCTCAAAGAGAAAACGCGCACGTCCCGCAATATCCCCGCCGTATTTGTCTTTTCGAATATTGGTATGGGGGGAGAGAAACTGATTAATAAGGTAACCATGGGCGCCGTGAAGCTGCACTCCGTCAAACCCCATCTCGCGGGCCCTCTTGGCCGAGGCGCCAAAGGCCTTTATGATACGTGATATATCAGCAGCCCTAAGCTCTTCAGGTATCTCAGGGAACTGCCCGGCCTCTACGGCTGAGGGCGCAAGAGGGCAACGGCCAGCCTCGGCGGCGGTGCTCTGGCCTCCGGCATGGACAAGCTGAACCGCGATCAGCCCGCCGGCCTCGTGAACCGCTCCTGTCAATCTCTTATATACATCTTCGCCATCATCGGTATCAATACCCATCTGCCCGGGAAGCTGACGGCCCTCTCGCGTAACATAGGCATATCCCGTGATAATAAGCCCCACACCGCCGCGGGACAGGCGAAGATAATAATCAGTAAGTCTCTCCGCGGGAAGGCCGTCACCGCCGCACATCCCCTCCCATGTGGCGGAGCGAATAAGCCTGTTTCGAAGCCTCAGGCCATTAATCTCTATCTCTTCAAAGAGTCGGGGCATAATATTCCTTATCTCTAACAAAACAAAGAGGCCTTGTTTTATAAAAGACCTAAAAAACAGCCCCATAGACAAAGGCCTGTCTCCATGAGAACAGGCCTTTGTCTATCATTACTTATGATATCTAAACACAGGTGCATACTTTCACAGATACCCTGCCGCCGGGGCCGATGCGCCCGCATAAAAAACCTTACTTCTTTATGCTCTGCAGATAGCCGATGACATCGGCAAGGTCCGTATTCTTAAAGAGATCTGTCTTAACGCTCATCATCGTACCGTGACGTCCGAACCTTACGACCCTTGCCATGCCTACAGGGCCAAGGGAAGACATATCAAGGTCAGGGGCATGGAATATTTTTTTGCCGGAGCCCTTTGGATCATGACAGGAGCTGCACCTTTTCTGGAAAAAGGCCTTACCTGCCGCAAGGTCGGGTTTATAGGTAAATGTACGCACATAGGAGGCTACATCAACTATCCCCTTATCGCTCAAGACGTTCTGCCAGCTCTTCATCTCCCTGCCGTATACGCCGTACTTGATTATAACCCTAAGCTCGGTAGGGGCTATAAAAAGCCTGTTCGTCGTGAGGTTACGGGCGGGATGGGGTTTTATGTGCCTTCCGTACTCAGATACCGTGCCGTCTTTAGCATGACACTTGGCGCAGTACTTCTTAAATATCCTCTCCCCGTTCTGTAGATCCGCCGAGGCCGTACCATAAGAGCCGGCAACAAGCATAAGAGTAAGACTTAAGATGATAAGCATAAACTTTTTCATGGATTTCCCCCCATATTCTTGTTTGTTTACACGAGGCATGCGCATAGACAGGCCCACTAAAAAGGGTTAACACATTAACTGATATGGCAAAGAGAGCATGAATTAAAGGCCGCACATCAATAAGGCCGAGTGCCGCAAGACGCGCTCATCAGCATTAATACAGACTCATATGCCTATAGCTGCCTGCATCATGACCGAAGATATCTGAAACTTTATACTCAGATTATCCCTTATGAGGTTAAAGAGTCAAGAAATTTTATGGCCTTATTGCCTTTTTAATCGCCCCCCCTCTGCCAATGGGCAGGAGCATACATAATTTGCGCCCCGCCTCATTCCACGGGCAGGCTTCGATACTTTATATCCCAGACGTCTTTATATAGCATATAGAGGAGCACCGTAAAGATGGACATAAAGAGTATAACCCAGGGCCCTACGCGCGCCCGCCAGAACATGGAGGGGTCTGATGTATACTCAAGAAAAGCCACAAGGCCGTCTACCTCTGCGGGCGTAAACTCAACGACCATCTTCGAGCCCTCTTTGCTGGCGCCTATGAACTCGCTTAGAAACTCCCTCGGGGTGCGCTCAATCATGGACTTATTTTTAAGGGATAGATCCGGCGGCAAGACTCCTAACATCTCAATGCGCTGCTCTGCCGGCAATGTAGCGTACTCGCCGATGAGGCTTATATCATGAAACATCTTTCCCTTGGCCTCATAAACAGACCTGCCCCTCTCTATCAGGGCCCTTGAGGGAAAGTTGAAGTTAAATGCCCATATATTAAGTGCGCCAAGCCCGACTATCATAATTATAAGGCTCACTGATTTCTTTGCCGCTGAGCTTCCATGCATGGTAATCCTCTCAGGAAAACTCTCGTAGGCCAGCAGGGCCTCTGGTTTTTTCTCATAACGGGATACGATATAGAGAAGCACAAAGTAGGCGAAGTATATAAACGCCCCTATACGCGCAGCGTTCAAATGCCAGCCAAAAGGCGGCTTGGCGCCAAGATAAGTTAGAAAACAGAAGTTAATAAAAAAGATTACGTCAATGCACCGCTTAAGAGGACGGTATCGGTTGCTCTTTATCTTTGACCTGTCGATAAAGGGCATGAAGAAGAGTATCCACATGGAGCCCCAGAGCACAACAACCCCCATGCCCTTTGATGGTATGGCCCGAAGCATGGCGAAAAAGGGAAGAAAATACCACTCTGGCTTTATCTCCGCCGGTGTAAGCGATGGGTCTGCTGGCTGAAAGTTAGCGGCCTCAAGAAAAAGATTAGGATAGAAGAATATAATAAAAAAGAAGCCCGTAACAACAATACCTACTACGTAAAGGTCCTTTACGACATAGTAGGGGAAAAAAGGCACCTTGTTTTTCTTAAGCGGCGCCACACCCGTAGGGTTATTGCTGCCCACGTCATGAAGGGCCATTATGTGACCTACGATGAGCCCGCCTATGACGGCAAGGGGCACCAGAGCGATGTGGAGGCTGTAAAACCTGCTGAGAGTGGCGTCGCTCATAAGGATATCGCCTCGTATCCACGTTACAAGGGTATCGCCGAATACCGGTATCACCGAGGCGAGCCCCGTAATAACCGTACCGGCCCAATAGCTCATCTGCCCCCACGGCAGGACGTAGCCCATGAAGGACTCCATCATCATGGCCAGCAGGAGAAATAACCCCATCCACCATACTATCTCCCGTGGCGACTTATAACTGCCGTAATAAAACCCGCGGCCTATATGCAGGTACATGAATATGAATATAAAGGTGGGGCTGACGGCATGTATGCTCTGCAGGAGCCAGCCCCAGTGCACATGCCTTCTGAACCTCTCGATACTATTAAAGGCTATGGCGGCATCGGGCTTATAGAACATGGCCACCCCTATGCCCGTTACAATCTGGAGCATAAGAAAGACCATTATAAGCACACCAAAGGCCCAGGCAAAGCTCAGATTCGGCGGAGTGGGGTACTCTGTGGCATGAAAACGCGAGACCGCGAATATGGAAGGGAACCTATCCTCAAACCACTCCATTACTGTCTTTACTGAATTCATTGAATCCATCGTATTATCCTTTCATCCTTCGATTAAACACTCTTAAAATCATAAACACTGCTAAGCGTGATATCATTGGGGCCGGAGACGTATAGTCTTATCTTATCCTTAGCCGTAAATCTGTAGGGAACCATATAAAGGTTGAGCGGCGGCGGCCCGCTCAATACCCTTCCAAGGGTGTCATATATGCCGCCGTGACATGGACAGACGATATGCGCTACCGCCCCGCTCTCATCTATAAGATTTGGGGTACAGCCAAGATGCGTGCAGAAGGCCCTGCATACAAACCACTCGCTTTTCAGATACCTGCCGCCGCTGTCCACGGGCTCTTTCATGGCGTAACCCGCCTTTTTAGTCTGGGCTATCCACTCAGGTTTTCTCCTGAGAATAAGTACTGGCACCACAAGCTCTGAGTTGCCGATAAGGGTATGCCTTCCAAGAGAGATGCCGTCTATCTTCATCTCCCCGGGTTTCATCCCTGCAATGTCCACATCCTTCTCCGTAAGGCTGAACTTCAGGTCTTCGGCTATCCGCCATGCGCTAACAGCGGGTATAGTGCCTGCCCCTACCGCAACGGCGCCCATAGCCGCGCAGCAGCCCGTGAGAAAATTTCGTCTTGAGACCACTTTATCATCCATAATACTCTCCTTCCCGTCTCCATAAAAAAAACATTAAAAAAAAAGAGCAAGACCATCGCTCTTACTGCGTGGCCGCGCCCTGCATACCTGGCCATATAACGGCCCTGAACTATATAACTATATAAAGAAGACTGCCTTCTTATTACCCCCCGCTTCTCCTGTAAAAAACGGCTTAAACTTATCAACTTCGCTGACTTTGAGAGACCTCATATACTCTCATGCAAGCATGCTTATATAACAATACTTATACCCATTAAGCACCTATGTCAACCTTTACCTGTTAAATTTTATACGCATTCCCCAGGGCCTCTGCCTTATCCCGAATGCGGAGCGGTTTCATCTCGCCCATATTCGTTTATAGATATAAAAAAAATGATATAAAAGAAAAGGTTATGGGTTTATGCCAGTTAAGGCCCCGGGCTGAAAAAATAAAGAGTTAAAGGTTATCATGCATTACCTCTGCGCCATCTCTATAGTAAGAACAAAAACCATAGCGCATAGAATAAGCATAATGAATAAGATAGAGGCAATACCTTTTAAGAGAGCCCCAGCGGCATAACTCCTTTCATCACCGCAAACTCCCCGCCGCACTTACTGCACCTTTGAGACAAGGTCATACACAGGCAGAAGCAGCCCCATTATAATCAGGGCGAACATGATGCCCACAAGGGAGATTATTACCGGCTCAAGCATCTTGCCCATCTTCTCGGAATAATCATTAAGCTTCGCGCTGTAAAACTCACTTAGATAGGCAAACTGCTTCTCAAGGCTGCCGCTTGACTCTCCTACGGCGACAAGCCTCACGATAAGACCGGGAAAGATGCTCTGCCTCTTAAGCGCCGCCGCGATACCGCTGCCTGACTCTATCTCATCATGGGCCTCTTTTATCGCTCTCTTCATCACCTCGTTATTTACGGCGCCGTGAAAAATAAGCAAAGAACGGTTGACGGGTATACCTGACTCCGTAAGAATCCGAAGCTGCTCAGAGAAAAAAGTAAGAAGCCAGTTACAGGTAACATGAGTTAAGATAGGCGCCTTTAATAAGGCCCTATCCAGGTAATACTTCGTAGCCTTTTTTCGCCTTAAGACAGCTATAATCACAGCAAAGACAAGAGGCAAAATTATCAGGAGATACCAGTAACCTCTGCAGAAGTTGCTGAGCACAAGCAGTATCTTTGTAGGCAGGGGCAACGTCAGGTTCATCCCCGTAAAGAGCTTCATAACATTAGGCAGCACGAATATAAGCCAGAAGAGAAGGGCCGCCAGGGTAAAGACCACGGCAAAGACCGGGTACATCAGCGCTTTTTTCATGGTAGAGTACAGCTCTTCCATCTTCTCAAGATGAGCGGCGGCGTCCTCAAAACTCTTGTCAAGACGCCCTGTTTCCTCGCCTATCTTTGATAGGCGTATGAGTATATCGGGAAAGACAGCCTTTTTTTTGGAAAAGGCATCTGAGAAGCTGCTCCCGAGCTCTATCTCGCGCCCTATCTCCATAAGGGCCTCACTAAAGAGAGGCTTATCCGTTGAGGCGGCAATTTCCCTTATAGCCTGCACTACAGGCACGCCGGCGCGAAGCATAATCGCTATACTCCTGGCAAATTCTATTACGTCTCTATTCTGTACCCTCTTAAAGGTAAGGGCCTTTCCAAGCCATATTAAGAGCGGGCTCATCCTTCTAAGCTTCAAGAGGTATAAGCCTGATGATATGATACTCTCTCTGGCCACCCCGGGGTCCGGCCCAGCCACAGTGCCCCTTACGACCCTGCCCTCGGAGTTAATGGCCTTGTAGTAATAAAGCGCCCTCATCCCGTGACCCTCCGCACCTCTTCAAAGGTAGTCTCTCCGTCCATGGCTCTGGCCATTCCCCGGCTGCTCGTGCTTATCATACCGCCCTCGAGAGCGGCCTCTCTCATAGTCTTTATAGAAGCGGCGGAGTAGATCATCTCCCTTATCTCGTCAGTAACTACAAGGACCTCGCCTATAACCATGCGCCCGGCGTAACCTGTTCCGCGGCAGCGCGCACAGCCCTCTCCCTTCCATGCCGTTGTAACTTTGTCATGCACATCATCTATGCCAAGGTGAGTGAGGTACTCCTGCCCGGGGGTAAAACTCGTCTTGCATTCATGGCATATCTTTCTTACAAGCCTCTGTGATATGACGGCAAGAAGGGCCGTGGAGAGAAGAAACCTGTCTATCTTAAGGTCAAGGAGCCGCGGGATTACAGATACGGCGTCATTTGCATGCAGGGTAGTAAGCACCAGATGGCCTGTAATAGAGCCCCTTACGGCCATACTCGCCGTCTCCTCGTCCCTTATCTCACCAAGGAGCATTACGTCAGGGTCTTGTCTCATAAAGCTCCTTCCGGCACGGGCAAATCCGTAACCCGCCTTCTCGGAGACACTTGTCTGCCGTGTCATGGCAAGCCTGTACTCAACAGGGTCCTCTACGGTAAGAATATTCTTTTCAAGCAGGTTCAGCTCTCTCATGGCCGAATACAGCGTAGTGGTCTTTCCCGAGCCCGTAGGGCCGGAGACGATTATCAGCCCGTATGGTTTACTGAATAAACTTCTTAAGACCCCTACATCATTACCGGAAAAGCCCAGCTCCTTGAGGTTGCAGAGCGCGCGGCCTCCGCCAAGAACCCTCAAGACTATATTTTCACCGTGCACCGTCGGCACAAGTGACGTCCTTACGGCAAAGTCCTTACTCAAAAATGAAAAGGTAAATGAACCATCCTGGGGCACCCTCTGCTCCGCTATATCAAGGGAGGAAAGAATCTTAATCCTTGAGGCCATGCTGAACTTGTATGCCTCCGGCAGACAATGACCGTGCTGCAAAACTCCGTCGATGCGGTAAAAGACATGAACAGTATCGGCAAGGGGTGTAATGTGAATATCAGTGGCATTTCTTCTGATGCCGTCCTGAATAATAAGCTCCACAAGACGCGTAGTATTAAGCCCCTCTACCGTGGTGCTCTCTTTATTATCATTAATCAGCTCTGTAATGTGTTCCTCTATAGGGTTCTCCATGAAAAAATAAACACGCTCAACGGTATTATAAAAACTCTCTGAGTCTACAACATATACCCTCGGCGGAGCCCCCATGAGCTTTGTAACAAAATCTATGGCCTTAAGGTTCGTGGTATTTATTATACCGATGAAGAGAAGACCTTCTTCTACAGCAAGGGGTATAAATTCCAGACTCTCAGCCGTTTCTCTGGGTATAATCTTAAGCGCCTCCCTGGTGATGGTAAAGTCATCAAGGTCTATAAACTCAAGGCCCGACTGCTCGGCCAGGGCCCTGGCAAGGTCCGCCGGTGTTACAAAACCGAGTTTCACGAGCACCTCGCCAAGAAGTGCGCCTGTTACAACCTGCTCGGCCATGGCAACCTTCAGGTGATCCTCTGTAAGAAGCCCCCTTGATATAAGCAGTTCTCCTATACGATGCCGTACCTCCTCTCTCACTGCTTCCATGAAGGACTCTCCCTTTTCTCCAGGACCATGGGTTTAATCATTATTACAAGTTCAGTCTTGGTCTTTGACCTGTCCCTGCTCCTGAATACTGAGCCTACAAAGGGTATCTGCCCGAGGAGCGGCACGGAGCTGTCCGTTCTGGAACTCTTTTTTTCAATAAGCCCGCCGATTATCACCATATCTCCGCTCCCTACCTTTACCGTTGTGCTGAGCTCTTTTAGATCCACGGTAGGCAGACTTATATCAATGGAGTTGGAACCCACATTGCCTATCTTCTTGTCCTCAAGTTTCACAAGATCAGATACAACGGGGGTAATGGCAAGGGTTACCTGCCCGCCGCCGTCCTCTATGTAAGGCACTATGCCGAACATAATGCCCGAGAGTATGCTGCCTGTCTCCACTGTAAAGGTCACGGTAGGCGTAGTACCGGCCGTGGTATCGAGCGTTGTTGACTCAACGCGGGATACAAAATCGACCTTTCTTCCCACGCTTAGTAGAGCGGCCTGACCGTTCATGATATTAATCCGCGGATTGGATAAGACATTTATATCACCCTGTTCTTTCAGGGCCTTGAGTATGGAGGTAAAATCACCTCCCGTTATACTGAAGTTAAAGTTGGCGGCACTGCCGAGCAGGTCGGTAAATTTAGTAGTTCCCGCGCCGATCTTTCCAAGCCCCTGCACCCCGCGGCCGAGAAAACTCCAGTCTATGCCGTATTTCAGTCCGTCAGTGAGTTTCACCTCCATAATGCGCGCCTCGATTACGACCTGACGGTTGAGTATCTCCATGACACGAGTAAGAAAACGTTCCACATTCTCAAGATCATTTCTCGTAGCCGTAACCATAATAGTACCCGTCATTCTGTCAACGGTGAGCCTTGCCGCCACGGCAGGGCCGGAGCCCCCCGGAGTGATACGAAGAATTCCTTGAAGGGATTTTTCCATCATATCCCAAAACCTGAAGGCAGAGCTGTCGGAAGAAATCTTCTGAGCGACCTCGCCTGTTACCTCCCCGCCGGAGGTCTTCGCTGCGCCAAGTATATCGCCGCCAACATTAACGGAATACTGCTGAATCACCGAGGGCCTGCCCATCTCGAATATCATTGTATCAAAGGCGCTGATGATGAGTATGTTGCCCTTTAAGGTGTAAAAATAATTTACCGATGAGAGTATTGTCTGAAGTGCCTCCCCTGCCGTGACTCCGCTAAGGCTGATAGTAATGGGAACCTCAGGGTCCACCTCAGAGGCCATAACAACGTTCAGTCCCGTAGCCGCGGCTATGGCATAGACGGCCTCTTTCACAGGGTTATCAAGCAGGGTCAATGAAACTATCTCCGTACTAAGAGGCGATAGCCCATCATTCACCGGGATAAATTCATCACCACGGGACCGAGCCTCACGAGACGAGTGCGGCCCCTGCGCTGCTAAGTTGCCATACTCGCCTCCCGGCTCGGCGGCAGAGGCATCACCGCTTAATAAGGGAGCCGTAAGAATGCAGAATATAAACACTATGTATACCGCACCAGCGGCTATGCTCGTTAATAATCCTCTCATCGCATATTCTCCATCTTTTTCCAGAACTCCTTTTTTCCCGCAAAGAGAACTCTGTCCTTCTCTATCCTCTTTACCTTAAATCCTCTCACAAGATCTCCTGTAGAGAGCACATGGCCGTCAACTGCGGCGATGCTTTTTTTATCGCTTATAACGATAAGAGTTATCTTCAAGTCATCACTCGCCCCTTTTACGGCCGTGCCATTCATTAACGCCGAAGAAACTCTCTGTACTCTAAAGGCTCCATTCTTCAAGAGAGAAAGATCAACTCCCTTAAGAGGCGCGGCAACTCTCTCAATCCGCAATGCCGCAAATTTTTTCTCCCTCGGCCCAAGGGTCTCATTAAAGTCCCAGTGAAGCGCGAGACCCGCGGCCACGGCCATCATCAAAAAAGGTGCGCTCATCAATACCCATATTCTCATACACTTATTCCCCCGGAGTAATCTTCGAGGGCATCATGGCAACACCCCTCAACCTCACATTATATCCATCTTTACCTGCTGCGATTACCACACCCTGCATGGTAAACCACGGCGTGCTCATCGATTCAAGGTAGTGGATGTTCCGTACAAAGTCTGCGTAATCCCCGAGAGGCGCCTCTATCTCGACGCCGATGCTGAGCGCCCCGTCGGACTCATCAAAAGAAGAGAGACTCATGCTTGATGCGCTGAGCCTTATCTTTATCTCATCAAGAGAAGCAAGTATCACCTCGCGGCCCGTCACCGCGGAACCGCTCTCCGCTGCCGAGAGCCTTCGGACAAGGCCTTTCATATCTGCTGCTGCCTTCTCCATAACAGCTCCCTTATGACTCATGCCTTGAAGTTTTTTACTCTCTGACTCAAGATGGCCTCTGTACCTGTAAGAGAGAAGCGCAAAAAAAAGCACAATAGCCAGAGCCGCCCCTGAGAGACAATATAGAAACTCCCGCCTCTTAATAAGTAAAGACCTCACAGGAAGCTTACCTTAATAGTAAAACTTTTTTCATTAAACATAAGCCTCTCCTCCTCTACGGTCATGGCCGCGGAACCCTTAAAAAACTCAAGCAGGTCATCATAGCGGGCCTGCGTCTCTTTAAGCGTCGGTGCCTCTATAAGACCGTCAAGAGTAAGAATAACCCTGTCCTCTTCTCCTGATGCCGCCAGCTTTTCCATACTCACACCAGGCAGATTCAAGGCCGATAGATTGTAAAAAAGACGTGAGTAAGGTTTTTTTCCGAGACGCTCCAAGAAGGCGCGGTACCTCCCGTATTTAGAGAGTCTCTGCGTATAGGCGTACTGAAGCCCCGCCATATGGGCAAGCCTGTTCTTCTGCACAGTGAGTATCAAAGATGAGGCAATTGCCCCCTTTACCGTAATACCAAGAAAGATAAGGCCAAGAAGACTAAGGGCGAAAAAGGCGGCGGCCCCGTATGTCTGCGTTTTTTTAATCCTCCCGGAGGCCCTAAATGATGGCGGGGATATATCTATGGACTTATCCGCGTAAAGCGCGGAGACGGGCAGCAGGTACTTTAAGAAAACCTCCTCTGATACCTCTAATCCTCGAGGTCTCAATACCGATGCCGTTGGCAGTGCAAGGGCCCCTGCGCCTGTAAAAGAACAAACCTCGCCGATTAGAAAAAGCCTCTCGGGATTCAGGCGCAGGGTCTGCTGACAGTAACTGATAGAGAGGTAGATGTTACGCGCATCGATCTCAAAAAAATCACTGCCGCTCACCTCAACATCCCTTATAAAAAGCACCTTCTCCTCTCGAAGAAGAAACATCTTCTGAGCCCTCATGGTGTTAAAGATAGCGAGACCTGAAGCGCCGCGGCCGATAAGAAATTTAGCGGCGTATACATCAGGATATACAGCCCGAAGAGCCGCGCCGCAGGCCGTAAACCTCTTTATGTAACCTTGCAGCTCTTCCATCTCTACGGCAAAGACATGGGCCTCGCGCATCTTTTTATCATTTATTGTTTTTTCTTTTTCAAGAGTATATATAAAGGAAAAATCCGCAAGGGCTGAGTTCCTTGATATCTCCGAGCTTATAACCTTATCCATGTAGCGGCTTGATACTGAAGGCACAGTAATAGTCTCGTGGTAATACCTCTTGAAGTTCACCACAAGGATATAATCCATATCCCTGTTGCGGCGAAGATACTGCTCAAGGTCTTCCAGGGGAAAACACTCAGTCTCTTCCACCCTGAATTGGTCCTTATCTGTACGGGCCCTCACAGCCTGAATGGTATGACCATCAATATATATAATGTTTTTTTTCTTCAACCCCCCGGCCTCTCACTTTTTATAAAACACTTTCTCAGCAGGCATCGGTCTCTCAAAATCTTAGTCGGAAATACTTAACTCCTGCTACTTCCCCACTGTAATAACAAAGGCCCTTGATGCGATGTTATCATTGGGGCCGCCCCTGTCGTTATTATCCCTTACATAGACCGTAACTCCCGTTGTCCCCACCTCGGCCTTGCCCTCAAAAGTAAGCGTATCGCTCTGTGCCCATTTATTCTCTGAAAGACCCATGCAGTCATTCTCAACGGGGGTTTTCTTTGGCTTTGTCTTTAGCCATGTCTTTTGTTTTTTACCCTTCTTTGTCTGGCCGCTTATCTCTACGCACCAGCGGTACTTACCCTTTGATACATAGGGCACGCCCCCCTCGGCGAAGACTTCGGCAAAATAGTCCTCATATTTAATGCCTGATGGCAGGTCTTTATTTATTATCCTCATCTGCGGCCCCGAGCACCCGGCCTTGACCCTGAGCTCGTATAGTGTAGCCCACTTCACCACATCGTCATATGGCTCGGCCCTTGTCATATCCGCGGAGTAATCATCTACGAGCCCTATACCCTCATCGTATACTTTTACAACGCCGCTCTTATTATCCGTCTGTCTATTAAAATTCTCTCCGCCGCTGATGATGACATAAGCAACGTTTGTAACGGTCTGCGTAGGCGCGAGGCAGGCCTTATCAGGGCATACACTTAGAGCCAGCCCCGTAGTCTTTCTCCCACAGATGTCGTCTGTTGTAAGAGACAGAGCGGGTATGTAATAAAGGGCCTTGCCCCAGGAATCCTCTTGCAGGGTAACTACAGAGGCAAAATCTGCCGTAGCGGGTATATGGCCTGTAGTTGCACCGTAACCTGCGATGCTCTCCGAGGCGTTCTTTACCACATCTCTTGTCTCATTCAGCTTCAATCTCTTTGTAAGGACTCCCATCATACCGGCTCCCATACTTATGAGCACTCCGAGTATCATTAAAATTATTGCCATCTCTACAAGGGTAAAACCCCTCGCATCATCGTTCTTGAAAACCATTATTCCCCTTTTATCTATCCGGGCATGGGGTAGACCCTTTACAAAAAAAACTCAATAAAGACAGCCGACCCGCCGTCTATTGCCACAGACCCCTTTAGCCCTATCCTGCCACTCTTCAAATCACCTTAGAACTCGAAGTAAACAGTAAAGGTCCCGGTCTTTGCCGCTGTATAATCACCGGAGCCCCTGATGGGACCGGTCTTGAAATTTCCGTCATCGTACTTATCATCAAGAATCTGAGCGACATCAAATGGTATATTGGTCATACCCACCCATAACTTGGAGAGTCCCTGTACCTTCAGTTGACCTATAGCGATCTTTCCGCCATAAGCGTTATCGGGGTTAAGAGATACATTTGGATCTCCTGAGAGAATATCGGCGAGACGCATGTGCCGCCATGCCTGACAGGACTCATCTTTGGCGGAAGAGGCGCAAGCGGTAGAAAACACGCCTATCTGACCGTCATCGTTGCCGTCTGTGGCTCCGCTCCACCTGGCCTTGGCCCTGTTGTCGTCTCCGGGCTGTTTGCCGTATCTGTCAACATAGGTATAGAGAGCGGCTACTACCTCGCTCTGCGCCGAGTAAACTTTCTTTATCTTCGCGTTCTTGATCAGCTCCTGCCCTTTTAGAATTCCGCCGAGGAGCAGACCGATTATTACCAGTACTATGGCAAGCTCCACAAGGGTAAATCCTTTTTCATTTCCCATTTTTTTTTTCAGCCTCCTTTTACTAATATTTCTTATCTCAGGTTTATATCTCTTAATTTTATGCTTTTTAGCCCACAATACCCTTACGCATTCTCGCGCATAAACTTTAATAATAAGCAAAAATTATGCCACCCCCCCCTGTAACCCTCGCCTATAATAGTACCAGTGATAATTAAAGTTCTCCTGTTTACTGTATCTAAGCAAAGGAGAGCCGGTCATGAAGAAGTCACGGTATAAGGAGACACAGATTGTTGGTATTTTGAAAGAGGTTGAGGCAGGCCGCCAGGTCAAGGACCTATGCAGGGAGTATGGCATATCCGACGGCACGTATTACAATTGGAAGTCTAAATATGGAGGTATGGAGGCTTCCGAGATCAAAAAGCTAAGGGACCTCAAAGAGGAGAACCGTCGTTTAAAAAGGTTAGCCGAGTGTGCGGAAGATAACGGCGTGGAGCTCGGCTTTATACAACCTGGAAAACCTACGCAGAACTCATATGTCGAACGCTTCAATAGAACCTTCAGGGAAGAGATACTCGATATGTACGTCTTTAGGTACCTCAGTGAAGTACGTGAGATAACGGAGAACTGGATAAGTGAATACAACGAAGAGAGGCCTCATGAATCACTTGGCAACTTAACCCCGGCGGAGTACGCACGGGCAAAACAAGAGCATGAAAACTCTAATTTAGGGTGGTACTATTATAGGGGAGGGTTACACTCCATGAAGACAAGCCCGCATGAGAATTTAGATGAGGATAGAAAAATGGAGGGGTCGCGCAAGTGCCTGAAAAATATGGTGCCCGAGGCCGGGGTCGAACCGGCACGTCCGTGAAGACTCGGGATTTTAAGTCCCGTGCGTCTACCAATTCCGCCACTCGGGCAAGTCTGATGCTGAGCAGGCTGAATTCCAGATGGATTAATATAAAAACAAAAAAACCCCATACTGTCAATATCTAAGGTAATGCGGCATAAAGAGATACATAACTAAAGTCCTTGACAAAAAAACCGATATTTATATTAATATTTGTATGACATGTTTTTTGTGTCATTTTCAACTCACAATTTTCTCACATCTACAACTCGCCATACACCTATCGTCAAGACATACACATATGAAGAAGGAGGTACCATGAAGAAGTTCATCTTTTTTACCTTCACCTTGATTATGCTGACGGTTCTATCTCTATGGCCCGATGTTTCATGGGCTATCCCCTCTTTCGCGAGACAGACGGGCATGGCCTGCAACACCTGCCACTACCAGCACTACCCCTCGCTTAACGCATTCGGCAGGGTCTTCAAGGCCAACGGTTTTACCATGGTGGGAGGCCAGAGCCTTGTAGAAGGCGATCTCTTATCTCTTCCCGCCGTACTTAACGCATCTGTTGTTACAAAGATACGCTTTCAGAAGACAAACGGCGACAACGACGACTCGGGAACCAACAAAGGCGAGTTCCAGTTTCCTGACGAGGCCGCGCTATTTCTCGCCGGCCGCGTGGGCGAGCACATCGGCTTTCTCCTTGAAGGACAGATGAAGGACGCAGGGAGCTCCATGTTCGCAAGTTTCAAGGCCCCCATCGGCATGGACGTAAAGAGCGCACACGTCGAGCTCGTTCCCTTCACAACTGACGCCCTGGGACCGCAGTTCGCCTTTGAGCTCTTAAATACAGGTGCCGTACGAAATATCCGCGTCCTTGAGCATAGAAAACAGATATCGGCCATTCAGTTCGTTGGCCTGAACCACGCGGCTCAGGGTGTAGCCTTTGTGGCCTATCACAACACCGGCTTCTTTAGCTTCACTCCGTGGCAGCCTGAGGCCGGGACATCTGATTCAGGGCCATTCCTTAAGTATCTGCGCCTCGCAGGCACGCACAACATCGCCGGATGGGACCTTGCCGCAGGAGGCCAGCTCTGGCTCGGCACGACAAAACTCGGCAGCGGTGTAAGAGAAAAGGCCAGAGGCTGGGCATTGGACGCGCAGGCACAGGGCACTATAGTGAGTATTCCTGTGGGTCTATATCTGAATTATGCCGAGGCTGAGGGTACAACACCCGGGGATACCATGAACATTTTCAACAGCAACCCCGGTGATAAGAGAGCATGGTCAATACTTGCCGAGGTTGGAGTGCTGCCTAACAGAGCTACGATAGCCGCGGGATACCGCTCAGGCAACTCCGGCAAGATAGGCGCAAGCTCTGAGTCCGCCGTTACAGTGGGCGCTACCTTCCTGCTTGCGCAGAACTTCGAGCTGCAGGTCAACCACAGCTTCAACTCCGGAGACGTATTTGATATTCCGGCCAATAACGAGCTGGCTAACGGAGACCAGCTTACAACCCTCATGCTCTTTGCAGCATTTTAATTGGAGAAGAGGAGAGAGAGGCTTTTAAGCGCAACAGGGCATTTGCAGTGTAATGACGCTTTGGGAAAAGAGGGTATCTTTGAATAAATAGGGTGATGGTAGGTTTAGGACTTAACATATCATCACCCAAAGCCCTTTCTTACTCTACGGCCCTGTATCTTTTAAGCAGATTATGATAAGAAAAAACCACCACCGCCCTTACCTCTTAATCATTTTCATTGCAACCCTTCTCACAGGCTGCGGCGCACCGCTCCGATATACCTACAGCCCCCCCGTTGATAGACCCGCCGCGGAGAGCATAAATGCTCATGCCATCTATCTTGCCCCTGTTCAGGACAGGCGAAAAGACATTAAAGATATAAATAAGATAGGTGAACTACGCACTACGGTCATTAATATGACCGGCAGTGAGCTTATCTTATCAGAGAAACCTGCCGTTATAGTAAGGGAGGCGCTTTTAACAGAGTTTTCCCGCGCCGGATTCAAGGTAACAAAGGACTCTTCTGATAAAGATACAGATTATATCCTAAATACGGAGCTGAGGGAATTTCACCTCAATATCGCCTCACAAGACAAGATTAATATCACTCTATATATTGAGCTTATAAAGGCAGAAAGTAATATTACGGCCTGGAGCGGTATAGTGGATATCTCGGAGATGAGATACGCCGGCGTATCGGGAGATTCCCGAAGGAGTATAACAAAGTACATCACAACATCCATGGAGAAAGTTATTAAAAAGGCCGTAAGCCGGACAGAGAAGGCCATAAGAGAGACCCGGTCAGGGCAAGGTTCAGAGAGCGACGTGAGTAATAAGATGGAGAGCAGCGGGAGCAGCGGCGAAGATGTCTCGGAAGGTATTATGAGTATAAAAACTCAGCCATTAAGGGCAAAAATATACCTTGACGGGATTTATTACGGCCTTAGCCCACAGAGGCTTCACTTAAGACCAGGCATATACGAGCTTAAGATTAAAAAAGCTGGTTTTATTGAGTACAGTGAAAAGGTTGCCGTCGGTAAAGAGCGCGAGACAGAGATAGAGGAGGAGCTCTCTAAGAAGCCCTGAGATAAGACCTCATAAGTTAAAAAAAAGGCCCCTGCCAAATATGGCGGAGCCTTAATATTGTTTTTATCTACAGCAAATAAGAGGACGCTCTGCTAAGTACCTGAAGCCTGGTAAACCAGAAAGACCGTGACCATCAAGAGACCTCAAACGACCCGCTTCAGCCGCAGACCACAACTGCCTGACTCACCCAATCTTCCTAATCCCCTTACTTACCCCCAAATACCCCGGTTACTCCACGCGCCCGACTGCCCCTATTCTCCCTACCCCGGTTATTTTATAGGCTCGACTGTCTATTCTCCCTACCCAGGATTTACCGGTTACTCCATACGCCCGACTGCCCCTACTCTAAGTACCTCGGAACCTCCGGTTAATCCACACGCCCGACTGCCCTCAGCCGATGAGTCCAAGGAATGGGTTGGCGAAGAGAAGTATGAGAGCTATGACGAGTGTGTATATGGCAAGAGACTCTATCATGGCAAGACCGATAAGGAGCGTTGAGAGAATCTTACCCGATGCGCCGGGGTTTCTCGCTATTCCTTCAACAGCGCCTCTTACGGCGTTACCCTGACCAAGACCGGTACCAAAGGAGGCAATGGCCATGCCTATGGCAGCGGCCATACCGACTCCTGTAAAAAACAGTATCTTTGCGCTTCCTGCGGCTTGATGGGCGCCTTCGGCTCCCTCGGCCCAGACATCAGGTACGAGTACAAGCGTTAAGAGGGCCAGTGCCGGCAAAAAAATTAAACTCTTTTTCATAACAGATTCTACCTCCTTAGGGTTTCCGCACCGTCTCTGCTGCAGAGACGATTGATATTGTTTTATGAGGCTAAATATTACTAAAAGCACCCTTGGGTGTCAAGACTTTTTAAGCTCGTCAGAGCTTATTTTAAGGGTTTTCACAAGATAACCTGCGGTAAAAGCATTTCTCAAGGGCGCCTGCGCTCCCAAGTGTATTAATATCAAGTTGATGCTGAATTAAGAGGGGCCATTCTGAATAAATCACCGCGTCACGGCCTTACACGATAGGGCTGCGATAGCATAATCAGGGCACATCAAGATTAGGGCTCGGCACCGAGAAAAAATCAGGGCGCAGAGGGAATAAATAGGCTCATCCCGGTATTAAGCGGCCCGATTCTCTATAAAAGGTTCAGTGCCCGTTGGATGGGGCCGCGCCTTTCGCCCTTATTGTTACATCTGGAAAGAGCTTGAAAAAACATATAACAGAGATCAGCGCCGCGGCGAGGAAACCCAGGAGAAGAGAGATATTAACATAGGTCCCAAGTGACGGGGCAGAACCATCTGAGTACGTGGGTATAATCATCAGGAAACGGTTCAGCCACATGCCAAGACATAATATAACGGCCACGGTGGTAAGACCGAAGACAGTGAGTTTTATCCTTCTAAAGACAAGGAGAAAGAATGGGACAATAAATAACGCAAGCATCATTGCCGCGAATACATAGAGATAGTTTCCGCTCATCCTATCAAGCAGGGGTCCGTATCTATGCGAGAGCTCGGGGTACCACATGACTATGTGCTGAGACCAGAACATGTATATCCATGTAAGGGTAAAACCCATGAGGAGTTTACCCATAGGCTCGATGTAATCAAGGCTAAAGGGTACGCCCGGTTTTCTGCCGATGAATACACGGGCCAGGATAAAGAGAAAGGCCGGACCGACAAGAAGATTACCCACCCAGTAATAACCCGGGAAAATGGTGCTCTCCCAGTGGGGGATATTCATCATGGCAAAGTCCCATGCCAGATTGGTATTGGCAAAAACGTAGAAGAACATGATAAATCCGCCGAGAAAGCTCATCTTTACCCTAAGGCAATTGGGTACCTCGGCATAAGTCTCTTCGGCGCGGCTGCCGCGGAAATAAAGGTAGCTCAAGAGATAAAACGGCACCATAGTAGCGGCGTATCTCCAGAGGAAAAAGTCTTTATCAAGCCATGGGCTGAGGGCATGACCTCCGCCGTGATGCCCCGCTTCTTCGGCGCCTGCATGCATCCAGTAAAAGAGATGCTCCGCCCCTCCAAAGAAGAGCACAAAAAAGCCTATAATGGCAACGGGCAGGGTTGCAAGCGTAAGTATCTCGCCGAGACGGTTAAAATAGGTAGCCCATGTGGATTTAGCCACACGCATGATAGTGGAGAAGATGATACCTGTCTGAGTAAGGCCGAGGAAAAAGAGGTAATTAACGGCCAGCAGACCCCAGAGGGTCTTACTCTCTCCCGCGGTGGCGACCAAGTAGGCAAAGGTAAAGATACCATTTGCCAGGATTATCAGAAGGGCCGGTAACAACAGTGTCCTGAATTTATATTTATTCATCTTTCTTCGCCGCCTTCTCAGTGGTTAGGGCGTGCTTGATATAGTTTACGATATGCCACCTGTCCAACTTGGGTACTGAGTCCTCATAAGCAGGCATGACGGCAAGGCCGCCATTGGTAATGGTAAAATAAATGTCGCCGTCAGCCTTGTTCTGGACATAATCAGTAGATAGATCCGTCGGCGGTATATATTTGATGCCCACCAGCCCGTCTCCATGGCCGGTTGCGCCGTGGCATGGCAGGCAGTATGTCCTATACATAAGGCGCCCTCTTTTTATAGAGGTCGCATCAGGGGCAAAGGGATTCTTAATGGCCGAGGCCTCTATCCTGTCTGTGGCGAAGAAGGGCTTTCCCGCCGTTGTGACTATGCCCGCGGGCTGCGCCGGGGCGGGCTCTTCCTGTGCCCTGTGGTTTTTCTGATGATACATATCCCATGACCACGGCCAGGCATAAGCCAGCGCGGGCATGATAAGGGCCATTAATGAGCCTAATATAATAATTCTAAAGGTTTTCATCAAGCCTCTTCTTCTATACCGCGCTCAAGGGGCTTAACCTCGTGAGCGCCGAATTCTCTAAGTATTCCCTCTACCACATCGTACATATCATCGCGGATTCCATCAACAAGAAGACCGAAGCCGTCTACGTTAACCACGGGGTCGTAAAGCCTGCCTTTACCGTAACAGGGCAGCTTGGCGATAATAAGAAAACCTATGAAGGTCCAGAGAACGCCGAATAATATAGCCGTCTCGTAAGAGATTAGCAGTGTAGGCGTCATGGAAAAGAGCGGTTTTCCGCCCCTCGGTAATATGTACATGACGGCCGTACCGAGAGTAAGCATAATACCGAAGAAAAAGCCGGCAACGCCGCCGAAGAGGGTGAAGTAGCGCACGTAATTATGACGCTGCTTAACGGCGCCGTACTCGGGCTCATGGCCCAGCGGCACGGGCGAGAACATAGTAACGTCATACCCCGTGCTCTGCAGCCTCTCGGCCGCTTCCATCATGGTATCGGCGTGCTTATATATACCAAGTAGGGGAGCCATCTTCATGATCCATGTCCTTTGTATGAGGCTTTTTCCTGAGTACCCCTATATCTTCCTTAACCTCGTAGATAGATATACTGGGCCATAGTTTAACAAAGAGCAGAAATAATACGGCAAAGAAGAAGAACGAGCCCACTGTCATGGATATCTCCGCAAGGCTCGGCAGATAACTGTTCCACATGAATGGGAAGTACTTTCTCGGCAGAGTGGATACAACAAGCAGGTATCTCTCTATCCACATACCGAGGTTTATACCGATGGATATGAAAAATATTATAGGCACGCACCTTCTTATACTCCTAAACATAAGGAAGAGAGGCGCAACGGTGTTTGTCGCTATCATAAGCCAGTATATATAAGAGATGGGGCTCTTGAACATACGGTATATCATGGCCTCATTCTCATAATTGGTATTGGCGTACCAGCCCGTGAAGACCTCCATTACGTTGATATAGCTCCATATAAGGGACATTACAAGCAGGAGCATGCAGAGTTTTGAGAGATGGTCGATGCTGATGTATTTTTCCACCTTAAGGAACTTTCTCACAAATATCATAAGGGTAACAATAGCCGCCGAGCCGGAGTAAATGGCTCCCACAACAAAATAAGGGGCGAATATCGTCTTATTAAGGGCCGGCACCATTGAGAGGGCAAGGTCCCATGAGACAATGGAATGCACGGATACGGCAAGGGGGATAATAAAGATGGCAAAGAAGCCGTAGGCCTTGTTAAGCCAGTGCCACTCGGCGTCCGTACCCCTCCAGCCCAGAGAGAGCCATCCGTATAGCTCCCTTCTCCAGCCCGTGGTCCTGTCCCTTACGGCGGCAAGGTCGGGTATGGAGCCGAAGTAGAGGAATATCATCGAGGACGTGGCGTATGTGCTGATGGCAAGAACATCGAACATAAGGGGCGAGAGAAAGTTAACCCAGAGAAGCCGCTGGTTGGGGTAGGGCATGGTCCAGTAGAAGTTCCAGGGTCTGCCCATATGAACAAAGATAAAGATAGCCGCCGTCATAACAGAGAAAAAGGTCATGGCCTCGGCGCTGCGGTAAATTGTTCTACGCCAGGGGGTCTGCGTTATAAAGAGTATGGCCGAGAGCAGCGTGCCGGAGTGGCTGATGCCTATCCAGAAGATAAAGTTAGCGATATATATGCCCCAGAAAGCCGGTGTCTGCAGCCCCGAGACTCCCTGACCTACGTAAATCTGGTACCACCACGCGCCGCCCCAGAGCCCGGCGGCAAGAAGAAAACAGACGACAAGGGCTATGTAATAGCCCGCACCTGTCTTGGTCATGGTGCGAACTACGTCGTCGTTAACGTCTTTATAAGATATGTTATCGTACTGGTTATCAGCCATTAATCCACTACCCTTTTGAGGTATATGACAGATGGTTTGGTCTCAAGCTGTTCAAAGAGCCTGTAACCGCGCTTGCCTTTCGCCAGTTTTGAGACCTTGCTCTCGGGGTCCTTTAAATCACCGAAGGTAATGGCCCCCGTGGGACAGGACTGTGCGCAAGAGGTCTGAATCTCGCCGTCCTCTACCTCTCGATTCTCGTCCTTTGCCTTATCCTTTGCGCCCCGAATCCTCTGGATGCAAAAGGTGCATTTTTCCATCACACCCATCTCACGCACCGAGACATCGGGGTTGAGCTGCTCGTCAAGGGGTTTATCCCATTTATAGCTGTACCAGTTAAAACGCCTCACATCATAAGGGCAGTATGTTGCGCAGGTAAAGGTACCGACGCAGCGGTTATAGACCTGCACATTGAGCCCGTCCTGGTTGTGATAGGTAGCGTACACCGGGCAGCCTATCTCGCATGGGGCGGCATCGCACTGCTGGCACATAACGGGTATGAACCTTACCTTCACATCAGGATACTCGCCCTCGATGTAGCGCTCTATGCGGAGCCAGTTAAAGACCCTGTTATCATGGCAGCCCTGCTCGCCTACAACGGGAAGGTTATTCTCGGCGTAACAGGCCACCACGCAGGCCTCGCAGCCATTGCATTTGTCCACGTCAATGACAAGGGCGTAGTGGTGCTCGAACTCCTTGTAATATCCGGGCCTTCTAAAGTCCTTCAGACGCCCCTTTATCTTATCTATTACACCGGACACTTATATCGTCTCCTTTTTAAGCCTATTATACTCACGGCTCGTAATAGTCTGCACAATGGGCCTGCCATGCTGCGTGGGCGGGCCGTGCTCTTTGGCCGTGGGCTCTATCTTAACAAGGCGTCCCAAACCTATGGTGCGCTCCACCTTAACACGGGTGCAGTTAAGGGCCATGGCCCCTGATTCCTTATTTGCCACGGCGGGAATTATAGTAATGGGATTAACGCCCCGCCCCTCGGCGTATCTGCCGTAGAACTTATGCCCCTGACCTATTGGAAGGGCGACGGTATCGGGCCGTATCCCGGGATATGGGAATACAAAGGCCTTTAACTCTCCGTAGGGAGAGGTTATCTTCACCTTATCGCCCTCTTTCAGCCCGAGTTTTTTTGCCGTCACGGGGTTTATCTCCACCCAGCTTCCCCATACTACCGTTGAGATAGGGTCAGGTAATTCCTGAAGCCAGGGCAGATTCGCTCCGCGGCCGTCAAGGTGGCCTGCCTGAGGATAAAGCATAAGGTACAGCGGATAGGCCCCTTTATTACCTGCAAACTTGGCTGGTTTACCGGAAAGCCCCCGGCTGACCTTTTGCGGTGTGGTAGATAGGCCCTTAGCCTTAGCTGAGCCGGCGCTCTTCCACCATCCGCCCTCCTGAAGGAGCTTGTTCCAGAACTCGTTAAAGGTGAGAGAACCCCGTGAGATTTCATTATTTTTCTTATATATCTCCTTCCATGCGGCCCGGAGGTACTCGTGATAGTCCTCCACGAGGTCGTAATCAGCGGCGAATTTACCGCCCATTGCCTTGGATACCTCGATAAAGATATCTCCCGTGGACTTTGTCTTGTATACGGGGCTTACAACAGGCTGCATAAGGGTGGCCACAGGTGCGCCTACGGCGGGGCTTGTAAAGTCATCGCCCCAGCCCTCAAATGAGGTATTAAGGGGAAGTATGATATCTGCCTCGGCCGATGTCTCATCCATGAAAGAGGTCATGGCACAGATAAAGGGCACCTTTTTAAGGGCCTCGGCAAGACCGAGCTTCGGTGAGGTCGTAAAGACAGGGTTAGTATTATGAAGGATCAGGGCCTTTACCTTTGAAGAGCCGGCCTCTTTAGCGAGGTCTGCTACGCCCTTACTAAAGTCCATCTCCTGCCTGCCTTTTACAAAAAAGAGGTCCTCGGGGTTAGGTACTATGCCGCCCCTGCCGCCGAGGTGATTCAATACATTAACGGCAAGTATGCTATTTACCCCGTTATCATAACCTGCGAGCACCTCGCCTCCTATGGCAAGGGCATTGGAGGCTTCGGCGAACTCTTTTGCGAGTTTTACGGTTTTTGCCGCCGCTACGTCCGTTGTCTTTGCCGTAACGGACGGGGCGTACTCTGCAAGGGCCCTGCTCCACGATGCGGCATCCCCGCCGGTATAGAGTCCGGCGTCTATGATGGCATATGCCAGGGAAAGGGCGAAGATACCCTCGGTGCCGGGCCTTACAGGCACCCACTCATCGGCGTTCGCGCCAGTAAGGGACATACGCGGCTCAACGTGTACGAGCCTGCCTCTTACGCCGCCGCCCTGACGCATCTCGCCGTAGGCGCGGCCGTAGTTCACGGGAGAGAGCCATGTGCTGTTAAAATCAGCGCCAAAGGAGAGTACAAAATCAGCCTCTGCGATATCGTAATGAGGTATGGCGTCAATGGAAAAAGCGGCCTTGTTGGCAAGGCGCAGGTTTCTGTAATCATAGAGCTCGTATTGCCTGTAATTAGGCGAGCCCAGAGTAGACATGAAGCTGCCGAGCAGCTTATCAAGATGGCCGCGAAGCGTATTTGTAAGCAGATATACACCATCGGCCTCGCCCTTATCAGAGAGGTCTTTAAGGTTGGCGGATAGGGTTTTAATGGCCTCGTCCCAGGTAATCTCCTCAAAGTCACCTGCCTTGCCGCCGCGCCCTCCCCTTCTCTTCATAGGCGCCTTTATACGGTCGGGATTATATAAGGCCTGGAGACCGGCCTGACCCCTGGCGCATAGCTTTCCCTTATTTACCGGGTGCAGCGGGTTGCCCTCTACCTTCTTGGCCCTGCCCTCCATGACCTTTACCACAGTGCCGCAGCCAGCGGGGCACTGCGTGCAGAGGCTCGAGTACCATGCCCCCACGCCGGGAATATTATCCTCAGGCGGGATAAGGTAGGGTATAAGCTCTGCCCCCGGCGGCCTTGAGACCTTGCCAAAGATCCCGCCAAGGACTACGCCCGCACCGCCCGCGCCAATATATTTAAGAAATTCTCTGCGTTTCATTTGTTATCCGGTAAAAATACTTTTTTTAAAAGGCCCCGTAACAGGCCAACCCTATTAAATAACTAAAAAACGAGCCCCTGCCGCCCCCTTAAAGAACCATGCCCCTTTGCCCCGCCGCGCTCAGCCCTAATCTTCTTCGCTAAACCCGCCCCCGCCGCGCCCCTTAGATATGACAGGTCCAGCAGCCCTGACCGTTCTTTACATCGTACTTCTGATGACACTTCAGGCACCACCCCATCTTCAGAGACGAGACGCGCCGCACCCTGTCCATAGAGGCGATGTCACCGTGGCAATCACTACACTTACGCCCGGCCTTTATATGTCTCTTATGTGGAAAATATACATAATCCGGTAAATTATGCACCTTTTTCCAGGGTATGGGTTCTTTATGGTCCCAGTAAGCGGCGAGTTTTTGTATCTCGGGGCTCTCGGTCTTTATAATCTTATGACAACCCATACAGCGCTGCACATTAGGCGCACCGGAGACACGTGACCTCTCTACGTATATATGGCAGAACTGGCACTTAATCTCGTTTGTTCCGGCGTGTATCTTATGGCTGAAATTTATAGGCTGAGCAGGGTCAAGGTCTGTGCGAAGAGCGGCATCAATACCGTAGCCTATGACAAAGGCTACAAAGAATACTATTGCCGCTATGACGAGTTTTTTCAGGATCATGGACGCAGCTTTTAAATAGAGTTATAAGAGTCTATCCCTGCCCTTGCCTCATGGAACGAAAAAAGCCCTGCGATAGCTGAAAAGTCCTTTGAGATTATTCACGGACAATTTCCCTCCCGCGAATCTTTACGGACTTTGAAGAAGGGCTGTAACGGCAAGGCATCAAAGCATAAAAAGTATAACTGTTTGTGCGATAATATAAAAAATCAATGGCTTTGTCAAGAATAGATTTTTTTTTATAATTCAGCGGCAGTGAAAATACCTTGGGCCAAAGAGAGCGGGCTTTACCTTAAGGTTGAGAGCATTTTTTTGTCTTTGCCCGGATGGACCGGAAGGCTGAAAAAGGAGAAAACCCGGCCCAACGGCCGCGCAAGAGAGTACTACCCCTTTCTCACAGAGACCTCGCGCCTGTAGGCGCTTAAGAGGTCATGCTTTGATACAGTGCCCGTTAGCTTTGTACCCTCTTCCACCTTCCTTACAACGGGCAGTATATCCATTCCGCTCTCAACAAGGCTCTTCATGGCATCCTTCAGGGAGGCGGATTCAGCGATACAGGGCACGTTCTTGGCAATATCCCCGGCAACTACAACGTACTGCAGGGACTCGCTGTGCCGAAGCAGCGTTATAATAGCGTCAATGGTTATAAGGCCGTGGTACACCCCATCGCTATCTACAACGGTAACGCTGGCGCGGTTCTCTTTTTCAACAAGCATGATAATCTCATCAATGGGGGCCGATGGCAGCACCGAGGCCCCGGCTTTACCGAGTATCTCGCCCACCTTTATGCTCTCCATTATATCGCGTACCCTCTCCTTCTTAATATCAATGCCGCGCCTTACAAGCTTCAGTGTATAGATAGACTCCCTGTGCAGTTTTTCCGAGAGCGCCGTGGTAATGGTAACAGCGAGCATAAGGGGGAGAATAATAAGGTAATCGCCGGTAAGCTCGAACATAATCAGAAATGCCGACATAGGGGCGTGAGCTGCGCCCGCGAAGAAAGCGGCCATGCCCACAAGTGCATAGGCCCCGGGCTCTATACCAAGCTCAGGGAATATAAGGGAGAGTATCATGCCGAAGGCCGCCCCGATAATGGAGCCAAGTACAAGTGAGGGCGCAAAAACGCCGCCCGAGCCGCCGCTGCCGAGGGTAAAGCAGACGGCCAGCATCTTAAGAGGGATTAGGATAAGTAGAAAATGAAGGAGCGTCGTAGCGTGCACGGCCCCCTCGATATTCTCATAACCAACACCGAAGACCTGTGGAAAGAATAGCCCTATTACCCCGAGACAGAGGGCCCCTATAACGGGCTTAACAAGGTCATGAATTTTTAATGCGTCGAAAAAATCCTCGAACTTATATAGCGACCTTACGAACAAGATGGCGAGGGGGGCGATGATGAGCCCCAGGGCTATATAAAAGAGCAGCTCCACGGGGCTCTTAATCGCATAGGCAGGAGTGGCTATGAAGGTCTCGTTACCAAGAAGTATCTTTGCGATAACGCTTGCCGTAACCGAGGCGATTACCACGTTGCCGATACGGCGCATGGAGAAGTCTCTCAAGATGACCTCAAGGGCGAAGAACAGACCGCCTATGGGGGCGTTAAAGGTGGCCGCGATACCTGCCGCGGCGCCGCAGGCCACAAGGTTCTTGGTGCGCTCATCGTTAAGGCGAAGAAGCTGGCCAAAGGTGGAGCCCAGGGCTGAGCCAAGCTGCACCACAGGGCCTTCTCTGCCTGCAGAGCCCCCGGAACCAATGCAGAGCGAAGAGGCAATAGACTTGATAAGGGCTACTCGCGGCCTTATCTTTCCGCCGTTCTGCTCCGTTGCCAGCATTACCTCCGGCACACCGTGACCCTTTGCCTCACGGGCAAAAAAGTAGATAATCGGACTGAAGAGAACTGCGCCGATAGCCGGGATAAGGATAATGGAGAAAAGCCCGAGAAAAGAGAGCCAGCCATAAAGGGTCTCAAAGAAAAAGATATGAAAAAAGTCAAGCATCCAGCGGAAGAGGACAGCGGCGAGCCCCGCGCCAAGCCCCACGAGGGCCGAGAGCACGAGCATGGATTTAGCCGATGAAGTGATAAAAGAGAGAGGGCTTTTAGACCCTGTTATCCTGCCTAAGAAATCTTTAAGAGTAGTTGCCAACTCTACTTTTCCTCACTTATCACATTAATGACCGAGAGGGCCTCTTTGTCTTCCGGAAAGAAATAGCAGGACGCGCCCATAAAAAAAAAGGCGCAAAAGGCATATCTCCGGCAAGAGACAGTGGACAGTCAATCTTTTAAAAAGGTAAGCTCACTTAAGAACGGACTTACGTCTTGATTCATTCAATATAACAGAAAGCATACGTACAGGCAAGATTTCAAAAAAACACTCTCACACCCCCCATGAGAACCGCGGCCCCGAGCTACTTATCTCTCTTGTCTGGAAAAGATACCTCAAGGACGATACAGCTTAAAGATAAGCCCTGCCCTTGCCGCCAAGGGCAGCGGTATCGGCGCCGGGGGAAGAGCGGGTAAGGCGGGTATACTCACCTCTATTCTCATCAATTCTGAGCGTCAGCTCTTCGGCCATACCTTCAAGGCCATTAACTGGATGCCACTTGCCTCTGTTCTTAAGGTCAAGAGGGTTCCAGTAAGTGATAGTTGACTTTGCCATTAATCCAAGGCCTTGTCTTTTGGCGGTAAAAATCAATACTCCCGCGGTACGGCGAGCATCCGCTGAAGGGACTCTCTTGCCTTTACCCTTACCTCCTCGGGGACGGTAACAATGTTTTTTTCCCCGCGCAGGCTCTCAAGCACATCCTCAAGGTTGGTCAGCTTCATATTAGGACATATGAGCCCCTCTGAGGGGATGATGAATTTTTTCGTGGGGTTCTCTTTTCTTAGCCGGTACAGTATCCCCATCTCCGTGCCTACGATAATGGTCTTGGCATCAGTCTCACGGGCAAAGGTGTACATGCCAGAGGTGGAGCAGACGTAATCGGCGTTATCAATAACCTCGGGCCTGTTCTCGGGGTGGCAGACAAAGACACTGCCGGGGTTTTCCTCGCGGGCCCGCAGAACATGGGCGAGGGTGAGCCTCTCGTGGGTGGGGCAGTACCCGTCCCACCACTCCATCTTTTTCTTTGTATGACCGGAAACATACTCGCTGAGGTTCCTGTCAGGTATCATATATACAAAATCACTCTCCAGAGAATCCACGACACGGGCGGCGTTGGCCGAGGTGCAGCAAATATGGCTAAGGGCCTTTACCGCGGCGCTTGTATTTACGTAGGCCACGACAGGAACGCCGGGGCGCTTCTTTTTTTCCTCTATTAACTGCTCCGCCGTTATCATATCAGCCATGGGGCAGCCCGCGTCGTACCGGGGAAGTATGACCTTTTTCTCAGGAGCCAGTATAGCGGCGCTCTCGGCCATGAAGTGAACTCCGCAAAAGACTATTATCTCGGCATCAGAGTCCGCGGCGGCCTGACTTAAGGCAAGTGAATCCCCTGTAATATGTGCTATGGCCTGTATCTCGTCTCTCTGATAATTGTGGGCGAGCATTAAGGCGTTTTTCTCTTTCAGAAGGGCCTTAATCTCCCCTATGAGTTCATCTACACCCTCTCTCACGTACGTTGCTCCTTTTTAAGGCTATTTTGATGTAATATAATATGATAATATATAGGTATAAAAAACTCAAAGGATTTTTAAAGATGGCACTTACAGAGGATGAAAAAAGAGCGGCCCTCTCTATTGCCAGAGGCGCTATTACAAGGGCGCTTGATGGAAGTAAAGACAAGGCCGCGGAGACATCTGAAGAGCATAAAGGGCTTAAAGCCCCTCTCGGTCTCTTCGTCACCCTGCATAAGGCCGGCAGCTTACGGGGATGTATCGGTAACTTTACCTCCGATACGCCCCTCTACGAGAACATCAAAGACATGGCCTGCGCCGCAGCCTTCAACGACCCCCGCTTCACACCGGTCTCTCTTGAAGAATTACCCTCCATACATATTGAGATATCCGTCCTTAGCCCTCTAAGAGAGATTAAGGATATTAATGAGATAGAGGTGGGGCGCCACGGAATCTTTATCCAAAGGGGTTATTCCCGAGGGGTGCTGCTGCCGCAGGTAGCCGTGGAGAACGGCTTTGACCGTGAGACTTTTCTTGAGCACACATGCATGAAGGCCGGCCTTTCACCGGGATGCTGGAAAGAAGACGTTAAAATATCCATCTTCGAGGCGGATATTTTCAGCGAGACGCCTTAAGCCGCAGACCTGAGAAAGAAAAGAAGCGGAATGACCGGGGGATAAAAAATAAGATAAAATCCCCGCAGCCCTTTTACCCCCCTAACCATGGAAGTCTCTTCAAAAACACCCCCTGCGGAGCATCGCCCCCCCCCATTAAAGCCGCCTCTCT
>JBHHUP010000008.1:0-34986 GCA_046753845.1 Thermodesulfobacteriota bacterium
CATTCGAGCTCGACCTCCTTGTGACGCTCTCGCTCTTTCTCCATACCTTTATGGGTGAGGGACTTGAGTTTTATGATAAGTACTGGATATGGGACAAGCTCCTCCATGTATACGGCAGCGCCGTCATAGCCATCATAGCCTTTGTCGTTGTCTACAGCCTCCATTACTCCAGAAAGCTCCGCCTCACGCTTCCCATGATAATGCTCATGACCTTCAGCTTTACCATGGCCATGGGCGCGTTATGGGAGATAGGCGAGTTTCTTGTGGATGTCACCTTTGGTAAACACGCCCAGCGGGGCCTTACGGATACCATGTTCGACCTTATAAACGACCTCTTTGGCGGGCTTATCGTCGCCGTGCTCGGCGCGGTTTATGTAAGGTACAGTAAACCTGAGACAAGGCACCGCCTTGCAAAACCCCTTGGTGAGGTCTTCGGCCTTGGAGAGAAGGTAGACCGTGTTAAGGAGCGTCTGCACGGAAAATTGTGATTAAAAGCGAGATGGACAAGTAGGGGGTTTTACTCGAATAGCTACTTCCCAAGGTGCTGTGTAGGGGGCGTGAGGCCGAGGTCTTGAAGGAAAGACCGTCCCCTGGTTACGGTGTAGGTGGCGCCAAGGAGCTATCGCGGGATATTAAAAGATCTTTAGTTTTCTTCTGTAGTGCAGGCTGTTCCTGTCCGTGGGGTCTATCTTAAGGGCCTCGCTGAAGTACTGGGCGGCCTTTGGAAAGTTGGAATCCGCGAAATAGGCCCTGCCGATAAGGTTCAACCGTACGGCAAAGTATTTTTTTCTGAACTTTTCATTAAGGGCCGCGGTCTCGTCCTCAATGGAGAGACGGAGATAGGGATATACGGGCTCTCTGTAACGAACGAGCTCGGCGATATTAGGCGATATGGTATTTACATGGAGGCTCTTTGGGCCTGTGAACTCTACTACGGGATTATTGTCTGTCATCACCGCGCCTGTGCCCGCGTATTTCGCCACCATGTCCTCGTTCATCAAAAATGTCGTCATAAACTCCACGGGGTCCTCAAGGTCTATATCCGATAGGAGTTTTTTAATGTTCGGCATATTAAGCTTTGCCTTAATAACATCATAATCCACGGTGAGCTCCTCGGGGGAGCCTATCATGAATATATCCGTATTTGCCAGCCAGATGGATGTATGGGGGAAGACGGACTGAAAGGTCCGCACCATGAGCCGTACGTCCTCAACAGAGAGGTTATAAAGGGGTATCCACTGCGAGATAATGCCGTCCTTTTTCAGATGGGCTTTTGCAAGTTCGTAGTACTCCTTTGTATAGAGGTTCACCACACCTGCAAGGGCCGGATGCATGGGTTCTTCTGTTATAACATCGAATTTTTTCTCTGTTACCGCGAGAAAACTCCTGCCGTCGTCGATGTTTATCCTTGAGACAGGGTTGTGGAGCACATCCATATTGGCGTCCTTGAAGTACGAGGCGCCCTGGATTACGGCGCGGGCTATTTCCACGTTGTCAACCTTTGTCACGGGAAACTGGCTGAGGGTGCCGAATGTTGTGCCCGAGCCAAAGCATATGACAAGGATATCTTTGGGGTTCGGGTGTATGGACATGGGCAGCACGCCCTGAAAGCGGTTAATCTGCAGCCCCTCGTAATAGGCGGCCGTGGCGCGGTTGCCGTTTACCCAGAGCCGTTTATTCGAGGCCTCCAGCCCTGCCCCCCTGCGCTCGGCTATCATAACCGTGGCCGTGGCCCCTTCTTTATAGTAAATGATATCTTCACCGGGGCGAAGTAGCGACTTATGGAGGCTTAGCGGCATATTAGCGGGAAGTCCAAGGATAAGGATAATCATGGCGACTATGCCTGCGGCGGGTATGGCGTATCGCGCTGTATTTTTTCCCGTGGGATTGAATATGGCTACAACGAGACCGATGAGGATATTGATGCCGCCTGTGAGTATAATGGCCTTCTGCATGCCTATGAAGGGGATGAATACAAAGCCGCTTATAAAGGAGCCCAGTATGCCGCCTATGGTGTTAAGGGAGTAGATGTTGCCGATTTTTTTCCCTACGCTCTTGGCGCTCCAGTCATATATCTTGCAGACAAGGGGAAAGGTGGCCCCGAAGAGAAAGGTTGGGATAAAGAGTGTTATAAAGGACGTAAAGAAGTTAAGGTATATAAACTCTCCCCAGTCAGGTGTGAGGTCAAGGGTTGCATAAAAACCCATGGAGGGAAGTTTGTCATATAGTATGATGAGCGCTATGGAGGTGAGACCTATGAGGACCTCCACTATGGAGAAGATATATACAACGGTGCTTCTTCTCTCTACCTTGTCGAGAAAGGATGATACCGCAAAACTGCCCAGAGCGATGCCGCTTAAAAATACTGCCAGTACTACGGCAAAGGCATAGACCGTGCCTGTCAAGATAAACCCAAGGACGCGTGTCCAGATAACCTCGTAAGCGAGCCCCGTAAAGCCCGAGAGGGCAAAACCCCAGAGCACGATGGCGTTAAAGCCCGAGGGCAGGGGCCCTTCAGGGCCATCCACGGTCTGGTTTTTAAGGGCAGGTCTCTCTTGAGGGGCCTCTGTAATCTCTACTGCTGCCCCGTAGCTCTTTCCCGCCATTATGGCGGAGAAACCGATGATAAAGTTAAGGATACCTGCGCCGTATAAAATGGCGCTTAGCCCGAATGACGGTATGAAGACAAAGGCCGTGAGGATTGCCCCTGTTACCGCCCCGAGGGTATTAATGGAGTAAAGCCCGCCTATATCCCAGGCAAATGAGTTTGTGCCGCGGGCAAGGGTCTTGCTGAGTATGGGTAGAGTTGCCCCCATGAGGGTAGTGGGTATTATCAGAAGAATGGCCGAGAGGATGAACTTTATAAGGGTCAGCCCGGCAAAACCCGAGGCCAGTGTCTGCGCCAGATACACATAGGCGCTGTTATTTATGGCAAGAAAGAGCCCGAAGAGCATGGCGTAAATGCCAACGAGGATCTCAGCCAGACCGTACCAGAAAAAGCCGTTCCTATGCCCCTCTATCCACCTGCCGCCAAGAAAACTGCCAAGTGCGAGACCGCCGAAAAAACAAGTTAGCACCGTGCTCACGGCAAGAAAGGTCACGCCGAAGACCAGGGTGAGGAGCTTTGTCCAGACCATCTGATAGGCTAAGGCCGCTATGCCTGAGGCAAAGAATAGCAGAAATATAAGTGCTCTCAATCCTGTGCTCCCGAGAAAAATTCAAGCCCCGCCGACTATTGATACTCCCATAGCCACGGGGCGTATTCACATAACCACATAACGTACCCTCATATTAAACCACAAAAAGGTACGTTCTTACAACCATGCCTTTTAAAAAAAATCCATGGCCGTAGAGCTTTCATCTCTTATGCCGGGTATTTATTACAGGCTCTATATTCTTTACAGGCGGTTAGACTACGCTATAATTTAAATGAAAGGTTTTTAACCTCAATAAGGGGAGGGTGAAGAGATGGAAAAGACCTGTGAGTTATGCGGAAAACCTGAGTCTGAGTGTGTTTGCTGTCCCGAGTGCGGCCATGAGTGCCCCCTTGACGCGGGGGAGGACTACTGCCCTGTATGCAGCCCGCCCGTAGAGGAAAAAAAAGGGGATTAGCAAATAGAGCGCGAGGTTTTTTAGATACTTCTTTTAAGGGCTCTTTTATGGCAGGGGCTTGTGGTATCGTGCGTCTGTTTTCCCGTATTACTGGAGCCAGGTTTCCCGAAGGAATCGTCAAATCATAGAGTTTACCCCTCTTATTCAGATTACTTATAGCTTAATCCGAGTTCAAGAGCCGCTCTTCTTACCCCTCTCCCTTGAAGAGCCCAAGGTCACCTAATGCACCGAGGTCGGGGATTGGTTTTGCTTTTTCTTGTTTATGCTCCTGCTCCTGCGTGACAGCTTCCCCTTTATCCCCAATCGTACCTGAAAGCCCCGTGTATATGGGCCGTTCGAACATCCTCTGGTATGGCGTCCAGTTGGCTCCTTCTTCACAGTCCTCTGTCATTACCCGAAGGGCCGCCATCTTCGCGTCCATATCATCAAGAAAAGCCAGCAGTATGGCCTCGGCCATCTTCGGCCTCTTGGGAGAGCCGTACTCAAGCAGCCCGTGGTGGCTGAGGATAAGGTGGTTTATGGCCATCCTTATATGCTCCGGAAATCCCGGTATGGAAGCGGCTGTTTTGTTAACAAGTTCTACGCCCATGGTGATATGGCCGATGAGTTTGCCCTCGTCCGTATAATCAAAGGAGCTCTCGTAGGATAACTCGTAAATCTTGCCGATATCATGGAGTATGGCTCCGGCCATGAGTATGTCGCGGTTTATCTCAAGGTCTTTTTTGTAATGCTTTGCCACAAAATCAACAACAGTGCAGATGGAGAGCACGTGCTCAATAAGCCCTCCTATGAAGGCGTGGTGCATGGCCTTTGCCGCGGGGGCAATTTGAAAGCGTTTTCTTATATCCTGGTCTTGAAATATGCCCTCTAAGAGCGCCTTTACAGAGGGGTCCGTAAGGGTGGCGATGACCTTATCAAGGTCCTTTATCATTTCCTCTGGTTTGAGCCTTGATGAGGGCAGAAAATCAGCGGGAGAAGACTCACCCTCTGGTATCTTCTCTATGGCCGCGATATTAAGTTGAATTACACCCCTGTAGGAGAGTGCGTATCCTCTGGCCTTTACGATGTCGCCAGTCTCAAAACCCCTGGCCATGGCCTCGGCATTATCCCAGGCGCGGGCGTCTATAGCGCCTGATGAATCCATGAAGCGAAGGTTAAGGTAGGGTTTACCTGCCTTACTGATGCCCATGTCTTTTCTCGCTACAAGAAAGACGTCCTTGACCCTGTCGCGCTCTTTAATGTCTTTTATGAAAACTTTTTTCATCTCGTTATATTACCTTCTCTATACCGGAGTGGAACTCTCAAGAAACCACTTTACGTAACGCCTTATTCCTTCCTCAATACCTACCTCCGGCGTAAAGCCCAGAAGCCGCTCGGCCTTTGTTGTATCGGCGCTGGTGACGGGTACGTCGCCGGGAAAGGGCGGCAGATAATCAATAACGGCTTTTTTGCCGAGAGTCTCTTCTATAAGGGAGATAAGTCTCTTTACATCCACTGTGCGTGAGCCGCCGAGGTTTATTATCTCGTAACGCATGGGTTTGTAGACTGAGGCCGTGAGCCCCTTTATTATATCGCCTACGTAAGTAAAGTCCCTTATGGCCGAGCCGTCGCCGAAGAGCGGTATGGCGCTGCCCTCATTAATAAGTCTTGTGAACTTGGCAACAGCCATATCAGGTCTGCCCCGTTCGCCGTAGACGGTAAAAAACCTCATGCAGGTAATGGGCATCTTGTAGAGATGGGAGTAGGTGTAGCACATGAGCTCGCCGGCCCGTTTAGTGGCTGCATATGGCGAGATAGGCTGCTCCACGGGGTCTGTCTCAGAGAAGGGCACCTTGGCGTTCAGCCCGTAGACAGATGATGAGGAGGCGAAGACGAGGTTCTTTACCCCGGCTTTTCTGGAGGCCTCAAGGACGTTGAGCGTGCCCATGGAGTTTACCTCCTCGTAAAGAAGAGGGTCCTCGATGCTCGGTCTTACACCTGCGCGCGCGGCGATGTGGCAGACCACCTCAGGGGTCTCCGTTAAAAAAACGGTGCTTAGCTTCTGCCCATCGCGTATATCAAGCTCATAGAGCCTGAAGGCGGGGTTATCCATGGCAGCGGCGATATTTCGCCTCTTAACGGCCGGGTCGTAGAAGTCGTTGAAGTTATCAATTACAACTACGCTATCGCCATTTTCGAGAAGTCTATCGGTAAGGTGCGAGCCTATGAAACCGGCTCCTCCTGTTATTAGAATTTTCATGCAAACAGGCTAACATAACCGGCGGGAGCGGGTCAAGAAGACATCTGAGGGCCGCAGTAAAGGCTGCCCGGCTGTAGACCTTGACTCCGGAAAAAGCAATGATAGACTTAAGCTGTGGGTAATAGATAGATAAAGGCATGGTCTTCACACCTTCTACCAAGGTATCTGACAGGGAGGATGGGCTTATGTATAAGAGGATTAACGACTACGGCATCATAGGCAACCTCGGCTCCAGCGCCATCGTAGGCATTGACGGCTCCATTGACTGGGCATGCCTGCCCCACCTCGACTCTCCGGCGTTCTTCTTCGCCATACTCGACGATAACAAGGGCGGGCTCTTTCAGATAGCCCCTGCCGAGAAGTACGGCTCCGTACAGAGTTATGAAAAACACACCGCCGTCCTTGATACTACATTTACTACAGACTCAGGCGAGGTCCTTCTACGGGACTTTATGCCCCTATCCACCCCCTCCGGAGACGGTGAAGGCTTTGAGTCTCCCGTTATATACAGGGTCATTGCGGGGCTCAGGGGTGAGGTGGAGATGAATGTCCTCTTCAGGCCGCGTCTTGATTTTGGCCGGGAAGATACGAGCATTGAAGTTGGCACCAATGGGGTACGGGCCAGTGGGAATAAAGATTTTATTACGCTCTCAACTGTGGTTCCCTTTACAGTTGCTCATGGCGAGGCCGCTGCATCAGTGGTGGTGAGGGAGGGTGAGGGACTTGTCTTTTTGCTTGCCTTTAACGAGGAGTTTGAGAGGGCCGTAGGTGTGGATACTGTCCATGACTCAACTCTGCAGGCCTGGCGTAACTGGGCCCATAAATGCGGCGAGGCGCCATGCGTATACGGAGGGCCATGGCACAATATGGTGGTGCGCTCGGCCATTACACTAAAACTCCTTACGCACAGCCACACGGGTTCTGTAGCCGCCGCGGCAACGGCTTCGCTGCCTGAGGCCATAGGCGGCGAGCGGAACTGGGACTACCGCTTCGCCTGGCTCCGCGACGCCACTTTTACTGTGCAGGCTCTTAACACTCTGGGTCACACCAAAGAGGCCATGTCCTTTCTAAGCTGGTTTCAGGGGGTCGTCTCAAGACATAAAGACCCCTCGGAGATTCAAGTTATGTACGGGCTTCACGGCGAAAGAGAGCTTAACGAGTTGGAACTCCTTCATCTTGACGGATACAAAGGCTCACGTCCTGTGCGCATAGGCAACGAGGCCGTGGGGCAGCGCCAGCTTGACGTCTACGGAGAGGTCCTTGACGCGGTATACCAGCTCACGCGTTACGGGGGTCTATTAGAGAGCGGGCAGTGGCCTTTTATTCGCTCCCTTGCCGATTACGTGGCCACAGCGTGGCAAAATAAAGACGCGGGCATCTGGGAGATAAGAGGCGGGACCAGACACTTTGTATACTCAAAGGTCATGTGCTGGGTGGCCCTTGACAGGGCGGTGAAACTCTGTGATTGCCTCGGGCATACCGAAGACAAGGCACGGTGGAGAGCCGAGGCCGATGCCATTAAAGAAAGAGTCCTCGCTGAGGGCTACAGCGAGAAAACAGGGGCCTTTGTGCAGAGTTTTGGCAGTGAAGACCTTGACGCATCTAACCTCTTAATCCCGCTTGTGGGTTTTCTGCCCTTTACGGACCCACGCGTGCAATCTACCATCGAGGCTACAATAAAGGGACTCGGCAATGGGGTCTTTGTCCATCGCTACAAAGGCGACGACGGGCTCTCCGGCGGCGAGGGCGCCTTTTTACTCTGCTCATTCTGGCTCGTTGACTGCCTTACGCTCTCGGGAAGGGTAGACGAGGCGCGGGAGATGTTTGAAAAACTCATGGGACTATCAAATCATCTCGGACTCTTCTCCGAAGAAATAGACGCGGAGACAGGAGACTTTCTTGGAAACTTCCCTCAGGCCTTTACGCATATAGGTTTTATAAATAGCGCACTCTACCTCGGTAAAGCACAAGGATTGCAACAGATGGGACCGGAACCCATGGGCATGGAAAGATAATTCCCTCCCTTACTTTCTTTTGGAAAAAAGAAAGTAAGATAAAGAAAACCAATATGGGGCTACCCATTAATTTCAATGAACTACGATGGGTCCCCCGCATAAACTTTGGAAAAAAGAAAACCAAGATAAAGAAAACCAATATGGGGCTACCCATTAATTTCAATAAACTACGATAGGTCCCCCGCATAAACTTTGGAAAAAAGAAAACCAACGTGACGGGCGGGGGTGAGGCTTATTGCGGTGAGTCTGCGCTTTGCGTCTCGTCTTACCTTTAAAAATCCTCTTCCAGGTACTTCTCTTCTTTTTGCTCTCTTACCCTTAACGGGCACTGGCAAAAGGCGCAGTATATCTGGTCACCCGCCTTCTCGTCTTCGGAGATGGGCACCTCGGCATCGCAGAGCGGACACTGAAGATAACCTGAAGAAGTCTCACTATCATAGGTCATGGGCTGCCTGTACTTTTCACGCCTCTGAAGACTGCCTTAAGTGATATGCAAGCCTTTTATATTACAACAACTCCTGCAACTCTCTTGAAAATTGCTCCGTTCTTTACTCAGGCCGCAGGTCTTTAAAAGAGCGCCTTGCCTGTCATCTCGGCGGGAACCTTTATCCCCATGAGCTTTAGCACAGTGGGGGCCACGTCTTTTAATCCGCCGCCTTCTCGAAGTTTTAGCCCCCGGTGCTCTTTATCAAGTATGATAAAAGGAACCTTGCTTGACATATGGGCGGTAAAGGGAGAGCCCGTATGCTCGTCTATCATCTGCTCTACGTTGCCGTGGTCCGCGGTTATAATGACTGTCCAGCCTTTATGAATGGCCCTCTCGGTTATCCTTCCCACGGCCCTGTCCACGGCCTCGCAGGCCTTTACCGCGGCCTCAAGGTTTCCGGTGTGTCCCACCATATCGCCGTTTGCGATATTTAAGAGTATAAAAGAGTGTTTGCCCTCTGTAATCTTATCCGTGGCGGCAAGGGCTATCTCCAGCGCCCTCATGTGAGGCACAAGGTCATAGGTGGCGGCGTCTTTTATAGACGGTATGACAAGGCGGTCCTCGCCTTGAAAGGGCTCTTCTATCCCGCCGTTAAAGAAAAAGGTAATATGGGCGTACTTTTCAGTCTCGCTAACGCGAAACTGCTTTACACCCTCGTAGGAGAGCACCTCGCCGAGGATGTTTTTAAGATCCTCGGGACGAAAGAGTACGGGCACAGTGAGACGCTTATCGTAAAGGGTCATGGTGGCAATCGCCGATAGAGACGGAAGATGTGACCTTGTGAAACCGGTAAATTTTTTATCCGTGAAGGCAGTGACCATCTGTCTTGATCTGTCGGCCCTGAAGTTGAAAAAGAGCAGACTGTCGCCATCACTCACAGGACGGAAGCCGTCGCCGATTACAGTGGGCAGCATGAACTCATCAGTAAGGCCGGCGGCGTAGGAGGCCTCTACGGCATGGACCGCATCTGCTGCCTTCTCGCCCCTGCCCGATACCATGACCTCATAGGCTTTTTCCGCTCTATCCCAGCGCTTGTCCCTGTCCATGGCGTAGAAACGTCCCGAGATGGTGGCTATCTTGCCGATGCCTTTTTTTTCCATGCGCGCCGCAAGGTCTCTTACGAAACCCAGGCCGCTCTGCGGAGGGGTATCCCTTCCGTCAAGCTTGGCGTGAACGCGGATGTCTTTTATCCCATGTGCGGCGGCTATATCAATGAGTGCGTAGAGGTGTTCTATGTGGCTGTGAACGCCTCCGTCTGAGAGCAGCCCCGTGAGGTGAAGGGCGCCCTTTGCGCGGAGCGTCTTATCAAGAAGCTCTATCAGTACGGGGTTCTTGGCAAGGGTGCCGTCTTTGATTGTCTTGGATATCCGTGTAAGCTCCTGGTCCACTACGCGGCCCGAACCCATGGTGATATGTCCAACCTCGGAGTTGCCCATCTGCCCTTCTGGAAGCCCTACGGCAGGCCCTGATGTGGCAAGCTCTGTCCAGGGGTAGGTCTTGTAGTAGGAGTCGAGATTCGGCGTAGAGGCGATGCGGATGGCGTTGCCTTCCATGCGCTCGTTAATGCCCCAGCCGTCAAGTATCATAAGGCAGAGTTTTTTCAAGTTTACCTCTTTGTCCCTTTTTTTAAGGCATCTCTATCTGGAGCTTATCGCGCCTCGGGGTTCATGTGCAGCGTATTCCATTGTCCGCAGAAGGAGCATCTTCCGTGCCACTGACCGAAACTGGTAGAGCATCGGGAGCAGGTAAAGGACGGAGAGGTATGACGTGTATCAAGGTTGATGGCTTTAGCCAATAAGTCCGCCGCCTGGACCTCACGGCCCTGTCTGGAGTAGGCGGTAGCGAGCAGAAGCTTTGAGTAATAATTATCTTTGCCGCGCACCTGAAGCCCTTCGAGCTCATCTACTGCCTTCTCGATTATCTCTACACGGAGATAAAATCTCGCGCGAAGTATTAGGAGGTTTATGTCATCAGGTCTGGCTTCCAGCTCTCTGTTATAGAGCTCCATCATCTTCTCGGGAGCTGATTGGGCTATCTGGTAGTCCTCTATCCGCAGCAGGAGCACGGCGTTGCCGGGCGATCTTTTGTATGCCTTCTCCCAGACAACAAGGCCTTCGTAGGCGCCGTATTTTTTTGAGTAGATATCACCAAGGAGGACCTGGGCCGGGATAAAGGTCTCGTCTTTTTTAAGGGCCTCTTTAAGAACCTCTTCGGCCTTGTCCGTATCCCCGGCATCAAAAGAGAGAGAGGCCTGCTCATAGAGCAGTCCCGGCAGTTTGCCGTAATCAGTAGGGGAGCTGCGGAACCAGCCTTTCTTATGACCTTCGACAAGCTGCTCTTCAAGGGCCGCAGCCTCGGCCCAGAGGCCCTCGTTAATATTTATATCTCGGAGCTCTTTAATGGCGTAGTGATTGCCTTTTTCAATCTTAAGTATCTCCTCAAAGGCCCGGGCCGCACGCTCGTTCTCGCCTGCACTTCTCGCGGCCTTGCCGAGGGCAGTGAGTATTACTACTGATGTGGGGTTATGAAATAATTCCGTCTCCAGAGCCTCAACGGCCTCGGCCGCGTTGCCTTCACGCATAAATGTCTCGGACAGGGCCAGCGTCATTGAGAGGTCCCCGGGCAGGCAGAGCAGCGCCTTCTCTATATGCTCGCGCGCGCCCTTGAAGTCTTCGCGGGCCATCTCTTCGAGACCCTTGCGGTAGGTCTCTTTAGCTTCTTCTACGGCCCTGGCCGTCTTTCGTGCCTTCTTGGCCTTAAGAGAGCGCATTGTATCGGATATGACGGAGTCCAGCCCCATCATGCATACACCTACGAGAAAGCTCAGAAATAGTACCAGTACAAGTGGGAGCGTGTAGTTGTGGGTAGCGGTGATGACCACGGTGACGTCACCGGGGTTCTCAACATAGAGATAAAAAAAACTCGAGAGGGCTATTATGGCAAGAAAAAATATAAATTTAACGTTCATGTTTTTTATTCTCTGTTCTTAATGGATTTTTCGGCCTTCAGCCTCTGATTCCTTAAGTGTCTCTTTTTTTTTAACGTAGGTGAGGGCGCCGCTCTGTATCTTTAGTCAAGGCAGTTAGCTCTCTTGCTTAGCGCCGGCTTTCTTTAATGTGAGTAGGGCTCGCCCCTTAATATGGTAAAGGCCCTGTAAACCTGCTCGGCAAGGGTAAGGGCAGCCAGCTCGTGGGGAAGTGTCATGGCCGAGAGCGAGAGCGCCATCTCGCTCTTTCTGATAAGGTCCCCTTGAAGGCCGTAGGGGCCGCCTATTATAAAAGCAATATCACGGCCCTCAGTTTGAGACTTGTCTATAAATGCGGAAAAGGTCCGTGAGGTAAAGGTCTTACCCTCTTTTTTCTCCGTAAGCACAACCCTCATGGCGCCGCTGCCTGCGAGCCGTTTCTCTATCCTCACGGCCTCTTCAGCAAGCCCGCGTTCATGGGAGCCTTTTTTCCTGAAGAGACTGTCTTTTATCTCCACTACTTCTACAGCGCAGTAATGGCCAAGCCTCTTTACGTACTCGGCAAAACCCTCTCTAAGGTAACTTTTTTTAAGGCTGCCCACCATGACAAAGCTTATCTTCATGGCCGTGGCGGGATGATTATGCTGACGTGAGATACCGTTCTATTTATCCGAGATTTGCCTGATTTCATGAGAGTCGAAAGTTTTTAATCTCAGGCCTTCTTTAAGGCCTTTGTTTTTGCAGGTTTTAGCTCAACTACCTCGGCATCGGCCCAGAGACCTTCGATATCATAATAGCTTCGAAGCGAATCGATAAAGACATGGACTATGATATCGCCGTAGTCCAGCAGTGCCCAGCGGCCCTGTTTTATACCCTCTGTACCCAGGGGGCGTTCACCTCTGGCCTTAAGGCCCTCTTCTATATTAAGGGCGATGGCATGAACCTGTCTCTCAGAGCTTGCTCCGCAGATAAGAATATAATCACAGACTGATGATATTTTCTTAAGCATTAGTACAACGGGATTTTCCGCCTGTTTTTGCGCGGCGAGGCGCGCCGCGGTGAGAACCTTTGCCTTTGGATACAGTGTCTTACCCTCTCATTAACATTGATATTAAGATTTGCCGTAAAGTTTATTATCTATTATATACTCCGCCACCTCGGGGCACAAGAGATACCTGATGGATAACCCTTCAGTAACTCGCTCTCTTATTTCAGAGGAGGATATGGCCAAAAGCGTAGTGGTCAGATACGTAATGGACGTGCCGGAGGGGCCTCTGTAGGTCTCGCTCTCACGGTCATAGCTGTACATCTTTGCCATGGTCTCGGGAAGAACCTCGCCGATTTTTTTCACAGGCGTATGGGGCCTTTCCACTACTACGAGGCTTGCGAGCTTTAGTATATCTTCGTACTCGCACCATGTGGTTATATCGTTAAAGGAGTCAGCGCCGATGATAAGGCTTAACGAATCCGCCTCAGCTCCGCCTTTGCCATCGCCTCTGAACTCCCTTAAGGTATCAATGGTATAGGAGGGGCCTCCGCGGTGTATCTCGGCATCGGATACTTCAAAGTAAGGGTTGCCCTGGAGGGCAAGTTCTGTCATCTGAAGGCGTTTTTCTGCCGGGAGTGTCTCGGCGCCGCCTTTATGCGGAGGCACGGCCGCGGGAACAAATATGACCTTTTCAAAATCGAGGCCCTCGCGCACCTCTTCGGCGAGCCTCAGGTGGCCGTAATGCACGGGGTTGAAGGTGCCTCCGAATAGGGCTATCTTCATTATAAAATAAAAACTCCTTAAATAAAATAGCTACTTATATATGCTATTAAATTAAAAAAGCCATGTCAACGTTTTTTAGGGCGCAGGGCCGGCTGTAATGGTCTTAAGCCACTTTTTTTTGGGTGAAGGGTTAACAATGGGGCATCTTGTGGCATGCTTTATAACATCGTACATACTATAGTGTCTGCCTTGCGTGATTTAGTCCTTTCAGAGGCCTTGCTTCGAGGGTGGGGTGAAGGTGTTATTTGCTAAGAGGCATAGGTAATGGCGTAATTGGGCGAACCATCAACCAAGGGGGGCGCCTGCGGGTAATTTCGAAATCTTCATAACCAAGATAAATCCCTCGGAGACGGCCCTTGTATACTCCATCTACCTCAGCGGAGGCAGTGGTGGTGAGACCGGTAATGGCATAACCGTTGACAATACAGGCGCGGCCTATGTAACAGGGTTTACCCTATCCACGGACTTTCCCACCGTGAACCCCTGCAGGCTACCTCGGGGGGGGGTGATGCCTTTGTCGCCAAGATAGGAACCATAATTCCGCCGCCTCCATTGCCTGTTGTCACTGTTACCATTCTCCCTGATGCCACAACCGTGGCACATGGCTCAGTACCCGGTTATCAGGTCACGGCCACGAACACCACGGCAGTACAGCAGTGCTTTCAATACTGGGAGAACGTGACCCCTTCCGAATGGAGCCACTTTCCCGGCTACGGCGAGTTCTTCGGTCCTCTTAGGCTTTGCCTTGCCGGCAAAGCCTAAGAGGTGACGCATCTCACTCGTGGCGTACCGATGGCGGCGCCTGTGGGGGCTATATTTTTAATGCCTTTGTGGGCATTCACATCCCCTGTCCTTCCCTTTGTAGTTGAGGAGGGCCACCTCAACCTAAACATAACGGCTTCTCCGCCCATCTCGCCTGCCGGGCATAACTCGTGGCGGCTTCTGGAGCTGGATCTTAATCAATAGCCAGCAATGGGGCAGGCGCTGCATTAAAGTTGGCCTGAGAAAATATCCCGGCCAACTTTTTTTCTCGATATAACTTTCGGTCTTGCCTTCCTGCTCGAAAGATAAGACAGGTTTGCCATTTAGTTAAGATGCTTTTTCTCTTTTTCTCTTTCTTGAGAGGACGCTTCGCTGGTAGGGGGTTGGCGGCGGTGTGGTTTTTTGCATAACCAATGAAGCAGGATGTGAGCCGCCACAAGGTCCGCGCATGGGTGCATATAAAAAGTTTTGACAAGTTAAGAATAGCTGTGTTATATGTAAAAATTAAGGTTTTTTACCTTATTCATCAGAGAGCCGCTAGCTCAGCTGGTAGAGCATCTGCCTTTTAAGCAGGTGGTCCGGGGTTCGAGCCCCCGGCGGCTCACCATTTTTTTGCAGTATCAGTCTCAGTCCCCATCGTCTAGAGGCCAAGGACACCGCCCTTTCACGGCGGCGACGGGGGTTCGACTCCCCCTGGGGACGCCATATTAACAGAGGCCGTAATTGCTTGAGTTTGTTAACTAATTCAGGTTGTTGCGGCCTTTTTTGTTGTATTTGCCGTAGGGTGTTTCCCCTTATACTTGCCTGTTTTTTATCTCCAACAAGGCTATCTTGGCCTCCCCCCTCAGCCTTGACTTCAATAGATTAATCTGCAAAAATCATAAGTATCAACTTAAAAGTTATCTTCCGGGGTTATCCCGGCTCTCTAAATAGGCACCGTTTATATGCAGCGTAGCCCTCTTTACAGGAGATTTGGCTCCTTAAAAGATTTTTATCGTGAACAGAATTAAGCACGTCATAGTGCCGTAATCAATCCTGATATCGCTCATGAGGAGGGTACACGATTGAGAAAACGAATCTTTATCAGCGACATTCATCTCGGCGCACTTAGGTCCCCTGCAACTTCGAGATTTCCCTATGATTGGCTAAGCGATACAGAGGGTAATATCCTTCTAAGTTTCTTACAGTACCTCCATGCCCACGAAAGCACTCTTGATGAGCTGGTAATTAACGGGGACTTTTTAGATACATGGATCTGCCCCCATGATGAGGCGCCCCCTTCTGTTAATGATATCCTCTCTGCTCATCCGCTGGTCGTAGCCTCGTTTAATGCATTGTTGGCGCGCGGTGTCTCTCTTGTTTTCTTGGAAGGCAACCATGATATGTACCTGAAAAAAGCCGAGCTGGAGACGTTCTTTACTCCCTCGGCAAATCTGAAGTTTTATCCTGAGTTCTATCTGAATAAAGGTGTATACGCTCTTCATGGGCATGAGTTTGATCCTTTTAACAAGAGGCCCGCTCTTGATACAGGTGATTACCGCAGATACCCTCTCGGCTATTTTATCTCACGCATAGTGGCAACACAAAAAGCCCTGACCGATAGCGATAAAAAGCCGATTTTTGAGATTATCAAAGGTGTGGTCACTGCCGCGATAGACAATGAGTCTCTTGCCCTTGCCATCTTTAACGCTATATTGAAAAAAGCGGGGCTGCCCAAGAATACAACCTTTATAATGCCGGGCGGGACCTCTGTTACAGCCGATGAGGTAAGAGCGGTCTTTGCCGGGAGTCCCGTCTCTGCGAGAATAGAAGACCTTGAGCCTGATGTGCGGACCCTTGCGGAAAACCACAGAGACGCCGGCAACTTTCCCGATGTTGGTCTTGTGATATGCGGTCATACGCACGACGCCCTTGTGAAGGTCTTAGCGCCTTCGGGGTATGCGGTGGAAGATGCCCTTAATCTGCCGGTCTACGCAAATAGCGGGACATGGATTGGCTCAGACCAGTCCCCCGTTATAGCGCCTACGTATATAGAGGTCGAAGCTGAGGAGAATGATCTTAAGCAGATTAATGTGCGTCGGATGAAATGGGTTGGCGGCCTGCCGGTCTCAACAAATGCCAATGAGACTTTTACCCTTCCCGGCGGCGAGGTTATATGGACTACACCCGGGCCTTGAGCCCTTTGTATGTTAAGACGTCTTAACTGAGACCGGGCAGTCTCAAGCCCTGAGTGTGGCGTCATCCTATACTTCGCTATTGCTTTTCAGTTGATATTTCGATATCCTACGGTTAAAGTACATAGCTTCGTAATAAGGGGCGTTCGGTGCGCCGCTAACTCTTAAATTTTGGAGATGCTTATGTCAGAGACTACTCTATATGAACGTCTTGGCGGTTATGACGCTATTTCAGCGGTGGCAAACAATCTGCTGCCACGCCTTATGTCAGATGAAAAACTTGCCAGATTCTGGCAGAACAGGGGTACAGACGGTCTTGAAGTGGAGAAACAGCTCCTCATAGATTTTCTGTGTTCAAGCGCAGGAGGCCCACTCCATTACAGGGGCCGCGATATGGCAACATCTCATAAAGGCATGGGTATTACTGAGGAGGACTGGGAGGCCTTTATGGGCCACCTTAACGCCACACTTGATGAGTTCAGCCTGCCCCATACCGAGCGCGGTGAGGTCATCGCCTTTATAGAGAGCACGAAGGCCGATATCGTGGAAAAGTAGCGCGTTTGAGGGGGGCTTTTAAGAAGGGCATCCTACTGCCTCTCTGCATGCGGGTTTTAAGGTTAAGAAGAGTTATTACTCTCTCCCTTTATAATGAATATTTTTCACGCTTCCTTCCTGGCAGTATGAGGCCCTCTTTATCATACCGGCTCCGAGCCCTCTACCTTGCGATTTTAATGAAAAGATGTAATGATTAATAGAGTTGGTTGTAAAAACATCGTCTGATTGGGGAGCCTTATTTATAAGTTACAAAAAACATCAGAAAAGGAGGATCTCTCCATGGTTATTAAGCCGGGATTATCTTTTCGCTCCTTGACTATTCTTCTCACCCTTCTTCTCACGGTTTCTTTTGTATTTACCACGGAGTATGCCTTTGCCCGCAGAGGCGGCAGTGAGAGGCATCACTCTGAGGGGTTCGGGTTTGATAGGCACAGATCAGGCAGGCACAGGTCTAGCCCATACCCTTACAGGTCAGGAAGACACAACAGGGTAATTGTAACGAGTCCGAGGTACTATCCCGGTAAATACGTAGACACCCTTCCCAACAGAAATACCCATGTAATAGTGCGGGGCAGGTCGTATTACTACGATGACGGGGCCTATTATTACAGGCGTCCAAACGGCTACGTTGTCGTCGGCCCTCCAATAGGGACTATAGTTGTGAACCCCGGCGTGGGTTTCGAGACGGTATGGGTCGGCGGACGTTACTACTATTACTATGGAAATATATTTTACCGCAGGGTGCCGCAGGGGTACATGGTCGTGGAGCCGCCGATGAACTCAATCGTGCTCCTTACGCCTCCGGCCGTGGCAGCTCCCGCGGAGTCGGATTCAGGCAGAGTCTCAGTGGTAGCGCCTTTGCTTAACGTGAGGACAGGCCCCTCGTTGTCCAACCCCATAATGGATCAGGTAAAGCAGAACACTACCTTGAAGGTAAGGGGTAGAGACGCTGAGTGGCTTTATGTTGAGCTCTCAAAGGGCAGATATGGCTGGATTATGGAAAAATTTGTCGTGCGCATGGATCTGCCCGGCAGTGGTTGATGGGGGTGTATGTGGGGGCAAGTGGGGGTTTGCAGGAGGGATAAATATGGTGTAGGCAGGGGAGGGGGTTGTTTTTTAGTATGCTGGGACTAATAAAAGGGCCGGTTGAAGATACTTATCGTTGAGCCCTATTACACAGGGTCACATGCTCTCTGGGCGGAGGGTTATAAAAAGAACAGCCGCCATGACGTAGAGATACTCTCTCTGCCTGGGCGTTACTGGAAGTGGCGCATGCACGGCGGGGCCGTAACACTTGCGGCCCGTTTTCTCGCCGAGGGGGTCCGGCCTGATCTTATCCTCGCCACCGATATGCTTGATCTCTCTACATTTCTCGCCCTTACAGGTCCTCTGTCCCATGGTATTCCAACGGCTATTTATTTTCACGAGAATCAGTTCACCTACCCCTGGCACCCTGATGACAGGGAGCGCAGAAGAGGCAGGGACGGCCACTATGGTTTTATCAATTTTGTCTCCGCCCTTGCCGCCGACAGGGTTTTTTTTAACTCCGCCTATCACCGGGGCTCTTTTTTAGAGGGTTTACAGGGGTATCTTGAGAGATCTCCTGAGTTTGAATCCGCTCTTTATATTGATATCATAAGAAAAAAATCTACTGTGCTTTATGTGGGAATGGATTTTAAGGCCCTTGATTCTGCCGCTGCCGAGGCGCCGGTCTTTTCAGAGTCTCCTGATAGACCCCCCTTAATACTCTGGAACCACAGATGGGAGCACGACAAGAACCCCGAGGAGTTTTTCCGTGCCCTTTATCTCCTGATGGAGCGTGGCTGCGAGTTCGAGGTGGCCATCATGGGAGAGAGTTTCAGGAAAAGTTCAGCGGTATTTCATGAGGCTATTGAGCGTCTCGGCGAGAGGGTTGTTCACTCTGGTTTTGTAGAGGATTTTTCAGATTACGCCGCCTGGCTAAAGAGGGCGGATATACTGCCCGTTACATCAAGCCACGATTTTTTCGGCTGTTCCGTGGTTGAGGCCATATACTGCGGGTGTTTCCCCTTACTGCCGCGGGCTCTTGCATACCCTGAGCACCTCCCGGATAATGGAGGTAATGGGGGAGGTGAGGGCGGAGAGGCGGTGGATATGTGTTTTTATGATGATTTTAAGGGCCTCATGAATGGCCTTTCCTGGGCCCTGGATAATATAGAGGAGATACGAAAGACCTCATTAAAGGACCAGGTAAGCCGATATGGCTGGGAGCGTTTGGCCCCTCTTTATGACTCTGAAATGGAGCGCGCGGGGCGCGCAAAGGCATGAGGAGTTTAGAATGCAAGAGGCTTCACTTTTGATTCCCATATAACAGAGCCGATACAGAGGCCCATAACCGTCGCATACCTCCATAACCGCACTCCGGTATAAAGATTACATGGGACCTCGAGAGATAGGTCTTAACTCCACTAAGTCTCGCGGAGCATTAACCTGTACGAGCACCCCTTCTTGCCCCTGCCCTTATTTAACGATGTGGTCTATGGTGAGCTCAACGGGTTTACCTGCTCCATCGGTCTTTACCGGGGGGCTTTGGCCCTCGAGGTCTCCGCTCTGCTTCATGGCTCCGCCGCTCTTTGATATCCTTGCCGAGAGAACTACCTCGTCAAAGTTGGAGATTCTGAGCATGGGCATGAGGGCCTTGGAGTCGTCAAGGCGCACCGTAACAGGCAGGTCAGATACGCGAACCTTTACGGCGGCAAGGGGGGCTTTGGGGCCGCGCACCGCTTTAGCGAAGATAAATACCACCTGGTCCGGTTGAGTCCCGGTCTTTAGTTCCGGGCTAATATCCACACTTACGTCAACGGGGCCGCCGGCAATGGCCGCAGCGGCCGAAAAGATGATTATGCAAAGTAGAATACCCGCATAGGATATAACACTTCTGCCTGCCTTGATTCTGCTACTTATCATGATTTGCTCCTGATTGTTATTATGTTTAGTGTTTTTTATGTATATATTTAACGGCCCTCTTTATGGGCCGGGGGTAAGTACTTTTTCACCAGAGTTATTGTTTTCCTTATGTAACGCTACTCCTGCTGGCGTCTGCTGTATTCACCGCCGCTGCCTATATATTTATTTGTAAAAGCCCCCTTATAAAACCACATCTGGTAAAAGGATACAAGGGATTGTACTACAAAGGTAAGACCGAATGCCGCGCCGCCTGCCATTACGGTATAGGCAAAGACAGGAGAAGTGAACTTTGTGAACCACCACGAGCCTATATCAAGAAGTATAGCGGCAAAAGGAATAATTACAATGGTGCGTTTTAGCCAGACGGCCATCTCAGATAGTACGAAAATCCTCCCAAGAAGATAGAACATTATGGCCATGCCGAAAAGATGAATATGCGAGACCCTTACAAGAGTGGCTATGGGGGCACCCGTGTCTATTGTTCCAAGGGCTGTAACGGCTTCAAAGGTACTGAGGTCCGGAGTATTCATGCCAAGGGCCGGGTTGTGGCAGGTAAGGCATTTTTTTGTAAGGATGGGTTTTATCGTCTTATCGAACTCTGCCTCAGGGGCCCCGGCGTGTATCCATGATATTATGGTACTGGACTCTTTATTTGTGCGGTAGGACTTCATCTGGCCTATAAGGGCCTGCTCGAGGCGGGTCCCCGAGCGGTTGCCGCGGTATTTAATGTTAATATCCTCTACTGAGAGCCCCTTTACTCCGTCCTCATAAGAGGTATCCATGAAGATAAGGAGCATGGCGAAGAAATACCCCACACCGAGAAGAGTTATAAAGGATGTGTAAAGCAGTTTTTCAGATACGGAACAATCACAGAACCTTCTGTATGACATGAGAACACCTCACTCGTTAAAAACTTCTTTCCAAGCGTACCATGGCAGTAGCCCATCGTACATTACCGGCATATTTTTTTTTGAAGGCTCGGGGGGGGGTGCTGTATTAGATGTGTGAGACTACGTCATCTTATAAAGCTCTCTGCCTGCCACTGTAACCCTTCACACCTCTCTTACGCCCCTGTCTCAGGGGTATATCTGGGTGATGTTTGTGGCCTGCATGCCTTTTTCGCCCTTTGAGATGTCAAACTCGAAGATGATGTCACGGCTCGGCATCTTGCCGATTTCAATGGATTGGTTGAAGGCGGATTCGTGTGCAAAGGCCGTGGCATAGGGCGAGTCGCCCCGTCTTGTGTCTGTTATCCAGAGCCCCGGCCCGATGTGGTCGAGATAGCGCAGAAAGCCGAAGTTTTTGCTGTGGTTAAAGGTGTAGCATATGCCTCTGACGCGGGAGCCTTCTTCACCCCAGTGTTTTTTAGGGTCGCCCCCCTCAACGGGCAGGAGATTTGGCATGAGGTAACCGGACATGAAGAGGTCTACCTCGCGTTTAAGGTTTGATGAGACGTTATGAAAGGCCACGGCCTCTACCCTGCATCCTTTGTTCTGCAGGGCCCGTACCACCTGAATAAAGTCACCGTCACCTGTGGCCATGATGACCTTATCGAGTTTCTCGGACTGCAGAAGGGCGTCAACAGCCATATCAAGGTCGGCGTTGGCCTTGCCGAAACGGTTGCCAGCCTCATCTACGTACCAGGCCACTACCTTCTCAATGACCTTGTAGCCGTAGTCACGGAGCGTTGAGTGAAAGTTGAAGGTACGCTGCTTGTAATCAAGGTCGGTCTTTGCGCGTTCCGCGTCATACACTACATAGGCGTTAAGCCTTACGGGCTCGCCTTGCGCGCGGCAGCAGAAGTCACGGAGTATATCAAAGCGCATACCGTATCCTCCGTTGCGCGTTATATTTGCAAGGTCTACGTACAGTCCGACACGTCTGCTCATATCTACAGTCATTCTTTTTTGCTCCTCATCTTTAATATTTGGGAATATAAACTCATCCATGATGTCTTATACCCTTAAGTATTACAGGGATAGGATTATATGTTACATGGCCCGGGTTATATATCGAGATTAGTTGTATCAAGGGCGTGTTTTTGTATAAAAGCCCGCCTCGGCTCTACGCTGTCGCCCATTAGGCGTGTGAAGATGGTATCGGCCTCAACGTCGTCTTCTATCTTTACGCGAAGCAGGATTCTTTTTTCGGGGTCCATGGTAGTCTCCCAGAGCTGATCGGGGTTCATCTCGCCAAGACCCTTGTATCTCTGTATGGAGAGGCCTTTCTTGCCGTACTCCATGATTATTTCCGTTAGTTCCGTAAAGGACGAGGCTGTGCTCTCGAGCCCCTCGCCGCTGATGGTAAAGGGAGGCCCGCCTGCCGCCTCAATGGCCTTTGCGAGGCGTCTTAACTCCTTGAATTCCTGCGATACCAGCAGCGGCAGATCAATAACGGTCTCTTTTGTAAGGCCTCCGCGCCTGATGGCGCATTTTACTGAGAAGCTGTCTGCCACGTTCTCTGCCGGCACTACGGTGCATTTAATGGAGGCGGCTTCCTCTGTCTTGTCGCCTCCGGCGGCCTTAACCTCTGCACATGCAGAGAGGAATCTTTTTTCAATCCCCGCCGTAAGGGCGTGCAGCGATGATTCGCCGGAAAAGGCCTCTTCTGAGAGGGCCTCGTCAAAGGCAAGGAGACTCATGAGAGCGCGGTCTTTGCCCCTCTGCTCCATACGGTCTAAAATGCCGCCGAAAGCAGTGCCCCGCCTCAGGAGATTGATAAGGGTATCACCCTGAAGCGTGCTCTTTCTGCCCTTTGCCGATACCGTGATGCCCTTTCTGGCAGACTCGAAGATATAGTTCTGCAGCGCGGCCTCGTCCTTCAGATACTGCTCTTTTCTCCCTTTTTTTACCTTGAATAGCGGGGGCTGAGCAATGTATAGGTTGCCGTTCTCGGCAAGGGTCTTCATCTGACGGTAAAAAAAAGTGAGCAGGAGGGTGCGTATGTGAGAACCGTCAACATCGGCGTCTGTCATTATTATAATTCTGTGGTAGCGGAGTTTTTCGGCGTTAAAATCCGCTGTGCCTATGCCGCAGCCAAGGGCCGTGATAATGGTCTTAATCTCCTCGTTGGAGAGCACCTTGTCAAAGCGGGCCTTCTCTACGTTGAGAATTTTGCCTTTTATGGGGAGTATGGCCTGAAAGCGGCGGTTGCGTCCCTGCTTGGCCGAGCCGCCGGCAGAGTCGCCCTCAACTATGAATAGCTCGCTAAGAAGGGGGTTGGTCTCCTGACAGTCGGCGAGCTTTCCCGGGAGCGTAGAGGACTCCAGGGCCCCTTTTCTCCGTATGATATCACGTGCCTTTCTTGCCGCTTCTCTTGCACGCGCGCCGTCAAGGGCCTTCTTAATGATGCGCTTTGCCACCGCGGGGCTCTCTTCAAGAAAGGTGGATAGTTTCTCATTTACAATGGTCTTAACGTAGCCCTCTATCTCGCTGTTGCCGAGTTTGGTCTTTGTCTGACCCTCAAACTGGGGGTTTGGCAGCTTTACGCTTATGACCGCCGTAAGGCCCTCGCGTACATCGTCGCCCTGAAGGGATTCTTTTAAGAGGCCGCGGCCAGAGCCGTAGCTGTTAAGTGTGCGCGTCAGGGCGGATTTAAGCCCCACGACATGGGTGCCCCCCTCTGTGGTATTGATGTTGTTTGCGTATGAGAAGAGGTTCTCGCTGTAGGACTCTGACCACTGCATGGCAAGGTCTATTATTACGCCCTCTTTCTCGCCTGAGAAGAATATGACCTTGGGATGAATGGGGGTACGTGCCTTGTTGAGGTGCTCGATAAAGCTCTTCATCCCGCCCTTGTACTGGAACTGGTGGGACTTACCTGTCCGCTCATCGGTAATATTTATATTGATACCGGCGTTTAGAAAGGCGAGCTCGCGCAGCCTGTGGCTGAGTGTATCGAAGCTGAACTCCGTTGCCTCGAATATCTCGTCGTCAGGGAGAAAGGTAATGGTAGTGCCCGTTGTCTTTGTCTTGCCGCTAACGGTAAGCTTTGTAGTGGCTTTGCCGTGTTCGTAGTGCTGAGTGTATATCTTGCCGCCGCGCCTTATCTCCACATCCAGTGTCCTGGAGAGAAAGTTCACTACGGTAACGCCCACGCCGTGAAGGCCGCCTGAGACCTTGTAGGCCTTATTCTCGAACTTTCCTCCCGCGTGCAGCTCCGTAAGGACTACCTCTACGGTAGGACGATTTTTCTCGGGGTGCATCTTTACGGGTATGCCGCGACCGTCGTCTATTATGGTGACGGAGTTATTCTCGTGTATGACTACGTCAACGTTCTTGCAGAACCCCGCGAGGGACTCATCAATTGCGTTGTCAACTACCTCGTATACCAGGTGATGAAGCCCCATGGATCCTGTGGAGCCGATGTACATGGCGGGGCGTTTTCTTACGGCCTCAAGTCCGCCCAGGACTTTAATGGATTTTTCATCGTAAGCCGTGCTCTCCTGCTTAAGCTCTTTGTTTTTCATGGGGGTTGTGCTCAAAGTATGGCTCCCTTTTTGCAAAGTTTGACATGCTAATATGACTTTAGCTGCCGGATTTGTATGAAATTCTTTTTCTGAGAATAGCCCAGGATGTATATAATAAGTATAACACTAAAGTATATCTTTGGCAATATAAAAAAAGGGTCATCCCTAAGGATAACCCATTGATTTTTATGATAAAAACTGGGGTGGGCGAGGGGATTCGAACCCCCAACCCCCGGAGTCACAGTCCAGTGCTCTAACCGTTGAGCCACGCCCACCAGAGAAGATCTTTAAAGCCTTTACATGATAATGCCGGTAAATATATATGATGATTCTGAAGCCTATATAGAATTAATTTTAGTACCCGGACGAGGCCTTTTGGCCATTAGATGAGACCCCTGCAAAATGATTTCTCTCTGGGGCCCTTAATTTTTAAGATTAACATATGTTTTTATTATCTGTCAATATAAAGCCCTCTTAAAGAAAAAAGATCGGCCTTATACTACGCCGCTGGCGGTTAATCTACATCTTCTCGGGGGCCGAGATACCGAGAAGCTTCAAGCCTATGCGCGTCACTCCCCCCGCGGCCTTTAGGAGCAGAAGGCGCGCCTCGGTGAGGCCGCGGTCCTCGGTTACCACTCGGTTCTTGTTGTAGTAGGGGTGGAATAGACCGGCCAGCTCCATAAGGTAGAAGGTAACCCTGTGGGGCTCAAGGCCTGATGCGCTTTTTTCAATGACAGACTCGAAGTTGGCAAGGTGTTTAATGAGCTCTATCTCCTCTGGCAGGTTAAGGCACTCAAGCGCTTCAGGACTGAATTTATCCGGGGCTGTGAACCCCTTTTCTTTAGCGAAGCCGAAGATGCTCTGGATCCTGGCATAGCAGTACTGGACGTAGAATACAGGGTTCTCAGGGGTCTGTTTCTTGGCAAGCTCAAGGTCAAAGTCAAGGTGAGCATCGCTCTTTCTTGTTAAGAAGAAAAACCGCGCCGCGTCACTGCCAACCTCGTCCATTACCTGGCGGAGCGTTACAAACTCTCCGCTTCTCTTGCCCATGGCCACGGGCTCGCCCTCTCGAAGCAGGGCCACAAGCTGGATAAATACAACTTTCAGGGCATCCTTCTCCCTGCCCATGGCCTCAATAAATGCGCGTACCCGTGCCTCGTACCCGTGATGGTCTGCGCCCCAGACGTTTATTATCTGTGTAAAACCGCGGTCCAGCTTGTCGCCGTGATAGGCTATATCAGAGGCAAAGTACGTCCTCGCTCCATCGGCCTTTATGAGGACCCTGTCCTTATCATCTCCAAAGTCCGTGGATCTGAACCAGACGGCTCCTTCCTGCTCGTATATAAAACCACGTTTTCTCAGCTCATCCATGGCCTTTTTCACAAGGTCTTTCTCGTAGAGGCTTTTTTCGCTGTACCAGACGTCAAATTCTACGTTAAAGTCCTTGAGGTCTTCTCTAATACCGCCGAGAAGAGCCTCTGATGCGTACTCCTTGAAAATATCAACGGCCTCTTCTTCTGCCATATCCATAAAGGCAACGCCCTTTTCAGCGATAAATTTGGCGGCTACGTCCTTTATATAGTGCCCGTGGTACGCGTCTTCGGGCATCACAACGGCCTTGCCCTCGAGCTCTGAGGCCCGAAGGTACACAGATCTCCCGAGGACATCAATCTGACGGCCCATGTCGTTTATGTAAAACTCTTTTGTAACGTCATACCCGGCTCTTTTGAGGATACTGCTTATTGCGTCGCCTACGGCGGCGCCCCTGCCGTGCCCTATGTGCAGCGGGCCCGTGGGGTTGGCGCTTACGAACTCTACCTGTACCTTTGCGCCCTCGCCAAGGGTGAGCCTGCCGTACTCGGCTCCTTTACCGAGTATCTCACTTAGGAGCTCTGCCCAGCAGGATTTTTTAATAAAGAAGTTTACAAAACCCGGGGCCGCCACCTCGCTTTTTTCCAGCACATCGCAGCTTGCGAGCTTTTTTGATAAGACAAGGGCGATATCTCCGGGGTTTTTGCGCTGAGACCTGCCGAGCTTCATGCAGATATTCGTAGAGAGGTCCCCGAAACCCTTTGTCCGCGGCTGAGAGAGGATAGGTTCCGGCGCCTCGGTAAGGTCAGTGAAAAAACCCTCCTCTATCATCTCATTAAGGGCGGTTTGAATTGATTTTTTTATGATATTATGCATCTTTTAAGAGTATCTCCTTATATAATTCCGGCCTTCTGTCCTTTAAAAACACCCATGAAGATCGTGCAGTTGATATATCCTTGAGTTCCAGCTCCGAGAGTATAATTCCCTCGGAGGCCCCGCTTGGTTTTACGAGAAACTCGCCGTCAGGACGTACGCAGAAGCTCTTGCCATAAAAGTCCTGCTCGCTCTCCTTGCCCACCCTGTTGGCCCTGAAGATAAAAATGCCGTTGGCGTGGGCCGCCGCCGAGATGGCCCGTTCCCACTTCTTTGCCGAGTGCAAAAAGGCCGAGGCCGTTGGCGCGAATACCACCTCGGCGCCCTTTAAGGCAAGTATGCGAAAGCCCTCGGGGAAGAATATGTCCCAGCATAACTGTACCCCGATGGTGGCATAGGGTGTCTTGAATAGGGGAAAACCAAGGTCGCCGGGCTTAAAGTAGCTGCGCTCCTCCCAGAGCGGTATGCCCGGTACATGGACCTTGCGGTACCGGCCTATTATCTCGCCCTCCTCGCCTAAGACAAATGCCGTGTTGAAGTACTCGGAGCCCTCTTTCTCGAATATGCTCGCTATGATGATAACGTTATTTTCGGCCGCTCTCTCTCTAATGGATGTAATGCTCTGGCCGTCCTCGGCCTCGGCAAGTGAGAAGTGCTCTTTATTTACACCGGCGGGAAACCACGGGCAATTAAAGAGCTGCGGCAGGGTGATTATCTTAGCGCCCTTCTCGGCGGCAATATCTATAAGTTCCCCGGCTTTACTGAGGTTCTCAGAAAGAGTGCCTTTTGATGACATCTGGACGCCGGCGATAGTTAATTTTTTTTTCATGGTTTTCCTGATATAACGAGATGGGGGCGCGGTTATCTGCTCTCTTCGAAGCGGTATATGACCTCGTCACGGCCTATCATACCCAGTTCATCGCGGGCTATCTCGCCTATATACCTCTTATCTTTCTTCAGAAGGGCGATTTTCCGCTCCAGGACCTTATTTTTTGCCTTAAGGCCGTAGTTAGTCTCTAAAAGCTGATCACGCTCGCCCTTTATACGCAGCACATCAGTAAGGCCTCTGTCGCCGAATACGGCAAAGAGTGCTATGGCAAAGATAAGGACTATGAAGAGATGAAAGCCCCTTAAGCCTTTCCCTGCTGATCTTTTACCTTTTTTTCCCATCGATACTCTTTAACAGATAGCCCTTGAAAGGTCAAGTTAATTGAGTGCTTTGCGCCGATGCGTCTTGCCGGAGCCATGGCCCCATAGCCTTAATAATAACTATAAGCCGAGACCCTAAACCTTTAATTTATTCTTAACCTTTTTTTTAACTAAATAAATTTGACAATGAGATACCCCATCTGCTATAATCATTTTAATTCATCTGAGGTTTTGTTTTCTTCAAGTCTTTAAGTCTTTATTAATCTTCTTATCCAGCGGTTTGCTAATACATGACTCCTGAACCAATGAAAAAACTCGAATGCGCGCGGTGTCAGAACCCCTTCTACAGCGCCTCATCTGAGGAGAAGATGCCCTGTCCATACTGCGGGCATACCTTTGGCAAGGTCTATGAGGACAGGAGAGGCAGAACACGCGATCTTACGCACAGGGCCTGCGATATCTCAAAGGGAGAGATGAAGGTTCCCGTAAAGGTTACGGACCTCTCGCAGGGCGGTGTAGGCATAAGAATGAAGGGTTATCTGCCCTTTGAAGAAGACGATGCCGTAAAGGTCTTTATAAAAGAGCTTGATATGGAAAAAGACGCTCGTGTCGTATGGGCAAGAAAGGTCTACGGTATCTCCAAGGCAGGTCTGGCCTTCATGGTCTCTAACTAATTTTTTCTTACATTATCTCCAAGGCGGTTTTTTACATATATACTTAAGAGGCCACGGGGCCTCTTTTTTTTGTTGATTTCGCCTTTTTACGTTCATCTCTTTATCTCTTTCTGTCTTTGTAGATTTTTTTCCTGCAATCATCTTCTTTTTTTACCTCTCTCTTGCTCCCGGCATGCCATATAGCCCTTGACGCGGCGTCTGTACTGCTATAATATCGTATGTTCAAGTAGACGAAGGTGCTGTTATCGGGCCCTTATGCCTTTTGATTGGTCCAGTCCTTGTGGAGGGTATGTTCTTATGTCGGCTCATGAAAATAACACAAATAAAGGTCTCTTCAGCTATCAGGACTTAAAGGCCCTGCTGCGGAGCCGCGCCGTAGCCTCTTCAGTTGACCCCGTTACAGAAGAGCAGGTTCAGCCCGCGAGCATTGATCTCCGCCTCGGAGCAAAGGCCTATCGTCTTGTCTCAAGTTTTCTCCCCGAGTCCCATGGGGTCCTGGAACGCCTCGGCGACGGCGGCGGCGATGCCTCTGACCTTGTTATGTATGAGATAGATATCAGCGAGGGAGGCATACTTGAGAAGGGGCACGTTTATCTTATACCCCTTATGGAAGAATTAGATCTCCCCGCAGGAGTGAGGGGAAGGGCGAACCCGAAGAGTACTACAGGCAGGCTCGATGTCTTCGCGCGAGTACTCAGCGACAATAATCCCCGCTTTGATGATATTGCCGCGGGTTATAAAGGAGGGCTTTACCTGGAGATACTGCCCCGTTCATTTGCCATAGGCGTAAAACAGGGTCTGAGCCTTGTTCAGCTCCGCCTTATGGACGGAGACTGCCTTGTTGATGACGCTGATTTACAGGAGCTGCAGGAGACTGAGGGCATCTTATATGATGGTGAGAGCGATGGGCTTGTAAAGGGGGTAAGTATAGGAAAGGGTCTCTTCATGAGCGTAGACCTCTCGGGCGAGGCCATGGGTGGTATTATCGGCTACAGGTCCAGAAAAAACAGCCATGTCGTTGACCTTACAAAGAGAGATTATTATGATATCGTCGACTTCTGGGAGCCCGTAAGGGCCAGTAAAAACTCTACGCTCATACTTGAGCCAGAGGAGTTTTACATACTCTCGTCCATGGAAAAAATCCGTATACCAACGGGTTACGCCGCGGAGATGGCCGCCTATGAGGCAGGCTCCGGGGAGCTTCGCACTCATTACGCGGGGTTTTTTGACCCTGGTTTCGGTTACGGAAGCAGCGGAGAGGTACTTGGCACAAAGGCCGTGCTTGAGGTGCGTGCCCATGACGTGCCCTTTATGATAAGCCACGGGCAGACCTTCTGCAAACTCGCCTATGAGCGGATGAGGGACGTGCCGGAAAAGACATACGGCCCCAAGATCGGCTCTTCCTACCAGTTTCAGGGCATTACTCTAAGTAAACAGTTTAAGAAGCCTTCATGAGCCGCCGGCGGCTTCGCCTTGCCGTGATATTGCTGTAGAGGCGGCGGGGCAGTGGGCTTTTTTTTATGCATTTGATTAGTTTTTTAAATTAAGAGGCCGCAACGCCTCTGGAGAATCCGCCTTTGAGCAGAAAACAAAAGAGAACCCCGAGAACCGCAAGACCCCCTGTAAGAGAGCACAAGAGCGGCATAAAGCAGGAAGTCTTCGGTATAATCCTTCTGGCCCTTGCCGTTTACGTGGGGCTCTGTCTTTATGTCAAGGGAGATGCCAACTGGGGCGGCGTAGTAGGGGATATGCTCTCCTGGGGGCTCAAGACCTCCATAGGATACGCCTCTTATACCTTTCCTTTCTTTCTCGCCCTGCTCTCACTGAGGTTTTTATTCAGGCGTCTCTTTAAGGTAAGCGCTCTTGCTCCCATTGGTTTTATCGCCTTTATCGCCGTACTCTCGGCTTTTTCGAGGATACTCTTTTCCGCCCCGGGCTCAGGAGGTATTGTCGGGGACTTTTTAGGCGCGCTTCTCTCGAATTACGTGGGGTTCGGCGGCGCTATTATCACCCTTACTGCCGCTGTGCTTATATCCTTACTTGCTGTTACGGGTCTATCGCTGATTCAGGTTATACTCAGGGGTCTTAAGGGTTTCGGGGCCTTTATCTGTATTCTGGAGGAGAGGTTCAAGAAGAGGCGCGGTGAGAGAGCGGCAGCCAAAGCAATACGCCTGAAAGAGAAGGCGGCGGCTTTAAAAGATAAAAAAGCCCTTGAGATTAAAGAGGCAAAGGCCCTCGCGGAGCTGGAGAAAAAAGAGGCTGAGTCAAAAAAACTGGCCCTTGAGGCAGAGGCCGAGCCTAATATTATTACAGGGCACTCTCATGAAGAGGCGCAGCCTCAGGCAGAGCCCGAGACCGCGTCCGCGGACTCGGGCAAAGACGACGAGCCCCTTGAATTTACCGTGCCGGCCGGGGATTTTATTCTTCCCGGCATTGAGCTCCTTGAGAGCGCTGCCGAGTCAGGCGGCAGCGTGGACAGGGATGCCCTTATAGAGCAATCCAGGGTGCTTGGCAAAAAACTCGAGGACTTTGGCATAAAGGGCAAGGTAGTGGAGGTGCGGCCCGGCCCTGTTGTTACCATGTACGAGTACGAGCCCGCCCCCGGTGTAAAGGTTAACAGGATACTCAGCCTCTCCAACGACCTCGCCCTTGCCATGAAGGCCCTCTCCATAAGGATAATCGCCCCCATACCGGGTAAGGCCGTCGTAGGCATAGAGGTTCCAAACAGCTCGAAGAATAAGATATGTTTTAGTGAGCTCGTAGAGTGTGATGAGTTTGCAAAGTCCAGGTCCTGCCTTAGCCTCGCTATAGGTAAAGACATCTCCGGTAAACCCTTTGTGGAAGACCTTGCGAAGATGCCCCATCTCCTTATCGCCGGGGCAACGGGATCGGGTAAATCCGTAGCCGTTAACTCCATGATATCGAGCCTCCTATTCAAGGCAACGCCCGATGACCTTCGCTTTCTCATGATAGATCCCAAGATGCTTGAGCTTACTGCATACGAGGGCATACCGCACCTTATTACCCCGGTTATTACAAACGCGAGAAAGGCCTCAGCGGCCCTGAAGAGCATCGTTGCGGAGATGACGAGACGGTATCGCCTTATGACCGAGCGCGGGGCAAAGAATATAGATATGTACAACCATATCCTCGCTGAAGAGGATACTGAGCCAGGGGGCGAGCACAGACGCCTGCCTTATATAGTCGTTGTTATCGACGAGCTCGCAGACCTTATGATGACCTCCGGTAAGGATGTGGAGGAAAGTATGGTAAGGTTATCGCAGATGGCACGAGCCTCGGGCATACACCTTGTGGTGGCCACGCAGCGTCCCTCCGTGGACGTGGTGACAGGGCTTATAAAGACAAATTTTCCCGCGCGCATAGCCTTTCAGCTCCCAACACGCACGGATTCACGCACAATTCTTGATACCTCGGGGGCCGAGACCCTCCTTGGAGAGGGTGATATGTTGTTTCTTCCCCCAACGACCTCAAGGCTGAAAAGGGTTCACGGCGTTTATGTATCCGAGGAAGAGATAAATAGAATAAGCGCCTTCTGGAAGGCTCAGGCCGCCCCTGCATATGATGAGGAGATGATAAAAGAGTACGAGACCTCTGCCGACGAGGATGAAGAGGACCTTGGCGAGGAGTTTATGAGGCGTTATGACGAGGCCGTGGCCCTTGCCGCCACCCTTGATATGCTCTCTACCTCGTACCTGCAGAGAAGGTTCAGGATTGGCTACAATACGGCGGCTCGTTTAATCGAGAAGATGGAAAAAGACGGCGTCGTGGGCCCGCCGCAGGGCAGTAAACCCCGTGAGGTGCTTCTTAAGCGTTCATAGATTATGAGATCCTTTACTCTTCTTATATCAGGTTTTTTTCTTATTCTGCTTATGCTAAGCCCCCTGCGGGCTTCTTTTTCCGCTGAGACGGAGAGGGATCTCGTAGGTGACCTTGAGACTAAGTATAAATCCATCTCAACGCTTCGCGCTGATTTTACTCAGGTCGCCAAAGGGCTCTCCGCCATGGACGGGGCCTCGGGCGGAAGCGTTTACTTTAAAAAACCCGGTAAGATTAAGTGGGTCTACAAGGGAGCGATTGCCGATGAGATAATCGGCGACGGCACAGTCCTGTGGTTTTATCAGCCCGACCTTAATCAGGCATTTAAGAGCACCGGAAGGGGCCCTGATATAGCCACGGATTTTCTCTCGGGCATGGGCAGCATCAGAAAACACTTTATCACTAAGGCAGGCCCTGTAAAGGACGGACAACTCACTATAGAGCTTACGCCACGGGAGTTTCATCAGCAGATAAAAAGCCTCTCTCTTCTGGTAGTGAAAAAGACACTTCTTGTAGAGGGCTTCACCATTAAAGACCATTACGGCAACACAACGGCCGTGACCTTTACTCACATCTCAATAAACGCCCCTATTGAGGATGAACTCTTTAAGTTCACCCCTCCTCCGGGCACTGCTGTTATAAAACAATAGGCTTAAGAGAGGTAATAATTTTATAGAGGAGGTATGATTGCCAATGTCAAGTTTTGATGTTGTCTCTAAGGTGGATGTTCAGGAGGTGGATAACGCCGTAAACCAGACCAGGGCCGAGCTGAAGAACCGCTATGATTTTAAGGGCTCCAAGTGCGAGATAGGCTGGGATAAAAAAGAAGAGATAGTCATTACGGGCGATAGCGAGAGCAGGCTGAAGGCCCTTGTGGATATGCTTGAGGCAAGGCTTGTAAAACGCGGCGTCGCCCTTAAATCCCTTGATTTTCAGCCTCTTGCCGATGTCTCGGGAGACTTGAAGAAGCAGGTCATCATAGTCAGGCAGGGCATACCCATGGATAAGGCCAAGGCCATAGTAAAGATGATAAAGGGGCTGAAGTTAAAGGTTCAGGCACAGGTTCAGGATGATCAGGTACGGGTATCTGGTAAAAAGCTCGACGACCTTCAGGCCGTTATTCAGGACTTGAAGTCCCGCGAACTTGATGTTGCCCTGCAGTTTATCAACATGAGGTCCTGATTGCCTTCCGCGGTAAAGAGCTGGATGGAGATTACCCTCCGGGGCCCTCTTGCCACTAAGGACGAGGCCATAGGACTGCTGATTAAGGCAGGCAGCGGCGCTGTTGTCGAGGGCGAGTTTTTTAACGGTAATAGGCCAACTTCCGGCGCGCTTCATGGGAAAAGGGCCGAGTCCGGTATGCTGAAGGCTTCAGTACCTGCCGGGCAGTGTAGGGGCGGTGCGGGCAAGGGTAATACGGAGGGTGCAGTTCTTGACGCCTTAAGAGAAGATGCTCTGGCCATAGGCTGGGAGATGGACCTTAACCTTACTAAAGACCGTGACTGGTCCCAATGCTGGCGCGGCGGAATTCGTCCCGTAAGGCTCTCTTACAGGGGCTGCGGGCTTCTCATCCATACAAGCTGGTCAAGGGCCCAAAAAAAACAGGGCGAGACCGAGCTTGTAATAGACCCCTCCATGGCCTTTGGCACAGGCACTCATCCCACTACCAGGATGTGCCTGAAGGCCCTTCTCATGCTCCTTGGCAATAACAATAATATGGTAAGACAGGAGTCTGTACTTGATGTTGGCACCGGCTCGGCTATCCTCTTGATAGCCGCCTTAAAGCTTGGGGCCTCACGCGCCCTCGGCCTTGAAATCGATCCCATGGCCCTGAAGGTAGGGCGCGATAACCTTAAGATTAATCATGTAAGGGCGCGCCTTAGCGGCAGCCCCCTCTCTTCTGTAACTCAAAAATTCACAATTATTACGGCTAATATTTTTTCCGAGGAACTGCGCCGCCTCGCCCCGGAGCTTGTGGGCAGGTTGGACAGCGCCGCTGATAAGAAGGGCGGTTTTATTGTCTTATCAGGCCTGCTTCGCGAACAGGTCCCTGCCGTGCTTACCGCTTACAAAGGCCTTGGCATGAGGGTTTATAAAAAACTGGTCGACCGAGAGTGGAGTTGTCTTATTCTCCAAAGGAAGAACGCGGCGGGCGAGGGAAAGGGGGGCAGGGGTGAGTAAGATTAACGGTAAAACTCCTTTAGAAGAGGTATCTTGAGAAGATTTTTTATTGAAGACCTTACCTCAAATACTGCCGAGGCGGTCTTAAGAGGAGAAGAGTTAAGGCACCTTAAGGTTCTGAGGCTAACTGAGGGCGAGGTGGTCTCTCTCTTTAACGGCAGGGGGCTGGAGCTGCTGGGGCGGATAATCTCTCTTGCGGCAAATGAGGCGCGTTTAAGTATTATAAAGGAGATAGAGCCTTGCGGTGAATCACCCCTTAATATAATCCTCCTCGCGGGACTCTCAAAGGCCAATAAACCGGAGCTTATTATACAGAAGGCAACGGAGCTTGGCGTAAGCTCCATAGTATTTTACTCCGCCGGGCGCAGCGTTCCCGGGCTGAAGGCCGGGAAGGCCGATAATAAACTCAAGAGGTGGCGCCGTGTAGCCCTTGAGGCGGTAAAGCAGTGCCGGCGCTCTATCATACCTCTTATAACCTTTGAAGATGGCCTTGCCAGGGCCCTTGCAGCGGCGGCCCGGGTAGATGTGAAGCTCTTCTTTTATGAGGGCGGCGGCCGGCCCGCAAGAGAGATACTCTCCGGGTTCAATGAGAACGTTATAAGCAGCGCCGCACTGCTTATCGGCCCTGAGGGCGGATTTACAGAGACTGAGCGCGGCGCGGCGCTCTCTAATGGCTTTATTGAGACAAGCCTCGGCCCCAGAATCCTCCGAGCCGAGACAGCGGCCATTGTCTCCGTAGCCCTTGTACAGAGCCTCCTCGAAGATTTTTAATTGCCCGTTGGTCTCTGTAGCTGCCCTCTCCCTACTCTTGCCTCTCATCGTTTCCTTTACCCCTCCTCGAAGATTTTTAATTGCCCGTTGGTCTCTGTAGCTGCCCTCTCCCTACTCTTGCCTCTCATCGTTTCCTTTACCCCTCCTCGAAGATTTTTAATTGCCCGTTGGTCTCTGTAGCTGCCCTCTCCCTACT
>JBHHUP010000009.1:0-34685 GCA_046753845.1 Thermodesulfobacteriota bacterium
CTCGAGCGCATCGCGCACCATCTGGTCGGGGTGAAGGGTAAGGGGGTCTTTTATTACGGCAGACTCGTACTTTTTAACCTTATCCACCATGCCTGCCTGCTCTTCTACGGTGAGGTTCTTGTGGATAAAACCTATCCCGCCCTCCTGGGCTATGGCTATGGCCATGCGCCAGCCCGTAACCGTATCCATGGCCGCGCTTACAAGGGGGATATTAAGGTGAATGCTCTCGGTAAGCATCGTTGAGGTATCCACGTCTCTTGGCAGTATCTTGGAGTACACGGGCTCAAGGAGCACATCATCAAAGGTAAGGGCCTCTTTTATCTTCGGGGAATTCATCTTTACTCTAAACCTCCGTCTTTTGTCTCATCTCTATTATAATGCCCTCGAGGAGCCCGGCGTCGCTCACCTTTACTGCCTTGTATCCAAAGGCGTCCATAACACAAAGGGTTATGGCCGTGCCGGGGATAATAAGGTCTTCCCTGCCCTTTTCCAGGGCAAGGATTTTCTCTTTCTCCCTGATGGTAAGACTTGATAAATACTTGTAAAAATACTCTATACGCTCACGGGTGAGTGTATAGTTATTAATCCTTTCCCTATCGTACTCGTCGAGGTTCTGGTCAAGGGCCGCCAGAGTGGTAATGGTGCCTGCCGTGCCGATAAAGAGGGTATCAGAGCCGCTGTAAAGGGCAGGCTCCACGCCATTGCCGCCCATTCGCTCCCGAAGTCCGGTAATAACCCCCCTTATCTCCTCCTCCATGGCAAGAAGCTCCGTGGACTGGGGCGGGTCGTTCTTAAAAAACCTCTCCGTCAGCCTCACTACCCCCATCTCAAGGGACCATGCTCCAAGGGATTCACCCTTGAGGGTAGCGATAAACTCCGTGCTGCCACCGCCTATATCCATTACAAGAGAGCGCTCATGGGGCTCTCTGATAACGGAGTTTACGCCTAAGAGCGTAAGACGGGCCTCTGTAAGGCCGTCAATGACCTCTACCTCAAGGCCTGCCTTTTTTTTTACCTCATTAAGAAAGAGATCACTATTAACGGCCCTTCTGACAACGCTTGTAGCCGTTGCCCGCACACTGCTCACACCGTACTCTTTTATAATGGAAGAAAACCCGGTGAGGGCCCTGATACTTCGCTCCATTGCCGCGGCGGCCATGCCCGCCTCTACGGTATAACCTCCTCCGAGGCGTGTTATAGCCCGTTCATAAAGGATGGGTCTCAGCCCGCCACCCGCCTTCTCCGCTATAAGGAGCCTCAGCGTATTGGTTCCCGTATCAATAGAGGCGTACCTCATATTTTTACTTGCCTATGCCGGTAATGTAGTCTTTCGCGTAGTTAATATAATTATTGGCCGAGCGCCTTATGCGTTCCAGCTCATCGGGACGGAGCTCGCGCTTTACACGTGCCGGGGTGCCGAAGAGCAAGGTTCCCGCAGGGGCCTTAGTCCCCTCTGTTACTACGGAGCCAGCCCCTATTATGCAGTCCTCGCCTATCAGAACGTCATCAAGTAGTATCGCCCCCATGCCGATAAGGCACCGGCTCTTGATACGGCAGCCGTGAAGCACCACATTATGTCCCACGGTTATATCATCTTCAAGGATAAGTGGAAAAATATCTTTTGTGACATGAAGTGTGCAGTTATCCTGCACATTGGTTCTATTGCCTATCCTTATATAATGAACATCGCCGCGCACAACAGAGTTAAACCAGACGCTTGAGTACTCGCCTATATGCACATCGCCTATTATGCGGGCGCTATCCTCTATAAAAACAGTATCATCTATGGTTGGAAGGATACCTTTGTACTTTAATATCAAAGTCTACTGCCTCCCGTGGTGTGGTGAATTTTTTAATATAACAAAATTATATCCTATTCACAAGGCAAATACCCGCCCCGGGAAGACTTTAATGTAATGGCCTGCTATTTGCATACTTTTAGAGGCAACACCCCTGCGGCAGCGGCACAGAAGAGCTGCCTTTCATAGCCGCCTCCCCCCTACATTTAAAGCAATAGAAGACGAGAGGCACTATCTTTTTTTGTACTCATACGCTATAGCATCCATATGTGATAAAAGTCACAAAATCATTAAATTCTAAGAGCAAATATTGTCACCGTAAAAAATCTTCAAAACCAAGTAGTTAACTTCAGTAGTCACCTGTACGAAAATTCTTCTGCCAAAAAAATGACATTTTTTGTCGTTTTTTCTTGACACATGCTATATCTTTTGCTAATGTGTCCCTTAGAGTTATCGTTAGTCTTTGATGTACGGGGAAGATTGCGACAAATTCCGTCACTACATTCGAAACCAATCCGTTGCGGCCGCAGCAAAGAATACTAAAGAGCATTACACAACGGAAGCAGTATCTTTTCAAGATGACAATAGCGGGAGAACCACGCTTTTAGTCCGCTTTTTGTTATTTAACATAAATTATATACCTACTCTCACTCACACTCTAAACCTATAGTAAAAAGGAGAGATAGATGAAGACCGATATCATTTATCAAAACAGAAAACTACCTGTGCTCATGGCATTTATAGCCGCCATGGTAGTATTCTTAACCACAGGCAGCGCAGAAGCAACCTGCTATCAGACGCAGAACGACGCTGATCTGGCCGGTGCATCAGTTGTACGAATACACGGTTTAGTATATACGGCTGCAAGCACGACGACTCCCGCAGTTGTTGACCCCGTTACAGGGATAGTGACTCCAAGCATTACTACCCCCGAGCCTGCTCCGGCGGGCGGCCCCATTACCAACGCCTCGGTCATGGTGCAGAACATGCACCACGGCGGCCCCTTTGAGTGCTACGCCGCGGCTACCGGTAATAACGCCTACGAGGTTTTTGTCCCTGTAGGCGAGGAGTATGTAGTAGAGTTCAGCGCCCCGGGCCATGACGTTACGAGCCGTGAGTTCTCACTTAGAGACACTGTGGCCGGTGCGTTACTTGACCCCGTGGATGCCTTTATCCCTCCCATGGACCCGGTTACAGGCGAACTTCCCACGGCGCACGCCCTTCTTTACGCATTTAAAGACATGTATGTAAACAGCGAGGACGACTACCCTGATGACCCGGCCTTCCCGGGTGTCACCTTCTACGTCTTCGACGAAGATGGCAATTTTGAGCAATCAGGCGTATCAGGCACGCAGACAATGGCCGATATGCCTCCCCTCGCAGGCCCCGACATACAGGGCCTATATTACTTCAGCAACCTCAAACCCGGCGAACATAAGGTCATGGCGATTCCTCCCGATGTAACAGTGCCTACTGATCCTGGAACAGGTCTCCCTGTCTTGAAATGTGATATAGGACCTGATAGCGGCTGGTTCTGGGTGGCCACCGAAGAGGGCACGCAGTGCTGGGATATGATACTTCGCCCCAATGACGTGGGCACCATGGCAGGGGCCTACCTTGCGTGGTACGCCTTTATACCAAACCTCGGGCAGCTTCCGCCCAGCGCGGAAGGTACCGGCACCATCACCGGCACCTTCCTTGATGCTGACGGCACGGACCCCTTTGAGGTAATCTCACCCCATGAGGTTCCGCAGATATGCAACTACGACCATGTGGGTCACCTCTGCACAGACTTAACGGTAGGATACCACCCCGCTCAGGGTCAGAGGGCCTCTTATATCCAGCTTGACGTGAACGGTGATCCCGTAATGGTCCCCAATGACCCTGTCACCGGCCAGGAAGTTCTCCTCGTTCCGCCTCCTACCAATCCTGTTGAGGACTGCACTTACCCGAATATGTTTATGCCTGATGGCGTTGCTGTACTCTGGGCTGCTCCCGGCGCACCGGTAGCAGGACCGATAGCCACGGCCATGGGTTCTAACGTAGACGGCACCTTCCGGTTTGATAACGTACCGCCCGGCAACTATAAGATATTTGCCAGCGATGTACCCATGGACTACATCTGGCAGGAGACTCAGATAACTGTTGACCCTCTCCTACCTGCACCGGCTGTGGATATATTCATGCCGCGCTGGTACGCGCGCATTAACGGTCATGTCATAGACGATACAACAGGCACCAACCTTAACGACGTCAAGGTTGACCTGCGTCTTAAAGACGGCAGCGTATGGAAGAACGAGATGACCGCACCGGGTCATATCAATGAGTATGATGACCCCATAGCCGAGGGCTTCTTCAACTTCGATAATCTCGCCGAGGTTGAGGTCATGGGGCATCTGTCTGTAGACATGACATCGCTGCCGGACACCTACAGGGGTGTCGTAGCCCAGACGTGCTATGATGATATCAGGTCACCTATCTGGCCTTTCCCAATAGTATGCGAGAACTTTGATGAGAGCAACAGGGACATAGGATGGTTTACCGCCAATTACAGGACTAATCTCCATGTGGAGCAGATACCGGCAGGTGTTGGCGAGATCATAGGCTCGGTATATAACGAGCACCTTGTCAATAATCCTACAACAGGCCTCTGGGGTCCCCAGGGCATACATACCGAGGGAGAAGATCCCCTCCTTACAGGCGTTACAGTAAACCTCTACAACGATCCAATTCAGTACGACGGCCTTGGCAACCCCATTCTCGTGACCACGACTACGGGCTCCTTCCACGAGTGGCGCACACAGGGTCAGGGACATACCCCGCCCTACACGCCCAGGGAGTTCATACCATCAACAGAACTCTGCCCTGCAGCTTCACCTTTCCCCGGCATGGTAGTTTATAATACCGGCGACATGGAGGTTGATGAGTGGGGCGGCATATACAAGGGCCCCAGATTAGGCCAGTACGAGTTCAGGGACGTAGCGCCCGGTAACTACATCGTAGAAGCGGTACTTCCTAATGGCTACTTTGCCTCTCCTGCCGGAACGGAGCAGCAGCACATAGTAGTAGCCGGAGGACACAGGAATGACGTTGATTTTGGCGCCAGCACCCTCGTACCCCGCGCAGGCGAGGTAGAGGGCGGCGTATTTGACGACCTTATCATCGATACCTTCCATCAGTCCATACTCTGGTGGGAGAAACAGGGTGTTCCCCATGTAGGCGTTGGAATATACGACCACCATGGCTACAAGCTCGGTTCAGCCTTCATGGGCAATCCGCGCTGCTACGAGAAGCAGCCGAACTCGCCTCTCTGGAAGCCTACCCCGGACTTTACAACCTCGGCATGCCCGGCGACGGAACCGGACCCACTTGTACCGGGCCAATCACAGAAGCCCGAGGTTGAGAGACGCGCGGCGCCGGGCGTACACATCTGGTTGGCTAACGACCCAACCCTTATCTACGCGCCGCCATTACCGGGAACCCCGGCGGCATCCATACCGGTTCAGAGCTACAGAACCGATTACCTGCCCCTTGGCCTTAACTATGTCTTCGGCCAGGGTAAGTTCAAGTTCGAGGCCGACTGGTCGCTTCTGCCCCTTACACCGCCCCTTCCCGCTGGTCCAGGCGCGGGACCTGCGGCAGCGCTTCCGGCCCTTCCTGCCAACGCACCTGTAATAATAAACGGCGCGCCTCAGGCCAGGAACTTCGGACCTAACGGCGAGTACGGTGTATTCAAGAACGCCGTATACACCGCCTCTAATCCCCTTGACGTACAGCTTGTGGGATGGAGAAAGAAAAACGCCGCAAGCAACCCCGTAGTAGACGAGTTCTTGAAGAATAACCCCAAGGCCAAGCAGTACCTGCAGAAAAACGGCCTTACACCAAGGACCCGCCAGTGCATCAAGGCGATTCGCCAGCAGGAGCAGGGCGCTAATCAGATACTTGCCGTTGCTGGTAACCCCTATGTCATAAACGGCGTAAACTTCGGTGATGCCCAGGGTCATTCAACTGTATCTCTCAGCGGTCAGGAGCTCAAGGTAATATCCTGGTCCGATACCTCTATAACAGTTGATATACCGCAGAGCTCCATACCGGGCCCAATGATAGTGGCCACAACAGAAGGTCTCTCCAACAGCACTCAGATAGACCTTGCCACAATCAACGCCACACCTGACTGGACCGCCTATCTTGCTGCGCATACCATGTATGTAGACGCAGCGGCCCAGGTAGGAGCCGGTGACGGAAGCAGCGCATCACCATACGCAACCATTACCGAGGCCATGGATAACCTTATCACCGTAAGGCCTGTATTTGTAATGGTAGCGCCGGGCAGCTATAACGAGAACGTCCATATCATTGAGTCTGATATAAAGATCATAGGCGCAGGTCCTTTTGAGTCCATGATTGACGGCCTCGTTGTAAACAACATGGATCCCCTTGCCCTCTCCACCACAGGATCCTTCAGCGGTTCTTCAGGCGCGGTATTCTACATCGGTAAGGGCGGCATGCTGGGCTCTGTAAGTAACATCGCCATCAGCGGCTTCACCATTACCGGAGGATATCCCGGCAGCCTTGGAACAGGCGGCGGAATCTTCGCCGACTACGGAAACACTAACATAGACATCAACAACAATATCATGAGCCACAACTCGGCCGAGTACGGCGGAGCCATCTGGATGCACCACTCAAACCACGATGTACGCATCTGGAGTAACCTCATCTCCGAGAACGGCAACTACGGCGGCTACTCCGGCGGCATCAGCATCAACGATGAGCCCGAGTACGGCCCCGCAGAACCCGTTCTTGATCACAGCTACGATGATCAGCTCAACAGTACACCTCCGGGCACGTACGAGATCTTCAACAATCTCCTTTATCGCAACTACTCGCCTGATTACGGCGGTGCCATGGCTCTCTATGAGATAAAGGATCACCTGAAGATCTACGGCAACATGATCATGGAGAACAGGAGCGATGACCACGGCGGAGGCCTCTTCTTCGAGGATTCCGGCCCCGTAGACCTCTACGACAACGTCATACTCCGTAACTTTGCCGCAGATGACGGCGGCGGGATCAGCTTCGAGGACGTAGGCGACGACATCTCTGTGGTTAACGTCTACAACAACGTCATAGCTGAGAACATTGCCGATGACAGAGGCGAGAACACCGCACGCGGCGGCGGCATAGCCTTTGATGATACGCTTCGCGCAAAGGTCTACAACAATACCATCACGGGCAACATCGTAGCAGGTACCTTCGACCCCACAGGCGGAGCCATAGACAGCGAGCGTCACGGACATGAGTACGACGCAGACAGCACCGCGCCTAAATGGCCCTACTTCAGTGATGTCCAGGTATTTAACAACATCATCTGGGATAACTGGAGACTGCACTACGATGCCCGCCATGAAGACCCTGACTACACCGTCGGTCAGAACTACCAGTGGACTCTTGATAATATCCACGTGGATAACCCTGCGGTTAACCTCCCCTGGGAGACTGACCAGAACTCGGACACCTACTTAGTGAAGGAGTTCAACATCATTAACGGTGTGGTAAACAAACCAAATCAGACGGGTAGACAGCATAACATCGATGCTGACCCCATGTTTGTTAACCCCGCAGTGCTGGACTGGCATGTTCAGGCCACCTCACCTGCCATAGGCACGGGAAGGTTCCTGAAGGCCCCGGGCTACGATGCCGACCTTATCTTCAGACAGCCTGACTGCCTGACTGATATAGGCGCATTAGAGTACAGGGACATACCGGCACCGGCAGAGGTTATCACCATACCTGATGATCTACTGGGCTATACTGTTATGCCGATACCCGGCAGCACAGAGCTTAACCCTCCAACCCCGCCGGTGGCACCAGCATCGGCGACAGCACCGGCACCAAAGATGATACGCCGGTAGAATAAAAAGGGCTCCCCGCGGTCGAAAGAGACCGCGGGGAGAACCCCTTTTTTTTTATTTTGAAGACGCAGCAAAGTTTTATAAAACAAATTATTCTTAAAAAGCAGCAGCACATACAGGTAGAGCATTCATCAGGAAAAACTACTAACCCGGAGGAAGACACGTCATGAAAGCAATACCAATAGGCGAGTTGTTCCTAAACGACGGGTTGATTGACGAGAAGATACTTGCAACAGCCCTTGAGGAACAGGCGCGCACCGGAGAAAAACTCGGCGTCCGTCTCGTAAAGCTGGGCTGTGTCTCAGAGCAGGACATGCTCCGCGTCCTCAGTAATCAGCTCGAAATCCCCTGCATCACAACTGATAATTATTCCAAGACCCCCCCTGCCCTCGATATAGTCCCCTCCCTGAAATTCATGAGGTTCTATAAAGCCGTCCCCATAAGAGTCCGTAACGGCATCCTCACCATCGCCTCGGCAGATCCCCTTAACCACCTGCCCGCCGAGGCCTTTGCCTTTGCCACAGGCCTTGAGGTTGACGTGGTTGTAGGCTCGGAGTCGGATATACTCAACGCCATTGAGTCTTATTACGGCGACGGCCCCGTTACCATGGAAAAGATTATCGAGGACATTGATGAGAAAGACTCCGCAAACGACCTTGATATCGATGACGTAGAACAGCTTAAAGACATGGCCCTTGAGGCCCCTGTTATAAACCTTGTAAACATGCTTATCCGTAACGCCATCGAGAGAAAGGCCAGCGATATCCACATAGAACCCTACGAGAACACCATACACATACGCTACAGGGTAGACGGAATTATGTATGACGTGGAATCCATGCCAAAACGCCTTCATCCGGCCATCTCATCGAGAATAAAGATAATGGCCAAGCTCAATATAGCCGAGAGAAGGCTGCCCCAGGACGGACGCATAAAGCTAAAGCTCTCCGGCAAGGGCATTGATATCCGTGTATCCATAATACCAACGCTTCACGGCGAGTCACTTGTTATGAGGCTTCTCGACCCCGACGGCGTAATGACCTTAGAGTCCCTTGGGTTCTCAAAGGCCAGAAGAGACGCCTTCTCGGATATGATAAACCAGCCCCACGGCATGGTCCTTGTCACAGGCCCCACGGGAAGCGGTAAATCCACTACCCTTTACGCCGCCCTCTCAAAGGTGGATATCACGAGTAAAAAAGTAATCACCATCGAGGACCCCGTGGAGTACAAGCTCGAGGGGCTTAACCAGATTCAGGTAAAACCCAAGATAGGTCTTACCTTCGGCAACGGGCTGCGCTCCATCGTAAGGCAAGACCCCGACGTTGTGCTTGTCGGTGAGATCCGTGATACCGAGACCGCTGACATAGCCATTCACTCGGCGCTCACGGGCCACATGATACTCTCCACGCTCCATACCAACGACGCCCCCGGCGCCATAACACGCCTTATTGATATGGGCGTTGAGGGCTACCTTATATCCTCAAGCCTGCTCGGGGTGCTTGCTCAGAGGCTTGTACGGGTCATCTGCGAGAGCTGCAAGGTAGAGGTCACACCGGAGCCCGAGATGAGAAGGCGCATAGCCGATGAGTACAGGCGCGTAAAAGACCTTAACGATAAAGATATTGTAACCTACAGAGGCACGGGCTGCACGGAGTGCAGCAACTCAGGGTACAGGGGCCGTACGGGGTTATTCGAGCTCATGCTCGTAAATGACGAGATACGCCACCTTATCGTAGAAAAAAGCAGCTCCGATGTAATCAGACAGAAAGCCATAGAGAACGGAATGGTCACCTTAAGAGAAGACGGCTGGAAAAAAGTCCTTAGCGGCAAGACAACAGTAGAAGAGGTGGGACGAGTTACCCTTACTTAGAAGCAGAAGCACAAAACAGCCGGGCATCACGATAAGTCAACTGGAGAAGAGATACACAATGGCGCATTTTCTCTACCACGCTACAGACGCGGCGGGAAAATTAATTAAGGGCTCCCTTGAGGCCAAGGACAGGGACTCACTTGTGGATAAGCTCCATGAGATGGGTTATTTTCCTGTTCGTATCGGCAGCAGCAGCGATGAAAAAAAAGAGGCCCGTAAAAACTCGGGCTTCACTCTGCTGCGGCGAAAGGCCTCGGCCAACCTTGTCGTGGGTTTTACACAAGAGCTCTCGGATATGCTCGAGTCAGGGCTTGCCCTTGACCGCTCCTTATCAATACTGGCGGAGCTGGAGAAAAACGATGCCTTTAAAAAAGTAATCATCGAGGTACATAAAGACATTCAGGCAGGCGAGCCCTTTGCCGACGCCCTTGAGAAGCACCCTCACCTCTTCTCGGAAATCTATATAAACACCGTTCGCGCAGGCGAGGCCGGAGGCTCGCTGGAGATTGTGTTATCAAGGCTGAAAAAATTTATCGAGGATGCCCGAAGGCTTAAAGAAGACATAAAGTCGGCCCTCATATACCCCATGCTCCTTATACTCGTCGGGGGCAGCGCCGTGGCGTTGATGCTCATGGTATTTATCCCCAAGTTCTCCGTGATATTAGAGGACATGGGCGGCGTTATGCCCCTTCCAACGCAGATACTGCTTAATATAAGCGGAACCCTTACAAGGTTCTGGCCTCTTATAATCATACTCATCGCGGCATCGTTACTCGGTTTTAAGGCCATCTTAAAGACGGAAGAGGGACGGGTAAAGTTTGACAGGTTAAAGCTCCGTATACCCTTATTCGGCCCCATCCTCAGAAAAGCCGCTGTATCGAGGTTCTCAAGGACTCTCGGCGCCTTGATGCAGGGCGGGCTCCCAATACTCGAGTCGCTGAAAATCGCCGTTCGAACAATCGGCAACAGCTACATGACACGGGAAATTTCCCCTGCCATAGACGGCGTGCGAAGAGGCCGCGGGCTTACAGAACCCCTAAAGGAGACCTCTTCATTTCCCGCCCTTGCCATACATATGCTGGCCGTAGGCGAGGAAACAGGAAAACTTGATGAGACGCTTATACGGCTATCCGATAAATATGACCGTGATGTAGGAACGGCTGTAAAACGCCTTTTATCTCTGCTTGAACCTGTAATCATACTTGTTATGGCCGTACTGGTGGGGTTCGTGGTTATCTCCCTTATGCTCGCCGTATTCAGCCTTAACGACATGCCAATGTAATGTAAGGAGATGAGACTGTGAATATACCAATGAAAAAAAAGGGGACGCCCATGGGTTCATTCGTAAAGGGACGCCTCCGTAGAGAAGACGGTTTTACCCTTATTGAGATAATCGTAGTTGTTATCATCATAGGCCTCCTGGCAACCCTTGTCGCGCCGCGGTTTTTCGGCAAGGTAGAGCAATCCAAGGTCAAGACCACCTACGCCCAGATAGAGCTTCTCGGCGCGGCGCTGGATATGTACCGCCTTGATGTAGGCGATTATCCTGACACGTCTCAGGGACTCTCGGCCCTTCGTGTAAAACCCTCCTCTGTAAACAGGGGCTGGGACGGGCCTTACCTTAAAAAGGAACTGCCAGTTGACGCCTGGGGTAATGACTACGTATACACCTCGCCCGGCAAACACGGAGACTATGACCTGGTATCCCTTGGCGCTGATGCCCTTGAAGGCGGAGAGGGCAAGGCCATGGACATAGTTAGCTGGAAAGGACTTCCGTGAGAAGCAGGCTCCGCGAAGAAAAGGGCTTTACGCTTCTTGAGATTATGGTCGTCCTCATGATCTTCTGCCTCTCAGTTTCCCTTATATTTCCATCCATACTTTCAGGCATAGGCAAGGCGGGGCTTAGATCAACAACACGAAAGATGGCCGCCTCTCTGAAGTACTCAAGAAACCGGGCTCTGCGTGAGAGAAACGTCTACTACGCCGAGGCCAGCGGGGACAGGCTTTTAATCAAAGCCGCCGATAGAGAAGCGCCTGAACGCGAGGTGGTGACCACAGGTGATATGGAGGTATCTTCAGAGAACGGCGTAATCTCCTTTTACCCCGGCGGCGGTTCAAGCGGCGGTTTACTAAAGGTACGGAGCCTTAAAAACAGCTCTTTATATACGATTAAAGTGGAACCCTCAACAGGCAAGGTCTCCGTAAGCCGCCTGTTATCATAGATTAGAGGGTTATTGACATGAAGGTAAGAGGGTTAAAAAATAGCGGCTTAAGGTTCGATACACCGCCCGGGATAAACCACGCGGCCGAGGCGGATAGAGAGGCAGGTTTTACGCTTCTTGAGGTAATGGTCTCCCTCGCCATACTGGGCATAGGGATACTCATGGTAATGCAGCTCTTCTCAGGCGGGCTCGGACTTGCCGTGGCTTCGAGCAATCATACCGAGGCCGTGCTTCTGGCGAGGGAAAAAATGGCCGAGACCCTCGTGGATAAAGACCTCTATCCGGGGGTAATCGAGGGCACAGATGACAGCGGACTTAGATGGCAGGTCAAGGTAACACCATTTACTAACGCAAATACTGATAATAACGGTTACCTTTATATTATGAAAATAGTTGTAAGCATTAGAAAGGCTGATAAGGATGAGCCTGTATACAGACTTACATCAATGAAGTCAATATTTTTGGAGGAATAGAGTGGCATGCGCCGTTTAAGACCGGGCTTTCTACATTCCCGAGAGCTCCCCATCTCCTGCGGTGATGAGAGAGGTTTTACGCTTATAGAGACAATCCTTGCCCTCTCCATACTCGTCGTAATGATAGGGCTCGTACTCTCTTCGGTGAGGCTCGGTCAGAAGTCATGGCAAAAGGGCGAGGGCGCGATAGAGGAAGCAGAGACGCGGAGATTCATAATAAAAAGGCTCGGCACAGACATCGCTTCCATGTACCCCTATAAAGAGAAGAAGAACGGAGAGGAGACATATATCTTCAAGGGAGCGGGTAATGAGCTCACTTTTGTAACGTCCCACCTTAGCGCCGTAGGAGGCCTTCCATGGGGCGGGGCCATGATGGTCAGCTACAGTGCGGGAGAGAATGGCCTTAAAATAAAAGAGCTGACCCTTCCTCTGGCAGAAGATGATGATAATAGAGCAGAGAGAACAGTTGAACTCGGCCCCGCGATAAAGAGTCTTCGTTTCTCATATCTCGGAGACAAGGGGTGGCTGGATTACTGGGATATGAGACGTATAAAAGAGCTTCCCGGCGCGGTGCGCATTGAGTGCATATTCACGGAACGCATCCGGCCGCTATCAATAACCATGCCTGTGGGTGTGACATATCCACCCGGGGCAACAAAAAACTCCACCGGCAGTAATAGAGCTTAGGGGAGAATGGGAATGTCGTTAAGAGCGCACAGATGGAGTAAAAAAAAGGCCCTCCCCGAGAAGGTGCCGGGGGTGCTGAAGAATGAAAAAGGCATCGCCCTTCTGCTGGTACTCTGGATACTGGCCTTTCTAATGTTTATGGTCATTGAGTTTGCCTATACCATGCGCGTAGAGACAGATACTGTAAGAAACCTTAAGGATGAGACATCAGCCCGCTACCTTGCCCGTGCCGGCATTAACATGGGGCTGGCCGAGCTTGGAGTTGATTATGACATTGTCTTCAAGAATGAGAGCGGGGAGGTAACGCTTGGAAGACAGGAAGCACACGATATACAGAGCATTTCCGTGGATAGAGAGTTTAACCTTGGCGAGGGCCATGTCTCATACCGAATAGAAGACGAAGAGGGCAGGCTAAATATTAATACTACAACACGCGAGCAGATAAAAGAGCTGCTCTTTATAACAGGCGTGGAGACTACGGAAAGAGACGTCATAGCGGACTCACTCCTGGACTGGAGGGACAAGAACCACGTCTTTCACTTTAACGGCGCAGAGGACGAGTACTACGGCTCTTTAAAAGAGCCTTACGGCGCAAAGGACGGCCCCTTCGATACCACCGAGGAGCTTCTTCTCTTAAAGGGGGTTACGCCTGCGATATTCTACGGCGAGGGCAATATTCCCTTTGAGTTCGGCCTTGATAAAAAGAGCGGGCCTTCAGTCTCACGCCCCCGGTACAAGGGGCTCGCCCAATACGTAACCGTTGCCGGCAAGGGCAAGGTTAATCTTAATACCGCAAGGCCAACTGTGCTTGACGCCGTACTCGGCAAGGGCAAATCAATGGAGATTCAGCTTCGTAGAGAGACTGAAGGGCTCATTGACTGGCCAAAATACGGAGGAGGCATATCATCACAGGACTTCTCAATCCACGCGACAGGAGAGGTACGGGGCATGAAGGTAATGGTAAAGGCCATAGCCAGACGAGTACCCGAAAGTAATACTCCCGTAGTAATCTACTGGAACGATGAGGCAAAGGCCACCAATTGATATTTTTTAAAATAATACAAATAAACCGCAATCTCACGGCAGGGTAAAAAATGGATGTTATAGGCATAGAGACACGGCAGGCATCATGGTCCATGGTTCATCTGAAGAGCTCTCTCTTCAAGACGGAGATAAAGCATTACATCTCATTAAACGGCATTACCTTTAATGACAGAATTGATGAGATAAAGGCCTATATCTCTGAACAAGGGCTTAAAAACGCCGCCATATCAGTGGCGCTTCCAAGGGAGACCTCCCTCTCCATGGTCCTGAAGATACCGGCGGCAAAGAGCGAGTCCATTAAAGGCATACTGGGTTTTGAGCTGGAAAAACACATCCCCTTTGCCACAGATGATGTTACTCACGGTTTCCAGATACTGAAAAAAGAGCAGAAGGTCTTTTCCGTTCTCCTTGCGGCTGCTAAAAAAGATATTGTCGATAACGTGGTGTCAAGCTTTACTGAAGCAGGGCTGGCACCCTCGAGCGTCTCGGCATGGCACTCCTCGCTCTTTAACGCATTGTATTACTCCAAGAACATTTCACCTGAGAAAAACATTGCCTTAATCGGGCTTACTCACGGCGACATGACCCTTGATATTTTCTCAGATCTTATACCCGTGTACTCAAAGAGCATGAGTGTGGAACAATGCAAAGAGCCGCAGGCCGAATGCCTTGGTTTTCTCGAAAAGGAGCTTGATCACTCCCGGCTGAGCCTTACGGGGCCCATGGAAGAGAGGCACCTTGATGAAGGTATCATAATTTCCGATGACGAGCCTCATAGTGATTTTATGAAAAAATTATCAGAGGAAATGTCCATCCCCGTAAAGACGCATGGCCTGGAGGAGCTGGGGCTTCCCAACAGGGCCGCTACCGCCCTTGGAGCAGCCCTGGGCCTGGTGGGCAAGGGGCGGATGAAGATAAACCTCGCGCCAACATCAAGACAGGCAAAGGCAGGCAGAGCATATTTTAACAACCTTATGCTCTCGGCCGTTGTGCTGCTACTCGCCTTCTTCGCAGGGTCTTCTTATCTCATAAAAGACTGGGCTACGCTGCAGGGGCTTCAAAGTCGGCTTACAGAAGTAAGGGCACAAAAAGAGGTGGTTCAAGGCCTTAGCGCAAAACAAAAGTCTCTGGCGGATGTGACTGCCTCACTCGAGAATATAAACGGTACATATTCACCGGGGGCCCTTGAGGTCTTAAGAGAGCTCACGGCTCTGCTGCCCCGCGACACCTGGCTTACAAGCCTTGACTTTCAGGGCGACTCAGTCTCCATAGAGGGTTATTCCAAACGGGCCTCTTTACTCATAATGACAATGGGCAAATCCAGGTTCATGACAGACTTCGAGTTCAGCGGCCCTGTTGCAAAAACCGCAGACGGCAAGGAACGCTTCAGGATGCACTTTAATATAAAGAGTTTCGAAGAAGCGTACGCAGGCGCCGGGGGGGACATATGAAGGAAAAAATTTTCTCACTCATCCATGACAATAAACGAATACTCCCGGGTGTGGCCATTATAGGCGCCCTCGCATTTATTCTAATCATCAAATGGGGTTACAATCATCACCAACGCTCCATTGATGAGATAAGCGCGTATAATGACCTGCTGCAGACATCAGCGGCAATAATAGAACGCGGAGACGATGTTAAAAAAAGCATAACTCTAAAAAAAGAAGAGATAAGCAAACTCGAAAAAGGGCTATTAAAGGCCGAGAAACCCTCCATAGCCGCCGCCGAGCTTCAGGAGGCATTTAAAAAGATGGCGGCGAAGAAAGATATAACCATAAACTCTGAAAATGTACTTAACTTCGAAGAAACCGGCGAGTATGTGAGGATACCCGTTGAATTTCACCTGAAAGCAAAGCTGCGCCAGCTCACCCTCTTACTCTACGATATAAAGCTCTCCCCGCTTCTTATGAGTGTACGCTCCATGAACATAAGAACCATAAACGCAAGGGATAACGCGGAGATGAATATCACGATCGTACTTGAAGGCGCCATTAAAAACAAAGGGGTCGTGATATGAACATCTACGGAGACAGTATCATCTCAGGCAGAAAGGCAAAACTGCTTAACATAATCCTCATACTCCTTGGTATCGCTCTACTTGGCTGGAACATAAGTATATGGACCAAGCCTTCGGTCATGCACGTAACTGGTCAGAGGCATGAAAAAAAGGCGGCAGAGAAGACGGTCAAAAAAGGCCCCCTGAGAAGGAGCGCCTATAATAGAATCATCACGGAGGACCTCTTCAGGGAGACACGCAAGCCATATACCGCTAAGGTACAGAGTGCGCCTGTTACAGCAGCGGTACAAAAGAAGGCTCCCATTGTCGCCCCGAACCTTACTCTGCTCGGAACCATTATCCTCAATAACGGCAATGCCGCTGTCATCAGCATGAAAGGCCAGGAAGACAAGACCAGGTCTTATAGGGTAGGCGAGAGTATCGGCGGATTTAAGATTACAGAAATTACCGAGAAAGAGGTCTTTCTAAGCAGCGGCGCAGTGCCTCTTAAGGTGATGATGAACGATAACGTTCAGGCAAGGCCGGGTGTGAGATCAAGGTGGCCCGCTTCAACAGGCCCCGCTTCTCTGAGCTGGCCAAACACGCAGCAACGGTAATGGCGGCACAGAAGGATATGACTTTTTTTTTGCATAATTTAATGAAAAATGTTTTTTTATCATATGGTTGAGATTTATAAGTCTTTTATAGTAAGATACACAAAATCTATTGGTAAGACATTAAATCTCATATTAATTGGAGTAAACCTACAGTGCTTATAAGACAAACCAACAGTACAGCACCTCTTGTATACAAGGCCTCTCTTCTCTTACTCCTGTGCTTTACAATAAGCATCTCCTCGCCGGCAAGCTCAGGGGCGAAAAACCTTGAACCTTCCGCCGGGGGAATTCTGGATTTAATTGACGGCGTACACGGTGAGATGCCCCGCGTCCTGCTTAGCCAGACAACCACTACGGCCGGCGGCGAGGTACCGCTTCCGCCTCATCCATTTCGCCAGAGAAAAAAAATCACATCTCCGGCCAGAACCGCGACACCGAAGCCCGCGAAGAAGACAACGACCTCAAGCAGGGCAGCGCCAAAGAGAAAGCCCGCCAAAAAAATTAAAAAAGGCATGGCAAAACTCAATTTTTCCGATGCCAGGCTTAAAGACGTCATAATGACTATCTCCGAGATTACCGGGCGGAACTTCATACTTTCGCCGGAGGTAATAGCCCGCAAAATTACAATCCGTACGACAAAACCCATTAGAAAACGCGACGTATCGGGAATTTTCGAGACAATACTGGCCGTTAACGGTCTGGCCTCTGTAAAGACAGGGGATTTTTACACAATAGTCATAGCAAAGTCCGCCAAGCAGGGTAATCTCAAGCTCTATACAGTAAAAGACCCTATGAAGATTCCCCGCGGCGCGGCCATGATAAACCTGCTTGTACCCGTTAAATTTATCTCTGCCGCCGATATCATCGGCATACTTACACCTACCCTCTCGGCAGGCGGAAATATAGCCCATTACCCCAAGGCCAACACCCTTATAATCACAGACACGGCCTCTAACGTAAAAAAATTCCTCGAGATAATAGAGCAGCTTGACGTAGACCTATTTGAAAAACTCAACGTATCTCTCATTCACATAAATCACGTTGATGTAGAGACCCTGGCCACTGAGCTTCATGATATCTTTAGCGCGCTCGGCTACAGCAAGGACTCAGACCAGTTCTCCGCCATACCGCTGGTGAGGTTTAACAGCATCATCGTCTTATCATCTAACAAAAAACTCCTGGGATCGGCAAAGGACTGGATCGCGGAGCTGGACAAGGCCTCCTCTTCTGATGATATAACTACTCATATCTACTATGTTAAGAACGATAAGGCCTCTAATATACAGGACATTCTACAGGAGGTTTACGGAAAAGATAAGAGCGAGACTAATGATAACAAGACCCCATCATCGGATTTTGCCGCCCCTGTAAAGAAGACCGCGCCAAGAGGCAATACAAAGACAAAACCAGCGCCTCTTAAGGTCTCGGCCACTTCAGAGAGCGCCCCGAAGGCCAAGGGCAAGGCCTCGAACCTGGAGATATTTATCTACGAGCCCACTAACGCCATTATCATCCGGTCTTCAGAGCGTGAGTATCAGAGCCTTCTCAGTACCATTAGGGAGCTGGACCGCCCACCCAAACAGGTGCTCATAGACGCCATCGTAGTAGAGGTTGCCCTTGATGAGAGTCTCAAATACGGCATACAGTGGTCCGCCCTCTCAGGAAACGTAAGCACGCAGAGTAATACGGGCATATTCTCAGGCACCATTGATAACCCGCTCTCAATCATTTCCACTCCCATAGGAGCGGCGACTTCCGCGGGACTTAATCTCCTTGTTACGGACTCAAAAAACTTCTTCGGTTTTTTAGAGGCTCTTGCCTCCGACGGCAAGGTAAACGTCCTCAGCAATCCGCATATACTTGTAAAAAATTACGCCAAGGCCTCCATAACCGTTGGCAGCGATGAGCCCATAGCGACCCAATCTACTCAGACAGCTGTTACGACTACGGCCAGTATAATCCAGAGCATAGAGTACCGTAAGACCGGAATAGTGCTCACTGTAACCCCTCAGATTACCGAGGCAGGCATGGTTGCAATGACACTGCATCAGGAGATAAGCGATGTCTCCACGAGTAGAGACGTTGGCAACGGCAAGTTCCCCTCCTTTACCAACAGGGAGGCCGAGACCTCTGTGGTGATAAAAGACGGCCAGACCATCGCCATCGGCGGGCTCATAGATACGAAGACAAACAAGACCCACTCGGAGATACCGCTGATAAGCAAGATACCGCTCTTTGGCAATCTCTTTAAATCAACGACTATAAGCAAAGACCGGACTGAGCTTGTAATACTGCTTACCCCGCGTGTAATATCAAACACTCTTGAGGCACAAAAGGCCACGTATAACCTTAAATCAAAGCTGCACACCCTTGACAAGTACATGGATGAGGAGCATATTAATAATCTACTGAAGAAGGAATAAATCAACAAGAGATAGTGAGCCGCGCTTTGTCGGCCATACAGGCAGATAAAGGGGGCATATAGAGGCAAAAAAAAGCTTTAATGGTGCTTTAATGAGGCAAGTGTTTAATTGAGGATAAGGGTATGGGATATACCTACGCGTCTTTTTCACTGGCTTCTGGTCAGCGTCTTTTTTTCGGCCCTGCTCTTTTCATGGCGGGACTCTGACCTCGATTATCACATTATGGCCGGTTATCTGCTCCTGGGGCTTATAATCTTTCGCTTCTCCTGGGGTTTCGCCGGCCCGCGTTACTCCCGTTTCTCGGATTTTGTAAAGGGCTGGTCTGCTGTAAGGAGTTTTGTACTTAAGGCACTACGTCGTGAACCAATTAGATACATGGGGCACAACCCGGCCGTGGGATGGTTTGTCATCGCACTGCTTACGGTCTTAACCCTTACGGCCTTAACTGGAATTATTATTTACGCAGGTGAAGAGGGCCGCGGGGCCTTCGCCGGATTCATCTCTTACGGAATGGCGGAATTCGCAAGACCTGCGCATACTTATATAGCATATTTCGCGGTATTTCTCGTAACCGGACATATACTGGCAGCCCTCTTTCATGACTTTATACTGAAAGAGCGCATCATCGTCTCGATGATTACGGGCTATAAGGAGGATGAGGGTAATTACAGGGAAGCAGAGGAGGACCGAGCCTCAGCGGCGTTGAAGAGACCACCGGCAGCACGGATTTTTACTCTGGTACTGGTGATAATAATGGGCCTACTCGCTATTATCTACCTACCCGCAGAAGGGTCAAAACCATACCGCTCCCCTCAGGTCCTTGGCGAAGACGGCAAACCGGGTGTGGTCATTGAGAACGAACTCTGGAAAGATGAGTGCGCCGCATCATGTCACGGGGCTTTTTACCCCACGCTTCTTCCAGCTCGTTCATGGGAGCGTATAATGGCAGGACTGGAAGAGCACTTTGAGGACGACGCCTCGCTTGAAGTTGAGGAGGTGGCGGAGATAAGAGAGTTCTTACTCAGAACATCCGCAGAACGCTCCGGATCCGAGGCATCAAGGAAGATACTGGCCTCCTTAAAGGCAGGGGAAGAGCCCCTCAGGATTACAAAGACCTCTTACTGGGTAAAAAAACACTCTTCAATAAGTGAAGAGGTATTTAATAGAGAGTCCATAGTAAGCAGGAGCAACTGCCTGGCCTGCCACCCCGGAGCGGATGCCGGCTCATTTGAGGACGCAGATATCAGCGTACCCCGATAAGGGGTATTCAGGAGTTAATTAATATGATTATAAGGCTGCTCTTAGCACCTCTACTGGTTATTACACTATTTACCATAGAGAGCGCTGCGGGCTCGAAGCTCAGCCCCGAAATGACTACACTTATGGGCTCATACCTCACGGAAGCGCAGAAAGAAGACCCCTCTATAAAGGGTTTTAGCGCCGAGGCAGGTAAAAAACTCTTTTTTGCCAAACGCATACACTCAAAAAAGAATAAAGAGCGCGGATGCACCACCTGTCATACACAAGACCCGGCAAAGAGCGGAAAGACACCGGCAGGCAAGGTAATTAAACCTGTCTCTCCCGCGGTGAACAAAGACCGCTTTACAACTCCGAAAAAAGTGGAGAAGTGGTTCAAGAGAAACTGCAAATGGGTCCTTGAGCGGCAGTGTACCTTCAAGGAAAAAGGCGATTATATAACATTTATGATGTCCCTGTAAAAGATATTTACCTATTATGGAGTTAAGATGAAGTTTAAAAGTTTTTCACTGCACAGGGCGTTAAAGGCAGTTGCTATAGCCATTCTTTTGTGCACTTTCTCGGTTCCAGCGGCAAAGGCCGCCACGGACAGGCATGGAAGGGAGGTAAAAGAACCTCATACAAATGCCGGCTCCAATAAATGGAAGACCTGGGACAAACGCTACTACGAGTCTAATGCCAGCAATGTGGATTACCTTAAGAGGGTTAAACAAAAGCCCCTTATATACAAAAAGCTGCCAAAAAACGCCCGCTATGAGGAAGAATGTTCGGCCTGTCATTTTCTCTACCAGCCATGGCTGCTGCCGGCGCGCTCATGGGAGCTGATTATCGGGAATAATAAAGACCACTTTGGAGAGGACCTCTCTCTGGAAGATGATGCCCTAAAGGAAATACTTAACTATCTCGTGGAATACTCCACAGAGAATACAAAAGTACGAAAGAAATGGGCGAGGAAAATTTTAAGGGACCTTCCTCCCGAGCCCCCTGAGAGCATTAGGGATGTACCCTACATAAAGAGAAAGCACCGTAAGCTCTTCAGAAGAAATGTTTTCCAGCGCAGCTCTATTAACAGCTTCGCTAACTGCGTGGCCTGCCACAAGACCGCGCCAAAAGGCGACTATGATGATGACCATGTGAAGATACCTAAAAAATAAGTATCTCCTCTTGAAGCTATTTGATTGAAGAAGCGCCATTAATCTTTATTTTCGAGAAATGTGACCAAAGTCACAGAAAAAAGAGTATATTTTTAGAGATAATTTTACTTGCATATGATATACTCTTTTTAGCAACCACACCTGACTTTAAATAAATTGAAAAGATTTCCATAACCGTACTGAAGCTGTTTTACGTAAGGCAGATATAATGGATGAAGAAATGACTCCTGAGAGAATAAAAAAAATACGCCTAAGCCTCGGCTGGTCTCAGGAGAGACTGGCAAGGGAGCTTGGCGTCAGCTTCAGTACCGTTAACCGTTGGGAAAGAGGCAGGACTTCACCAAGCCCCATGGCCATTAAGGGCATAGCGAAACTCGATATGCTTAACGGCTCTAATGTGGACGGCAACAGAAAATCCCTGAGACTCAAGGCTAACTGCCCTGTTGACGTGCGTTTGCTCGGACAGAACACCACGATAGCGGCATTTCGCGATACCCCCTCTTTTGGCGCCGTCACCGAGAACCTCAGCAGCTCGGGGCTTATGTTCAAGACAATGGAAAAAGTAACCAACGGCAAGCGGCTGAGCATAGGCTGGAACTTCGGAGATAAGCATCTTGAGACGCTCTCAAAGGTCGTCTGGATAAAGGGCAGCGGGCCGGAAAAAGAGATAGGCGTCAGATTCGACAACCCTATGCCGGAAGTAATATCCAATGTAATTAACGCTATAGTAAAAGGCTGATCCGCCAGGTTGCGCACAGGCACGGGCCATTTACGGAAAACAAGAGATACCCGGCGTCACGACTAAGATCCCCCCCCACACACACACGCATCGCCTAACCTCTATCTTAAAATATCCTTTGTGAGGCTGCTGCGCCGATAAATGGCCGCCTTAGACTTGTATAATGCCTTGCCCCCCTCACACCCGCCTCATCGAGGGCAGTTAACTAACCAAAAAACAGATTAAAAATCTATCTGCCGGAAAGTCTCTCCGAGAACTCCATCATGAGAGTTCGAGTAGTGGATTCAGTAACTTTACAGATCTCGCTCTGCCTCAGCCCTGCCACCCATAAGACATCATCCTTTATAGTAATTATTGGAGTTTTACCCCTCTTGCCTCTTGCTATCTTCTCGTCAATAAAGATATCCTTTATCTTCCTGCGCCCGCTCATCCCGAGCGGCATAATCCTCTGCCCCGGGGTTACCGGCCCGGCCTTAAGAGGACCCTTTATCAAGGAATAATCAAAATAAGCCGCTCCATCCTTGAACCTGCGGGGTGTTCCCTTTATAAGAGTGCACTTAATGGTTCCAACTTCCTTTATAAGGGTCTGGCCGGGAATTTTAATACTCACCTCATAGGGATTTTGCAAAAGAGGGGCCTTTAGAGTAAGTATAATACGTCCGTACTCCCTTAGAGCGAGAAGTCCGTCAGGCAGTTTAAGTGTAGAGTTGGGTCTGCTGCTCTTAACAAGGCCTACAAAGGCCTCTATATGCGAGGTATTTATTCGGGAGCTATTACCCAAGACACGGACAGATGCCAGAAAAACACGTGTAAGGAGCGATATGTGCAGCTCTCTTAATCTGGCGCCGTCAAGGACTACTTCTTTTGCTCTTTTTTTCTCCACCACGCCGAGATGGCCTGCAAGGGCCTCAATGAACTCGTTATCATGACGCAGCACCCCTGCGGTCCTCGCAAGGGACTCTACAATGGATGGATTATAGTTCTCTTCTATAAATGGAAGCAGGTGGTGGCGTATATCGTTTCTAAGATAACTGTCTTTAAGGTTGCTTGAATCACTGACAAAAGGTATCTCATGCTCTTTAATAAAATTCTCTATCTCTGAACGCCTTATCTCGATTAGAGGTTTTATGAGGAGCCCCCTTACGGGCCATATCCCCGAGAGACCGGCAAGACCGCTGCCCTTCATTATTCGCATGAGCATGGTCTCTGCCTGATCATCCATGGTATGCCCCATGGCTATACGAGAGGCCTTGAATGTACGGGCAGCACCTTGGAGGAAGCTGAGCCTCTTCTCTCTTGCAGCGGCCTGAAGGCCCACGACATGACCTGCCTTCTTAAGCGTACCTGCCCTTAAGGTACGGCTGAAAAATTCAAGGTTCTCCTCCCCTGCCCTCTCTTCTACGAACTGAAGATCCCTCTTTGATTCCTTGCCGCGGAGGTTGTGATTAAGATGGGCCACGGCAAGCTCTATCCCGAGCTCCTCTCTAAGCTCGCATAAGAGGCGCAGCATCACCATGGAATCAGGGCCACCCGAAACTGCCGCAATAACCCTCTGGCCGCTCTGGAGCATGGAGTACTTTTTTATGGTATCTCTTACCGTGGAGATCATATGAAGATTTAATTAGAGAAAAACTCTGGGTTGACTTATAAAAAAACGTGGAAGACGCTCACTTGAATTAAGATAAAGCGGTCTTACTCCGAAGGCTCTTTCGAACTGTTTCGCTGCAGGGCTCTCATTACCTCAAGCTCTCCATGCGTACTATTCAACCTCTTATGAAAGGCCTTGCCTCCCTCGCCCTCATTTACTCTTTTACTTATCTTCTTCATGATGACCATGAGTTCATCAAGGCGAAATGGTTTTGTAAGGTACTCATAGGCCCCTGCCTCCATGGCCTTTACAGCGGTATCAAGGGTAGCGTAACCGGTGATGATAATCACCTGAATCATGCTGTCAAATGCCTTAATCGCACTCAGGAGTTTCAGCCCACCCATGCCCGGCATCTTGAGATCGCAGACAACGACATTGTAATTATCCGTGGCAAGGCACTGCATTGCCTCTTCTCCGCTGCCGGCTGTGCCCACATCATAACCCCAGTCCTGAACACCCTCCTCAAGGAGCTCCCTGAGATTACTGTCATCGTCTACTATAAGCACCCTTAACGTGCGCTTCTTTCTCACAGATAACCTTTTTATCATTATATTATTAGAGGAGTATCTTACTTATTGATTTTACTGGTTTTAACGGCTTTGTGTCAATATCTCTTTTTCTTTTAGATTCCCGGCAGGCCCCCTTATGAGTGTCAAATTGACAATATCAACAATAATGGTATATTGAAACAAGCAAAAAAAACTAAGAGGTTACTCCAAATGAACGAGGTTATGAAAAATATCTTCACCCTGAATCTTGGTCTTAATCAAGGAGACCGTGTCATTGTATTTACAGATACCATTACAGAAAAAGAGCATCCCGGAGAGGCCGAGCGACTGCGAAGGCATGAGCTGAGGTTAATAGCAAAAGAGCTCACCGAGGCGGCCCGCGACATCTGTAATGCTCAGTACAGAGAGTTCCCATCAGGTGGGGGCCACGGTGTAGAGCCCCATGAGACCTTATGGCGGGCGGCCTTCGGCGATGAGGCCATCGATGAACTTACCCGGAGAAATATTCTCGAAAAAATACTCACCAAGACCGCCGATGATACTACCATAACAGAGGCCGAGGATATCCTCCGCTCTACCTCCGTAATGCCCGCGGCGGTTGTGGCTCTAAGCAATTACTCCACCACTCATACGAAGTTTAGAAAATTCCTCACCTCAATTGGAAGAGTACGTTACGCGAGCATGCCCATATTCGAAAGATCCATGATTGAGGCCTCCATGGCCGTAAACTGGTCTGAGCTTGAAAAAAGGACCAACTCCCTTAAGGACAAACTCTCAGGCTCGAGCCGTCTTGAGATAACCTCGGCTAACGGCACATCCATAACATTCTCCATTGAAGGCAGAGACGTGCTTACCGACACCGGTATACTTACAGAGCCCGGGGCCTACGGAAACCTTCCCGCAGGCGAGGCCTTTCTCGCCCCCCTTGAGGGCACGGCAGAAGGCAGGCTCGTACTTGAGTGGGCGCCGACTCGTAAGATGACCAGCCCGGTAACAGTAGTAATTAGTAAAGGCATGGCCGTAGAGGTAACGGGCAAGGACGAGTACGCCGCGGTCTTAAGGAAGCAGCTTGAAGAAGTACCACTTTCAGGCAATGTTGCCGAACTCGGCATAGGCACCAATGATAAGGCCACACGCCCAGACAATATCCTTGAGACCGAGAAGATACTCGGCACCGTGCACATCGCCCTTGGAGACAACGCCGGTTTTGGCGGAACGGTGGCCGTGCCCTTTCATCAGGATTTTATCTTTTACGGCCCCACACTCCGGGCCTTGAAGGGAGACAAATGGATTGAGCTCATTACAGAGGGTAAACCCCTCTTCTAAGAGTTTCTGATACTTACCTGCAAAAGAATATTATCATAATAAGCCCCCCCTTTAGGGGGTATTATTATACGTAGATTTTACGCATTTGGCAGGGTTTCATATCAAATAAATACCGCATTCCAAGTGAAGTAAGGCGGCACGTAAGATACTACCTGATAATTACTCGCCGATAATCTTCACAAGCACCCTTTTTCTTCTGCGCCCGTCAAACTCGCCGTAAAATATCCTCTCCCATGTCCCAAGGTCAAGGGCTCCGTCAGTGACGGCTACGGTTACGCTGCGGCCCATTATCTCACGCTTCAGGTGTGCGTCCCCGTTGTCCTCGCCTGTATCATTGTGGCGGTACTGTGATATGGGTCCATGGGGGGCAAGCCTCTCAAGCCAGGCGTAAAAATCCTTGTGCAGACCCGATTCATCATCATTTATAAATACAGAGGCAGTGATGTGCATGGAATTCACAAGGACAAGCCCCTCGGTGATGCCACTCTCGCCAAGGGCCTCAATAACCTCTGAGGTGATATTAACGAGGCCGAACCTCTGTGGAAGGTTAAAAAAAAGCTCCTTTCTGTAACTTTTCATCAGATAATAATCTCTTTATTTAAGGAGACTCGAGGGGCCCGCATTTACTTCATATGGCAGGACCTGCAGAGACCGCTGGCGTTATTATCAACTGAGAGCATGGGGTCTGTGCCGGTAGCCTTGAATATCTCAAAACGCTGTAGAGATATCGCAAGATGATCTTTCTTCTTAAAGGCTATATGACATGTCAGGCATCCTATCCTGCCGTTAGAGAGGCGGAGCCCCGGTTTGAGCATCGCCGGCGGGACAAGAGTCCTGTTAAGGGACGCCGCCCTGCCGTAATCAACGCCTATGGGATGATCGCAGCCTCCCTTGTGGCATACAAGGTCACCCACAAGGGCGCTCTCATGGCAATTTAGGCAACGCATAGAGTCTTGGTCAAGGGGATCACCAGCGCCAAGGGCCGGCAGAGAAAAGCTCATGAGTGCGGTAAAGATAAAAAGCTGTAAAGATGTTAAGGGGGCAAAGACTGCAATCTTCATATGAGACCTCCGGGAAAGATATGCGGCAGAGGGACTCTACTAATCTATGTTATAAAGTTTATCACAACATCGGCCCCCCATAAAGTCTTTTTGAGGGCCTCTGAAGAGGAGTTCTTCAGAGCGCCGCATGGACCTCGTGGTGCAGATAGGCGTTATACCTGTTAAGAATATCACGGACGTATACAACCGTTCTACGTCCGTTGCAGTAGCCGTATTTAGTCTTACGGTAATAACTGCGTTTTTGCAGCAGTATCATGGCCTTCTCCACGTTATCAAACCATATATCAGGGTTAAGCCCTTCTTTAGCCGCGAGAATCCTCGCATCGGCAACATGGTTAAAACCAACATGATAAGAGGCCAGAGCAAAGCTTATACGGTCTTTTAGTTTTATAGGCGGTCCAAACCTCTTTAAGAGCTTCTTCATATAATATGTGCCTGCCTTAATTGAGGACTCGGGGTCAAAAGACTTCTTAAGCCCGAACTCTTTTGCCGTCCGCGGCATAAGCTGCATAAGCCCTCTCGCGCCTGCCCAGCTGACCTTTCGAGGGTTAAAACTCGATTCCTGAAACATCTGCGAGACTACAAGACGCCAGTCAAGTCCGTACATGGCGGCGTATTTTTTTACGAGCTCGTCATAGGGAGATATCCTGCCGCTCCTGTCATAACGCAGATCCTTATCGACCTCGGGCACTGAGACGGAGCCGTTAAAGTATTTGTCCTTAATCGTATTATAAAAAAAACTCTTATGCTGCTTTTTAATGAAGGCATTAAGCCTGGCAAGGAGTTTAACGTCCTCCTTTCTTACTGCCCATCCAATACCGCTCTTCTTAAGTGTAAAGGCGGCCTTCACGTCGTTACCCTGTTCGCGCTCAATGGTCAACAGATTTGAGTCACTTACAGTAATATCCCAACGGTGCACGCTAATCCCTTCGAGTATATCTTCAGTCTCCATCGCTTCGGGCAGGAGAACTATCTCAAAATCAAAACCCTTTTCCTTCAAGGCCATAAGTGAGTCGTAATAGGAGCTGCTCTTTCTCACATGAACGGTCTTTCCAACAAGGTCGGAAGGCGATTTAATGGTCTCATCATCGCCGCGCACTACCACCTGCTCGCTTACATAATTATAGGGTACGGTAAAGGCGACCTCTTTTCCCCTGTTGTCTGTCCTGGTCATGGCCGCGGCCACAATATCAGCCCTGCCGTCAAGGAGCCAGGGAATAAGCTCGCTATGGCCCGGCGGAAGAACTACCTCTAATCTTAACCCCTCTGAATCAGCGAATTTGCGCACCATCTCATACTCAAAACCAAATGGAGCGCCTCGATAGATATAATAGGTAAGAGAATTATTGCGCGTCACCATCCTTAAGACTTTTTTCTTCTTAATAGTATCAAAGTCTCCCTTGTACTTAATCAGACTGCCCGATGAGAGAGATCTCGCGATTAAGTACTCATTCGTTCTGCTTCGAAGATTAATAGCCCCCGGACTCATTGCCAACGAGATAGGAAGAGACTTTGCAAGGACCCTATTAAGGGCGAGGGAGGTATAATTACTAAAGAGCTCATCCCAGGATACTGAATCCACGGCAGCTGCAAAACACTCACCGCTCTCGACTTTGGCAAGGGCCTCATCAGGGCCGGAGCCGCGTGGCAGCTCCAAAAACTCAGTAGCTCCAAGCCTCTTAAGCCTCTTAAAGGCATCTGTGCGAAGACTTCCCTGAGAGAGACATATGGATCTGCCTTTAAGAGAGCTCTGAGGCCCCGGGGGTTTGCTTTCACCTTCCTCTGCCCCTCCCGCCGCCTTTTTTGTTATAAGAACCTCATCAGTATACCTGTAAGGTACACTGAAGACGACACCGTCACCGGGAGAGGCGATAAGGCCGGCGATTATGATATCAGCCTTGCCGCGCCGAAGCATATCAAACATGGCCGCGTTATCATCCATGACAACGAGCTTGAGTTTAAGGCCAAGCTCTGCGGCCAGCGATTGTGCGAGTTTCCTGTCTATTAATACCTGTGTAAGCCCGGGAGAGGCAAAAGAAATGGCGCGAGGCCGTACAATAGCCTTAAGAACACCTGAAGACTCTATCCTCTCAAGGTCTCGTACACCATGTTCATCTGTACCGGAAGAGCAACCGGTGATAATCAAGATAGTAGCGGCAAGCAGAGCGCCGAGGAAACCCCTGGCAGATATGGATTTCAAGAAGAAAATCATCTATATATTATACACTGTTACAGCAAAGAAGTGCCAGCAGTAAGTTGAAACAGGTAATTTCATCATGCTTATACAGAGGGTGTGAAAAAATCACGAATTAGAGCTTCAATTAAATGCCATAGAGTCTTAAGGGAATGCTTAATCCGTAGCTATTGGAATATCTACCCCTCAGCCATCTGAAAAGATGGCTTTAACCTTGTTTTTACCTTAAAAAACAGTCACTTACTCTTCCAAGTGATTATACCTCATGGCCCGGCCTATGTTTTATCCTTTCCAATAACGATTATAGGGGAAAAGTTTTAAAGCAGATAATGATGAGAATGAGACTCAAAGGCCCTTAACAACACGGGCAAATAAGTTCGGCAGGGTCTTAACGAGCTTTCCAGCGTCAGAGAGGACAACGTAATGACCGCGGCCAAAGAGCTTTGGCAGATACTCGCCTGCCCTGTTATCCACGGTAAGGCAAAATGGCGTTATACCGTCTTTTTTCGTCTCTCTTATGGCCATAGCCGTGTCCTCAAGGCCGTATCTGCCCTCGTAAACATCCATATCATTGGGTTTTCCGTCAGATACGATAAAAAGAAGTTTTATACGCGACTTTTCTCTGGCAAGCAGATTGGCGGCGTGCCTTATGGCAGGGCCCATCCTCGTATATCCCATGGGCAGGAGCGCCCCTATCCTGTCCCTTACCTTGCCTGCGTAAGGCTCATCAAAGCCCTTCACGTGATAAGACCTGCACCCTGCCCTGTTTCTACCTGAAAAACCATAAACAGCGTACCTGTCGCGAAGCCCTTTCATTGACTCGGCAAGGAGAAGCAGGGCCTCTTTCTCATGGTCTATGACGCGTTTATCCCCAACCCATGTCTCAGTACTCATACTGAGGTCCACGAGAAATAGAGCGCTCATATCCCGCTCGGCGTGTTCATCCCTGATATACAGGCGGTCCTCAAGAGCGGAGCCCGCCGCGCGCTCGCACATGGAGGCGACAACGGCGTCAATATCTACATCATTACCGTCAATCTGCCTCTTCAGTGGTCGAAGCTCGGGGTTAAGTATCTCGAACTGACGGCGAAGTTGTTTTATAAGCCCGCTGCGTTCTTTAAGCACCTTATCAGAAAAGCCCCTGTCAGAGTCCTCGGCAGTGCTCTCCGTAAGTGTGGCGTAATTCTCACGGTAAGACTTTTTTCTGTAATCCCACTCATTGTAATGAAAGACCTCCGCGTCATGGCCGGGCTTTTTATCGGTATCATCATCATAGAGGGCCGCTTTTTCGAGCTCCGCGTCAAAAAAGGCGTTCGTGGAGCGCGCGATTGTTGCCGTTGTAATCTCGTCCATGGACTCGGCCTTTTTGTTCATATCGTCTTCAGGCTCATCATCAAAGGGGCGTGTAACATTAACAAACTCCGCCCAGGTAATGAATTTATCGTATATATTAAGCGTCAGCCCCTCTCCCATGGCCTCTTCGTCTACTTCTTCACGTTTCTGCGTAAAGCGTTTTTTATCCTCGCCGCTCCCCCTGGACTCATTCACCTCATCTCCGCCTTTGTCAACCCCGGAACCGGGGCGGCCGCCGCTCTCGATAAACTCGTCCTTAATCCTTCCGGGCAGTATCCTGCCATATGGGATAAAGGGCATAATGGCCCTGTAGCGGCCCGGTAAAGGCTGCTCTGTCTGCCAGTTTTTCTTCGTCTCAAGGGCAAGCGCGAGGCTCTGCCCGGCTGAAGAGGAGGCAATAAATATCTTCTTATCATAGACAGAGTCCTTTAAAAAGGCCTCGGCGCGGGCTTCGCGGGGTGTTAGAAGTCCGCGCGATGGCCTTGACTCGAAGAGCTCCTTTACTATGACCTGATATGACTTAAAGGCGCCCGGATACTCCCTCTCGATAAGGCCGGCAAGCCTTTTATTCTCCAAAATCATGTATAGGTCAAGGAGTTCCTCATCGGCCAGAAGTATATGCCTCTTATTATAGGCCGTCCTTAACGTGCCGCGCATAATCTGAAAGGAGAGAAAGAATATGCTGAGTTTAAGAAGTTCCTCTTCGCGCATTAGGTCTCTAAGATGTATTGAGGTAATGGGCAGGAAGATGGTCTCGCCGTCACTCCACCCGAAGGCGTGCTCTCCGAGCTGAGCAGGGTGGGCCATTTTATAAAGAAGCGGCGCGTAGGGGCGGGGCTGAGGGTCACCGTGAATTCCCGTTACGTTCATGCTCTTACCGGTGAGCATAGAGGCGAATAAGGAGAACCTCCTCGCCCGGTCTTTTACGGAGAGGGAAACCTTTTGATCCCGCCATCTGCCGAGCTTTCTCTTATGGCGGAGCCGAAGGGCCCGGTCTATGCCTTTTCCTATAAGGTATTCCATGGAAGATAAGGGGAAAACTTAAAGTATGGATTTTGCGATATCGAGCATGGCGCCTATGGTATCGGCGTCATCGGTAACAGGGCGTATTATGGCCGTCAATGCCGCTGTCTCAGGCGACAGACCATTCTTTACAAGTCTTGCGGCATGAACAAAGAGCCTTGTGCATGGGGGCGAATCAAGGCCCTCCTCGGTAAGAAGGCGCATCTTTCTTCCCGCGCGCACTATGGCAGTGGAGGTCTTCTCATCAAGACCACTCTCCATTCTTATTATCTCTATCTCAAGGTCTTCAGGGGGATAATCAAACTCCAGGGCAACAAACCTCTGCCGTGTGCTTGGTTTAAGGTCTTTAAGGATATGCTGATACCCCGGGTTGTAGGATACTACCAGCATGAAGTCATCCGGGGCGGTAAGCTCCTCACCCGTCTTATCAACAGTAAGTATGCGCCTGTCATCAGTAAGGGGGTGGATAATGACGGTAGTGTCTTTACGGGCCTCCACCACCTCGTCAAGGTAGCAGATTCCGCCGCCTCTGACAGAAGAAGTAAGGGGGCCGTCGACCCATACGGTCTCGGCCCCCTTGATAAGAAAACGTCCAAGCAGATCGCTTGCGGTAAGGTCATCATGGCAGGCCACGGTATTTACTGCGAGCCCTAATTTAGCGGCCATGTGCCTTACAAAGCGGGTCTTTCCGCAGCCCGTGGGACCCTTTAAGAGGACGGCCATACTTGCCTTGTAGGCCGCCTCGAAGACCTCTACCTCATCGCCTACAGGCAGATAATAGGGCAGATTCGCCTTATCGGCCTGCCGGGTATATTCATCTGCCTGTAACGAATGACTCATAAAAAGACCTACCTCGCCCTGCCCGCTTTGGTAAAGAAGTCATAATAAAAGGCCAGAAGCCCTATTGTAAAGGTAACTCCAAAAGCGAGCCTGATGGCGAAGAAGACCCCCATGTGAGACTGCGCCTCCATAAAGGGCAGCCCCATGACCCTCTGCAGTGTGACCTGCACAATACCCGCTCCAGTAAGGGTAAGGGCTATGCTGAACATTGAGACAACCATTGTCCAGAAGGCGAATATCTCTATCTTCTGGCTCCTAATGGACTCTGTCTTATTACGGAGATTCGGCACGGCATAGGATATCATGGCCATGATTATAAGGGCGTATGCCCCGAAAAAGGCCAGATGACCGTGGCTCGCCGTCATCTGCGTGCCGTGTGTGTAGTAGTTTACCTGGGGAAGTGTGTGCATGAAACCCCAGACACCGGCTCCGAGAAAAGATACCACCGCAGCGCCGCCTGTCCATAATACAGCCGCTCTATTGGGATGGCTTCGCGTTCTCTTGTTAATCATCTTAAAGGAGAAGGCAACCATGGCCACAAAGGGCAGGACCTCACTGGCAGAGAACCACGCGCCCCAGGTCTGCCAGAACTCAGGCGTACCGATCCAGTAGTAATGATGGCCCGTGCCGATGACACCCGTTATAAAGGTAAGGCCGATGATGAGGTAAAGCCATTTTTCCGCTACCTCCCTGTCGATGCCCGTGAGTTTTATGAGAAGGAACGAGAGTATGGCGGCCATAATCAGCTCCCATACGCCCTCGACCCAGAGATGCACCACCCACCACCAGTAGTACTTATCAACTACCATGTTGGCCGGTTTATAAAAGGCAAATAGGTAAAATACGGCAAGCCCCACAAATCCGCCGAAGAAGACCACGGATATTGTAGTCCTTCTTCTACCCTTAATCATGGTCATGAGTATATTAAAGAGAAAGAGTAGTACAACGATTACGATTGCTACTTTTATCATAAAAGGCTGCTCAAGAAACTCCCTGCCGTCGTGAATACGGAAGAGATAACCGCCTACTGCGGTAACACCGCCGATAATCAGGAGTACAAGGTTTAGAACAGCAAGTTTTACGCTGTAAACCTCCCCTTCAACCTCTTCAGGTATAAGATAATAGGCACAGCCCATAAAACCCATGATAATCCATACTACAAGGAGGTTGATGTGTATCATCCTCGCTATGTTAAAGGGTATTAAAGGAAAGAGCATCTCAGGCCATATGTATTGGGCGCCTATGATAAGCCCGAAGAGCACCTGAAGTCCAAATAGAAGTATGGCAACGATAAAGAAGGGGTAGGCAACTCGTTGCGATTCGTACTGATATTTCATATCTTAACGCTCCTTAATTATTAATTACTGGTACTTAGCCTTCTTTATTGGGGGGCCAGTTACTTGTGTTGAGATTGCCCATCCACTGGAAAAAGGCTATAAGTCCATCAATATCCTCTGCGGAGAGGTCGAATTTGGGCATCTTTCTTACAGTGCCCCAGCCCTGTTTGGCATCGGTCTCAAGGACGGTACGAACAAAATCAACACCGCGCCTATCAATAACATTGGCGAGCTCCGGGGCGTAGTAGGCGCCCTCTCCAAGTAGCGTATGGCAGTCAATGCAGGCATGTCTCTCCCATACCCTCTTGCCGTGTTCCACCGCTGCGGTGATATTCTCCGGGTGCGTCCTATCAGGAAAACTCTTGTGCGAGAGTATGGTAAGGACAGCAAAGACCACGGAGACCACGACTGTTGAACCGATAAATATATTACGCACGGATGTCTTGGTCATAAAAACACTCCTCCTAAGGAAATAAAATATACTTCAATGATTCTATAAAAACATACTACTCTACAAATATAGGGCGCACTATGACAAATATCAGTTAATCAATAAAAGCTCTGCAAGGGTTATTAAGGTCATATTATGCCTAATGAAGTTCAATAAACAGGGGAATTGGAAAACAGCCTCGCCGAAGTAAGACTCTTTCGGCGGGTTATGTAACCAAAAGGCTTAAGGTATTATTTTGGCAGGAATAAATGACCGGGGAGTTGATTAAAGCTGCTCAGGGCTTTTTGCCCGCGCAATCGATACATGTGAGCACGGCGGGATTAAACTCCAGCCGCCTCGGTGAGATAGCATCGCCGCAATTAAGACAATATCCGTACTCTCCGTCATCCATACGCTTTAGAGCCGTGGTGATCATCTTGAGCTCCTGCTTACGGCGGCGCTCCACGGCCAGCGCCATGGCCTGGCCCTGCATGGCGTCCATGCGCGATAGACGCCCCACGGTGGTCTGATCCAGTGTCACGGGCCTGACGGATTCTCTTAAGCCCTCAAGCATGGACCTTATCTCTTCGCCTTTTTTTTCCAAAAGACTACGGTAAAAGGACATGTCTAATTCCATCTTGAATCCTTAAGTTTTGTAGAGTGGACACCGCCCACCAAAAAAATACATTTACAAATAAAAGAGGTGGGCGCAGCCCACCCTTGTATATTGAAATACACCTGAACATGCTATCATAGTTCAGGTAC
>JBHHUP010000010.1:0-32748 GCA_046753845.1 Thermodesulfobacteriota bacterium
TCTTGACAGGCCCGGTATGGGCGAGGCGGGAGCGTACCTTACCCTTCTTGGCACCAGCGCCGAGGACGGCGATTCCGGCGAGGTGGGCCGCGGTAACTCTGTGCGGGGAGTAATCGCCGTAAATAGACCCGGCACAGCCGAGGCGGCGGCAGGCAAAAACCCCGTCTCCCACGTGGGTAAAATTTACTCCATACTCTCTCAGCTTATTGCCGATGAGATATTTAACGCCGAACTCGCGGTAAAAGAGGCCCGTGTATGGCTCCTTAGCCAGATCGGCACCCCAGTTAATGACCCGGCCTCAATCTATGTTGAGGTAATACCCTCTGAGACCGGTTTTAATACTGAAGAGGCATCTGGTAGAATAAAGACAATAGTGGAGGCCTCTCTAACCTCCATTAATGAGCTGAGAGAGAGCCTTATTAGAGGGGATTATCCGATGTGCTGATTTATTAACGGTGAGGGGAAGGGGATAAAGTATGAGAATGATCACCGAGGTCTCGGCAGGAGGGGTACTCGTGAGGCGCGGCTCGCAAAATGATATCGAGGCCGTACTGGTATCTGTTCGTGGAGGTAAACGCTGGGCCCTTCCAAAAGGACGGCAGGATGACGGAGAGACCTTACCGGAGACGGCCCTTCGAGAGGTAGCCGAAGAGACAGGGCTCACAGGTCTCATACTTGCTCCTATTGGCAATATGAGCTTTGATTTTACCTTTTGGGATGGCCCTGTGAGTGAGAGCCGTCACAAGATAGTTCATTATTTTCTTATGGAGTGCACAGGCGGGGATATTACCTGTTATGACGAGGTGGAAATATCAGACTGCAGGTGGTTTCCCATGGAAAAAGCGGCCTCGCTCCTCCGTTTTCCAGATGAGCGTGAGATACTTTTAAAGGCAGAGGCTCTCTTTAATGGAAGAGAGAGTACAGAGGGCCTCCCGTAAAATACAGATAATTTAAAGGCGCCTCTTGCCTTTCCTCCTGAATTTCGTTATTCTTTAAAATTAAAAAAATACAGAGGAATTCCTGACCTAATGGAGATAACAGCAGAGTTAGTAGCAGAGCACGGCATTAGCACCGATGAATATCAGCGCATAGTAACTGAGCTTGGCAGGGAGCCCAATTACGTGGAGCTCGGGATTTTTTCCGTCATGTGGAGTGAGCACTGCTCTTATAAATCGTCACGAGTACACCTTAAGGGCTTTCCCACCACAGGGCCTCAGGTCATAGAGGGGCCCGGTGAGAACGCAGGCGTTGTGGATATCGGCGAGGGTCTGGCCTGCGTATTCAAGATGGAGAGCCATAATCATCCCTCTTTTATCGAGCCATATCAGGGCGCTGCAACAGGCGTCGGCGGTATCATGCGTGATATCTTCACAATGGGGGCACGGCCCGTAGCCAACCTTAACTCCCTCTTCTTCGGTACATTCAAGAACAAAAAAACACCCTACCTCATAGACGGCGTTGTCGCCGGAATAGCCGGTTACGGTAACTGCATGGGCGTGCCTACCGTTGGAGGGGCGCTCTACCTTAATGATTCTTACGCGGGAAATTGCCTTGTAAACGTCATGACGGCGGGCATATGCAGGAGTGATAAGATATTCAAGGGCACGGCCTCAGGTTTAGGAAATCCTATTATATATGTAGGTTCAAAGACAGGCAGGGACGGCATACACGGGGCTACCATGGCCTCAGACGTCTTTGGCGAGGGCGGCGAGGAGAGGCGGCCCACGGTGCAGGTTGGCGACCCTTTTACGGAAAAACTCCTTCTGGAGGCATGTCTTGAGTTATTCAAGACCGATTACATAGTGGGTATTCAGGACATGGGCGCCGCAGGGCTTACATCATCGAGCGTGGAGATGGCCTCTCGCGGGGGCGCCGGTGTTGAGATTGACATGGACCGTATACCGCGCCGCGAAGAAGGCATGACAAGCTACGAGCTGCTGCTCTCCGAATCGCAGGAGAGGATGTTAATAGTAGCGAAAAAAGGCATGGAAGATAAGGTTAAGGCAATATTTACTAAATGGGACCTTGACTGCGAGGTCGTGGGAGAGGTTATTGAAGATGAGACTGTGCGCATACTTGAGGGCGGGCAGATCGTTGCCGATATCCCCGTTACCATCCTTACCGATAGCGCTCCGCAGTACGACAGGCCCGCCGAAAGGCCCTCCTGGCAGGATGGATTAAGTTATCTTGATATGGACACCATACCTCTGCCCGATGATTATAATGAGGTTTTTTTAAGGCTTTTATCGTCAACGAATATTTCGAGCAGGCACTCCATATACTCTCAGTTTGATTATATGGTCCGTTCTGATACCGTGGTGTCGCCGGGCTCTGATGCCGCTGTCGTGCGCATAAAGGGCACAAAGAGGGCCATAGCCCTTACCGTGGATTGTAACCCCCTGCATTGTTATCTCGACCCTGCTAACGGGGCCAGAGCTGCCGTTGCCGAGGCCGCGCGTAACCTTGTCTGCTCCGGGGCGGAGCCTCTTGCGCTCACGGATTGCCTCAACTTCGGCAACCCCGAACGCCCCGGGATAATGTGGCAGTTCCGTGAGGCCGTGGCTGGCATAAAAGAGGCCTGTATCGCCCTTAATGTTCCTGTAATCGGCGGTAATGTAAGTTTATATAATGAGACCAGAGGTGAGGGGATCTACCCCACGCCCTCAATCGGTATGCTGGGTCTTATTGAGGATACTGACCTTATCACAAGGCAGTGGTTTCAGGGGCCGGGTCACCTTATAGTGCTTCTCGGCAGGACGCGCCCCGGGCTTGGCGGTACGGAGTATCTTAGCGCTATTTATGGTCTGGAGCGGGGAAGCGCCCCGGAAGTGGACCTTACAGAGGCAGAATCTCTTCACGAGGCTTGTCTGGAGGCCATAAAAACTGGTATAATATTATCTGCACATGATTGCTCAGAAGGAGGCCTGGCAGTTACTCTGGCTGAGTCCTCACTTAACCCGGCGGGTACCGTAGGAGTTGAGGTAGATTTAGGTAAAGTGACGGGATTACGCACTGATGAGGCCTTATTCGCAGAGACCCACGGCAGGATAGTGGTCTCACTAAAAGAAGATAATTTGAATGTTCTTCAAGGTATCGCTGCCGCCCATGGTGTAGCCCTTCAGGTAATAGGGCGTACCGTAGAGGATGGTTTTATTGTTAAGGGGCTTATTGATACCCCTCTTAATACACTGAAGAGCGCTTACAGGGATTCCCTTAAACCCTTAATAGAAGGCGAAGGGGTTTAGTAATGGGGTGGCAGTCCGCTGAGAGCTCTTTAGCGGTCTTCATACGGGTTTAAGGGATTAGAAAGGTCTCGATGCAGTGAGTTTTTACCGCTTTTGGCACTGCATTTAGGGCTCTTAATAACGGGTTTAACCATGAAAAACTATGCGCTGCCTCTTTGCATATGAACTATCTGCAAGTAATAATCAAGGGGGGCTAAAGTACAGACTAATGGATTCTACCTCTAGAGATGACAGGTTTCACGACGAGTGCGGCGTATTCGGTGTCTACGGACATGCAGAGGCCGCTAACCTTACCTATCTCGGGCTGTACGGCCTGCAGCACAGGGGGCAGGAGAGCGCCGGCATCGCCTCAAGCGATGGCACACGCATGTACTCGCACAAGGGCATGGGCCTTGTAGCCGATGTCTTTGATAACGATAGCATCAAGAACCTTACCGGTTCATCGGCCATAGGCCATGTGCGCTACTCCACGGCGGGCGAGAGCCACATAAAAAACGCTCAGCCCTTTGTCGTTGAGTACGCCCGCGGAGGCATAGCAGTTGCGCATAACGGCAATATAGTAAACGCACTTGTCATAAGGGCCGAGTTCGAGGCCCATGGCGCTATATTTCAGTCCAGCATGGACACGGAGACCATCGTGCACCTTATGTCCTCCTGTAAGGAGCGTAACCTTATAGACAGGATTACCTTTGCCCTTAGTAAGCTTAAAGGGGCTTATTCTCTGGTTTTTCTTACTGACAAGGGCACTATGGTGGCAGCCCGTGACCCCCTGGGTTTCAGGCCGCTATGCCTCGGCAGACTTCGCGACTCCTTTATCGTAGCCTCTGAGACCTGCGCACTTGACCTTATTGAGGCTACATATATTAGAGACATTGAGCCCGGTGAGATTATCATAATGGACAAAAAAGGGCTTCAGTCCTACAAGCCCTTTGCCCCGGTTAAACCAAGACAATGTATCTTTGAGTTCATATACTTTGCCAGACCTGATTCTCATATATTCGGGAAAAGCGTCTATGAGGTCAGAAAAAACTTCGGGCGCATACTGGCAAGAGAAAACCCCGTGGATGCCGATATTGTAATACCTGTGCCCGACTCAGGCGTTCCTGCGGCCATAGGTTATGCCGAAGAATCTGGGATACCCTTTGAAAAAGGCATCATCAGGAGCCATTACATGGGCAGGACATTCATTGAGCCGCAGGACTCCATACGGCACTTCGGTGTAAAGCTCAAGCTAAACGCCGTAAAGGACGTTATAAAGGGTAAAAGAGTAGTAGTGGTAGACGACTCTATCGTTCGCGGTACGACGAGTAGAAAAATAGTTAAGATGATAAGGGACGCGCGGGCCAAAGAGGTACATATGCGGATAAGCTCGCCGCCCAGTATCTCGCCCTGTTATTACGGTATAGATACGCCCACTACAGAGGAGCTTATAGCCTCTAATCACAAGGTGGAAGAGATAAATAACTACATTACATCTGACACGTTGAGTTACCTTAGCCTTGAGGGCCTTTACAATGCCGTGGGGGAGGATAGGGATTTCTGCGATGCCTGCTTTACAGGTAAATACCCTGTAAAGGTCGAGGATGAGGTTAAGGCGCCGCAGTTAGTATTATTCAAGTAGAGCTTTATGCTTACAGGTTTTAATAAAAAAACTTCTGGAGGAATCCTATTATGAAGAAGTTGTCTTTTCCGGCCTTCACCCTTCTTATCTTTTTCTCATTTTTGCTCTTCTCCACAGCTGCTACAGCCGCTGAGAAGGCGCCTGAGGCAGAGCAAAAAAACGTATCAAAGAAAGACTCCAAAAAAAAGCACGCGCCTCTTAGTGACAAACCCCTTACAAGGGAGGAGAGAATAAAAATATTTCAGGCAAAGAAGAAAAAAGAATATGAGGACAGAAAAAAGAATATGCCGCCCATAAAGATGATTTATGTAAAGGGCGGGTGTTTTAATATGGGAGACTTCACCGGTAAGGGTGATGACGATGAAGTTCCCGTTCACGAGGTATGTCTATCTGATTATTATATAGGCGAGGTAGAGGTAACCAACTCTTTGTGGGAGCATGTCATGGGCTGGACCTATGCAGAGGATCTTGATCCCAAGATGCCTCTTGTCAACGTAACATGGGGATGGGCCAATGATTTTATCGCCAATCTCAATAAACTTACTGATGGTTTTTACCGTCTTCCTACAGAGGCGGAGTGGGAGTTTGCCGCCAGGGAGAGAGGAAAGAACATCAGGTGGTCCGGTACTAATAGTGACGAGAATTTGGGGGATTTCGCCTGGTTTCTATATAACTCCGATGGTGAGCTTCATCATGGTAAGGAGAAAAAACCTAATGCCCTTGGTTTATACGATATGACGGGTAATGCCTGGGAGTGGGTAGAGGATAACTTTGATTTTGATTATTACAAAGAGGGAGATATGGAGGACCCATATGGCCCTGATTTCTCTAGCTGGCGTACCGTACGGGGCGGTTCTTCGCTGGAGACACCGTATAAGGTGCGCAACACCTATCGATATGGCAGGGAACCTAATCTTAGAAATAAAATGACGGGTTTTCGCCTTGCCGAGTAATTCTCTTTGCAAAGTTATGTTAAGCGCGTGCTTTGGTTAAGTTTAACCTGTGGGTATGTAAACAGACCAGCGTTGATCGGCTTCAGCTGACGCTGGTCTCTTGCTTTCTTTGCCCACCCTTTAGTAACCGCTTCACTCACCTTCCTGAAAATTGGCTTATCACCTTACACTTACCGGGAGAGTCTCTTTTTAGCGCCCTGTAAGGGAAAAAACTTCTTGCAAGTATCTCTAAAGGTGTGTTAATTATATCTGATTAAATACACACGCGTCGTATGTATAAACTGCGGTGTCCGCATGAGCGGGCCCAAGATCAAGACCGGCGCGGAGGAAATTAACCGCAAAAAGGAGATTTAAGATGGCTTACCTTACGATGAAACAGCTCTTGGAGAGCGGCGTCCACTTCGGACACCAGACAAAGAGATGGAACCCCAAGATGAAGTCCTATATCTTCGGGGCAAGAAACGGTATCTATATTATCGACTTGCAGCAGACCGTGAAGCTTTTTAGAAATTCTTACGATTTTGTACGCGACTCAACTTCAAAGGGCGCCAAGGTGCTCTTTGTAGGCACAAAGAAACAAGCCCATAAGTCCATAGAAGAAGAGGCCAAACGCTGCGGCATGTTTTATGTGAATAACAGATGGATAGGCGGCTTTCTGACAAACTTCGCTACTGTAAAAAAGAGCATCGCCCGCCTGAATAAGCTTGATAAACTTGAAGAAGGTGAAGACTTTACGGGCTCTACGAAGAAAGAGCGCCTTATGCTTGAGAGAGAAAAGCTGAGACTTGAAAAATATCTCGGCGGTGTAAGGGAGATGACCGCTCCGCCTTCTGTAATGTTCGTAGTTGATTCCAAAAAAGAGAGCATAGCTATTAAGGAAGCACAAAAATTAGGTATAACAGTTGTTGCTATCGTGGATTCTAACTGTGACCCCGATGAGGTGGATATGGTAATCCCCGGTAACGATGATGCCATACGCGCCATTAAGCTCTTCTCGTCATCTATCGCAGACGCCTGCCTTGAGGGAAAGGCAATCCATGAGGCAAGTTTGCAGAAGAGTAAGGCCGATGAAGAGGCCGCCGAGGCGGCTGAGGAAAAACCAGCCGCTGTCTCAAAAGGTACTATTGAGAAGGCAGGTGACGCCAGCGTTGTGGTACAGGGTGAGAAGGCCGTAGCTGCCGTAGAGAAAACATCCGCTCCGGCCGAGAAGGCCGCTCCGGCTGTAAAAGAGGCGGCCGCGCCTGCGGCAAAGACGGATGAGCCTGCCTCGGAGTAAACAAATAACCTGTTAGGGCAGGAACTGAAACTATATATTGGGAGAGAGTAATAGATGGAGATTTCGGCAAAGACAGTAAAAGAACTTAGAGACAAAACAGACGCCGGTTTTATGGACTGCAAGAAGGCCCTCAAGGAAACCAATGGAGATGTTGAGAAAGCAGTTGTTTTTCTTAGAGAAAAAGGCCTCAGCGCTGCCTCTAAAAAGGCCGGCAGAGTAACTTCCGAGGGTGTGGTTTATTCTTATATACATCCCGGAGGTAAGCTTGGTGTTCTTCTTGAGGTGAACTGCGAGACGGACTTTGTCGCGAGAAATGAAGCATTTCTCGCCCTTGTCAAGGATATCGCCATGCATATAGCCGCCATGGGCCCTGCTTACTTAAATCGCAGTGAAGTTACTCCTGAGGTTATCGAGGCCGAGAAGGCTATATATACCAATCAGGCTAAAGAATCGGGTAAACCTCTGAAGGTGGTAGAGAAGATAGTTGAAGGCAAGCTTGATAAATTCTTAAAAGGCATCTGCCTTCTTGAACAGCCTTTTGTAAAAGACCCGGAGAGAACCATTGAGCAGTTAATAGTAGAGAACGTGGCCCGTATCGGAGAAAATATCTCTGTAAGGCGTTTTGTAAGGTTCAAGGTAGGCGAGGGCATGGAAAAAAAAGAAGACGATTTTCTAAAAGAGGTGGCTGCCCTTCAGGGCTGATTATCTCCGTCTCTCCCGCTCCGTCTAAGTTAGTTGGTCTTTTACTAAAGGCCGCACTTAAAGGCATTTTCTCAGAGTTTTTTCATCAAAAGCATGTAATTATGCGATTATCCCCGGGGACTCATGGCAGATACTCTGAAATATAAGAGAATACTTCTGAAACTCTCCGGCGAGGTCCTGATGGGTGGTCTGGATTATGGTATTGATAATAATACCGTTGTGGCCATTGCCTCTGAGATAGCCGAGCTGCATGGCCTTGGAGCCGATGTCTCCGTTGTCATAGGCGGCGGAAATATCTTTAGAGGCGTCTCATCAAGCGCCAAAGGCATGGAGCGCGCCACCGCCGATTACGTAGGCATGCTTGCCACGGTGATAAACGCCCTTATGCTTCAGGACGCCTTAGAGAGAGCCGGCGTAATGACCAGGGTTATATCCGCCATAGAGATGAAAGAGCTGGCCGAGCCCTATATCAGACGCCGCGCCATAAGACACCTTGAGAAAGGCCGTGTGGTAATCTTCGGTGCCGGTACGGGTAACCCCTACTTTACTACAGATACCGCGGCCGCCCTCCGCGCCATGGAGATGAACGCCGATGTGCTCTTAAAGGGGACTAAGGTAGACGGCGTTTATGATAAAGATCCCCTTGTAGATGACGGGGCCGTAAAGTACGAGACCCTCTCATATATTGATGTCCTGAAGCTTGGCCTGAGGGTCATGGACTCAACGGCGGTCTCGCTCTGCATGGATAATCATATGCCCATAGTGGTCTTTGATATCAAAAAGACGGGCAATCTCAGGCGTATCGCTCGTGGTGAGCTCATAGGCACCGTAGTGCTCCCCTGAATCGCCTTTTGGCAGGTCTTCCATTGTGCCTCATAAGTATCGTGAGCCTAATTCAACACTATTGAGAGGAAAAGAACGTGGACAGGCATGACGTGAAGGAAATAAAAGAGAGGATGGAGCTGGCTTTGTCGGCCCTTGGCCATGAATTTACGGCCTTAAGGACAGGCAGGGCATCGGTAGCCATATTTGATAACGTTAAGGTGGATTATTACGGCACCGCCACTCCACTCAGTCAGGTTGCTACACTTAACGCCCCGGAGCCCAGGCTCATAACCATCTCACCATGGGATATTTCGCAGATACCGGCTATTGAGAAGGCTATTATCTCTTCTTCTGTTCTGGGGCTTAATCCCTCTAATGACGGTAAGATAATACGTATAAATATACCTCAGCTCACAGAAGAGAGAAGAAAAGAGCTCGTTAAGGTAGCACATGGTTTTGGCGAGGAGTGCAGGATATCCATTAGAAATATACGCAGGGACGCCAACGATAAGGTAAAAAAACTTGAGAAGAACAAGGAAATCTCAAAGGACGATGAGAAAAGAGCCTACGATGAGATTCAATCCCTTACAGATGTTTATATTAAAAAAGTTGACGAGGCCCTCTCACGAAAAGAGGCCGAGATAATGGAAGTCTAACCGGCTCGGGCACGCTTAAGACGGGCGGTTTTATTTGCTCTCATATTTAAAAATACCGGGACGGAGAGGTAAAAAAAAAGACGTTGCCGCCCCACTTGGTGTTTTCCCGGATATTCCGTCGTTTTTAGCAAATGCACGGTTGTAAAAAAAATACCGGTACGGTGCAACGGGGCTGGTAATAAGCGGGATTTTCTTGTGCCGCTGCCTTCCGCTCTGCTTATTCACCTTCCCCATAAAAAAGGCGTGTTAAGATGAGAGACCTTTCTGAAGCGGATCTGCCACATCATATAGCCATTATAATGGATGGAAACGGCCGCTGGGCGCGTAAAAGGCTCCTTAACAGGATTAACGGCCACAAAAAAGGTATTGAGGTCGTCCGTGACATCGTTACATACTGCAGGGAGCTCGGTCTTGATTACCTTACGCTCTATACCTTCTCAAGAGAGAACTGGCAGCGCCCCGCTGAAGAGGTGAGTTTTCTCATGCGTCTTCTTGAAAAACACCTGAAGAGCGAAGAAGAACTCTTTGTTAAGAACGGTATCCGCTTTAAGGCCATCGGTAATATATCTGATCTGCCGGGCAGTGTTAGGGATGTCATAGAACATCTGGAGAGAAAGACAGCCTCATTTACTGAGATGCATCTTCAGCTGGCCCTTAGTTACAGCGGTCGCGAAGAGATAGTGCGGGCCGCCGGGGTACTTGCGGGAAAGGTCAGGCGCGGCGAGATTAAAGAGGCGGATATCACCGAAGAGAACTTCAGCGAGGGGCTTTATACGGCGGGCATACCCGACCCTGATCTCCTTATAAGAACAAGCGGTGAGTGCAGGATAAGTAATTTTCTCCTGTGGCAGCTTGCCTATACTGAGATTCATATCCAGGATGTGCTCTGGCCTGATTTTACAAGAGCGCACCTTGATCAGGCCATTCACGATTATCACAGACGCGAACGCCGTTTCGGGCTTGTTAAGGAAAAGGTTGGGGCACTCCTTTAGTATTAAAATATCCGCTTACATCTATGATAATTCACTTTAGAGATTATGACTCTTAATTATCACCTGGAGAGGGGATGCTGAAGAGAGTTGCCACAGCTTTTATATTGATTCCCCTTGTACTCGCTCTCGTGCTCTTTGCGCCCCGGGTCTTAATCCTTGCCGTAGTGCTTGTCCTTACCTTTATCGCGTTATTGGAGTATAATAAGCTTACCGCCCTTATCTACAGCGGCGGCGGGCAGGGTGTTTTTGCTGCTCTTATCGGGCTGATATTCACCTTTTGCGTTTACTTTACAGGTTTAGCACTCTCTTCTGCGCTCTTAATCGCAGCTCTTTTTATCTTTTTATTCATGGCCCTTGCCGGAGCCCCTGATATGAGGAGCGCGGTGCAGGAGGCTGTCTTTAAGACAGCCGGCCTTATATACATCAGCCTGCCTCTGTCTTACTTCATACTCCTTGCCGATGCGCCGCAAGGAAGGTTGTGGATACTTTTTTTTCTTATCGTCATCTGGTGTAATGATTCCCTTGCCTATGTCTTTGGCAGGGCCTTTGGCAGCCATAAACTCTGCCCCTCAATAAGTCCCGGTAAGACCATCGAGGGCGCCCTTGGCGGTATTGGGTCGGGTATCGTAGCCGCCCTTGTATTTAACGCCGCCGCGCCGCTGACGGGTTACGGCGCCGTGATTCTGCTGGCCCTTATTACAGGATGTCTTGGGATTATGGGCGATCTCTTCGAGTCCATACTTAAAAGAGGCGCAGGCGTAAAGGATTCGGGCACCATACTGCCCGGTCACGGCGGCATCCTTGACAGAATCGACAGCCTGCTCTTTAGCCTGCCGGTGATTTATATACTGGTAATATCTCTTAAAATATAGGATAATATTACCTTATGTTTTTGCTTAATTGTGATAATAGAGGTTTTATAAGATGAGCACGATGAAGTCAATTACCGTGCTTGGCTCAACAGGCTCCATAGGGCGCAGCACCCTTGATGTTGTGCGCGCCAATCCTCATAAATTCACTGTCCGTGCCCTTGCGGCGGGACGTAATATAGAGCTTCTCAAAACGCAGATAGAAGAGTTTAACCCCGCTTATGTTTCTACCCTTAGAGCTGAAGACGCCCTCTTAATCGAGAAGGAATTTCAGGGCAGGGTAAAGACAGGCGCCGGCGCTGATGGCGCTGTTACCGCCGCCTCCATTGACGGCGCCGATATGGTTGTCTCGGCTATTACGGGGGCCGCGGGGCTTATACCTACCATGGCCGCCATAGAAGCAGGTAAAGACATCGCCCTTGCCAATAAAGAGACTATGGTAGTGGCAGGGGCCATTGTAATTGAGGCGGCCCAAAAAGCCGGTGTAAGTATTCTGCCTGTTGACAGCGAGCACAGCGCTCTGTTTCAATCCCTTGCGGGGCACAGAATCAGCGACGTAAGGCGTGTTATACTTACGGCCTCAGGAGGGCCTTTTTTTAAGGAAAATGATATAGACCTTGATGCCGTCACCCCGGCCCAGGCCCTTAATCACCCGCGCTGGTCAATGGGCCGGAAGGTGACCATTGATTCAGCTACCCTTATCAACAAAGGCCTTGAGGTCATAGAGGCAAGGTGGCTCTTTGGTTTTTCCGCGGATTCCATCTCCGTATCCATTCATCCTCAGAGCATAGTTCACTCCATGGTCGAGTACGTAGACGGCTCTATTATCTCACAGATGGGTACGGCGGATATGAGAGGCCCTATTGCCTACGCTATGGGGTATCCCGAGAGGATTAATGACTCAATAACGCCCCTTGGCCTTGACGGGCTCTCTCTTGAGTTTTTCGACCCTGACAGGGAGCGTTTTCCATGTCTTGGCCTCGCGTACAGCGCCCTGCGTACGGGCGGCACGGCCCCTGCTGTCTTAAACGCCGCTGATGAGGTGGCTGTAGAGGATTTTCTAAAGGGTAATATAAGGTTTACTGATATATATAAAGTAATTGAGAGCGTGCTTGCCTGTTCACTCTCACGTGAGGCAACGGATATTGAGGACGTTCTGGACACAGATAACGAGGCGCGGGTCAAGGCCCGTGAAGTTATCAAGACTTTGAGGTAATAAAAAATATGATTACAGTAATTTCCTTTGTCATAGTACTCGGTGTTCTTATATTCATCCATGAGCTCGGCCACTTTGCCATCGCCAAGATGAGTAACATCAAGGTGGAAAAGTTCTCACTTGGTTTCGGCCCCAGGATAATAGGTTTTAGAAAGGGCGAGACAGAGTACATGCTGAGCCTGCTGCCCCTTGGCGGTTACGTTAAGATGATAGGCGAGGCCCCCGGCGAAGAGATAGCCGATGAGAATAAAGGCCGTTCCTTTACCGATAAAAGTCCCCTTAACAGGGCGCTCATCATAGCAGCCGGCCCTGTGATGAACCTTATCCTCGCCCTTATGCTCTTTCCCCTTATCTATATTGTAGGCATAGAGGTACCGGCCTACCTTGAGCGCGCGGCAGCTGTTGGTTATGTCTTTGCCGATAGCCCCGCCGATAAGGCGGGGATACAAAAAGGCGATACCATCCGTATGGTAGACGGAGAGAAAACAGCTACGTGGGAGGACTTTATAACCACTACTACGATGAACCCCGATAAGCCCCTTAAGCTGAGAATAACCCGCGGCGGCAGCTCCATTGATACAACGCTCAGCCCCGGGACATCGGCAACTACAGGGGCGGGCACCGTAGGGGTGCTGCCCGATATGCCCGCTGTAATCAGCACGGTAAACAGCGGCTACCCTGCGGGCAAGGCCGGGCTTAGGCCCGGTGATGAGATAATCGCCGTGAACAACGTGAAGATAAGCCACTGGATTGAGCTTGAAGGGCTTGTAAGTAAAGACGGGGCGAGCAAGAAGTTTACCATAAAGAGGGGAGAGAAGACCTTTGATGTTGATATTACCCCGCGGGCCGCTGATGACGGCAAGAGGTTCATTATAGGCGTCTCACGTGAAGAGGAGAGGGCGTTAAAACAATACGGAGTTGGTGAGTCCATAACAAAGGGGCTCTCCACATCTGTAATCATGACGGAGAAGTTATTTGTCGTCATAAAGGGCCTTGTCATGGGCCAATACTCCCTTAAGACGCTTGGCGGGCCTATTATGATAGCCCAGGTCGCGGGACGGGCCGCCCATGAGGGTATATCCGATATACTCTCTCTTGTGGCTTTTTTAAGCCTTCAGCTCGGTATTATAAATCTATTCCCCATACCTGTGCTTGACGGCGGGCATATTATGTTTCTTGCCGTTGAATCCATTAAGGGTAAACCCCTTAGCGACAAGTTCATGGGTGTGGCGCAGCAGATAGGCATAGCCCTTATAATAACCCTCATGGTGCTTGTCACCTATAATGATATTTTTCGTATCCTGAGTTGAGGAGCGCAGCTGAGGTGCTTTATATCTTCGAGAAGGCGGGACAACTCTCTTGATACTCGCTATTGATACCTCCTCAAGGTCAGGCAGCATAGCCCTCGTCGATGGCGGTCTGCTCAAAAGCGAACGCACCGTGGCCCATGCCGGCCCTCACGCGGGCTGGCTCCTTAGCAACATCGCCGCCCTCTTAACCGATAGCTCTGTTACACTTGACGATATAGACCTTTACGCCGTAGCCATAGGGCCTGGCTCCTTCACAGGTCTTCGTATAGGTATTACTACGGTAAAGGGACTGGCTTGGTCTCATGGAAGGCCAACGGCCGGAGTCTCAACATTAGAGGCCCTGGCGCTTAACGCCCCTTTTGCGGGCATTCCGGTCTGTCCCGTACTTGACGCGAGAAAGTCCGAGGTCTACTCGGCCCTATATACCTTTGCAGGCCGAGGCGCCCCTTCTGTTGTTATGGAGCCTGCCGCCATAAGACCGGAGCTGCTTTTAGCACGCCTTAACGAGCTCTATCCCGAGCCCGCGCCTATTTTATTCATGGGAGCGGGTCTCGGTGTTTACGGAGAGTATATTAAAAAAAACAGAAAAGGCGCCCTCTTGGCCCCGGAGCCGCTATGGTTTGTGAGGGCATCAAATATCGCCTTTCTGGCTGCAGGAAAGGACGTTATAAAAGAGACGCCTATTGAACTTACACCATATTATCTCAGGAAATCAGAGGCCGAGATTAGAAAGAGGGCCGCTATGGCCATTAAGACCCCTTAAGCCCTGTTGACAACTCTTTTCTTGTAAGTTATGATAAGTAATTGCTTTTAGAGTGCCTGAAACTTAAAAAATCCCTTGTAAAGAAGGGAGTTTATTTTTTTGATTATATCTTCATTATAAGGAGGAGACATGCTTGAGCAGACTGAACTTGTAAAGAGACTCTTAGAGGAGAATGAGACCTTCAAAAAAGCTTATTTGGAACATAAAGAATACAAGCAGAGGGTAATGGAGCTGGAAAAAAAGGGTATCTTAAATGAGGATGAGATACTTGAGGAGAAGAAGCTTAAGAAGTTAAAATTGGCCCTTAAAGACGATATGGAGCAGATGCTCTCCGCCGTAGAGGCCTGAGAATAGAGAGGTTAAAGAAATCGTAATAGAGACCTTGGACCTCAGACTGAATATAATCAACGGTCGATGATTTACCCCGGGACAGGTCTTTTCTGATAAAAGCCATAGTATAGGTTTTCCAAGAAGGGGCGGGGGCAAAAAGACGCTGATGAGACATTGCCCGGAAGAGTCCGGATCAAGTGACCTCATTGCAAATCCTCGTGTAGGGGAAGGGCCTTTGTGATGGACCATTAACGGGCCCGAAGGATGATATTACAATATGAGCCATAGAAGCGACAGGATTAAAAAAGGTCTTGAGAGGGTGCCTCACAGGGCCCTTATGTACGCAACGGGTGTGCCGAAGAAGGAGATGAAAAAACCCTTTATAGGTATCGCATCGAGCTTTACGGACCTTATCCCCGGTCATGTCGGCATGCGCGACCTTGAGCGCTTTGTGGAGAAGGGTATTCACACAGGCGGGGCATATCCCTTTATTTTCGGGCTTCCCGGCGTCTGCGACGGTATATCAATGGGGCACAAGGGTATGCATTACTCTCTGCCTATCCGTGAGCTTATAGCCGATATGATAGAGAGCGTGGCCGAGGGCCATGCCCTTGACGGCCTGGTATTTATTACAAACTGCGATAAGATAAGCCCGGGCATGCTCATGGCCGCGGCGAGGCTTAATATACCCTCTATAGTGGTCTCCGCGGGGCCCATGATGACGGGCAGGTACAGGGGAAAGAAACTCTCTCTTATACGCAATACCTTTGAGGCCATGGGGCGTTTTAAGAACGGCGAGATAAGCGCCGATGAGCTCAATGCCTGTGAGATGGGCGCCTGTCCCGGTGAGGGGAGCTGTCAGGGGCTTTATACGGCAAATACCATGAATTGCCTTACCGAGGCCATGGGTATGAGCCTTCCATGGTGCGGCACCGCTCTGGCGGGCTCGGCGGAGAAGAGAAGGATCGCCTTTGATAGCGGCGTGAGGATAGTGGAGCTTGTTCAAAAACAGGTAACGCCCCGTAAGATTCTTACAAGGGCGGCCTTTGAGAACGCGATAAGGGTAGACCTTGCCCTTGGCGGCTCAAGCAACACGGTTCTCCATCTCCTTGCCATTGCCCATGAGGCTGGCGTGGAGCTGCCGCTGGAGTTATTTGATACATTAAGCAAGAGTACACCTCATATCGCCTCTCTTGAGCCTGTCGGCGATTATTATATGGAGGACCTGCACTGGGCGGGCGGCATCGCGGCGGTCCTCGCGAGGCTTAAGGATTCTATCAAGGATAACCCCACGGTCTCAGGTAAACGCATAAAGGCCCTCATATCGGCCGTGGATTATATAAATGATAATGTGCTGCGCCCCCTTAAGAGACCGCATCACAAAGAGGGCGGCATAGCGATATTAAAGGGCAACCTCGCGCCCCTTGGCGCCGTTGTAAAGCAATCCGGGGTAAGCAGCGCCATGATGAGGTTCTCGGGACGCGCCCGTGTATTTAACTCTGAAGAAACCGCCATGAAGGCGATACTTAAAAAAGACATAAAAAAGGGCGATTGTATAGTTATACGCTACGAGGGGCCAAAAGGCGGGCCCGGCATGAGAGAGATGCTCTCTCCCACGGCCACGCTAATGGGCATGGGCCTCGGTGATTCCGTGGCACTTCTTACAGACGGCAGGTTCTCCGGAGGCACTCGCGGTCCCTGTATAGGTCATATCTCCCCTGAGGCCATGGAGGGCGGCCCCATAGCCCTTGTCCATGAGGGTGACCTTATTGAGCTTGATATCCACAAGAGAACCCTTCAGCTGAGGGTTACAGAGGAAGAGCTTGAGAGCAGGTCCAAGGCATGGAAGGCCCCGGCCCCCAAGATAAAGACCGGCTGGTTAAGCAGGTACGCCCGTAACGTTACCTCCGCCAACACCGGGGCTATTCAGGAATAAGGCACAGTAATCGAGGGCTTGTATCTTAGGGCCATGGATATCCCATGTTAGTTATATTTTAGGGTCGCGGATCACTCGGTGTCATGATACCTCAGGGGCCCCGAAAATTAACGGACTTTTTATATAAAAACATAAACCATTAAGTCGTAATGTGATCAGGTGCTTAAATGACAACAAACAAGACCATGACAGGGGCCGAGATATTTATCCAGTGCCTCCTGGCAGAAGAAGTAAAGACTATATTCGGTTTTCCCGGCGGCGTTCTTCTACCCGTTTATGATGTGCTTTACGACGGGCCCATCGAGCACATACTTGTGCGTCATGAGCAGGGTGCCGTGCATATGGCCGATGGTTACGCAAGGGTCTCCGGTAAACCCGGTGTTGTCCTTGTTACATCAGGCCCCGGAGCCACCAATACCGTAACCGGCATAGCCACGGCATATATGGACTCCATACCCATGGTGGTCTTCACGGGGCAGGTCCCAACGGCCCTTATCGGCAACGATGCCTTTCAGGAGGCCGATATAGTTGGCATAACACGGCCATGCACAAAGCATAATTACCTGGTAAAGGATATAAAGGACCTTACTAAAATTATCAAGGAGGCCTTTTATATAGCTACCACCGGCCGCCCCGGCCCCGTGCTTGTGGATATCCCAAAGGATATCTTTACGGGCAAGACCGTATTCAGTTACCCAGATAAGGTAAGCATACCGAGTTATCAGCCTACCTATAAGGGGCATCCCGGTCAGGTCAGGAAGGCCATTGATTTTATCTTGAAGTCAAAGAGGCCCGTAGTTTACGCAGGCGGCGGGGTGCTGCTCTCCGATGCCTCCAAAGAGCTCACGAAGTTTTCTGAGAAGCTCGGTATACCTACGACTACTACGCTCATGGGGCTCGGGGGTTTTCCCGGGACGCATCCGCTATTTATGGGCATGCTTGGTATGCACGGAACCTATGCCGCCAATATGGCCGTAACGGATACTGATTGCCTCATAGCCATAGGCTCGCGTTTTGACGACCGCGTTACAGGCAAGATTGCCGAGTTCGCGCCCTACGCCGGGGTGGTGCATATTGATATAGACCCAACGTCCATAAGTAAGAACGTCAAGGTGGATATACCTATCGTGGGAGACGTTAAAAAAGTCTTGAAAGAGATGATAACGGCCCTTCCGAAGGCCGCTGAGCTTAAGAAGTTCCGGGCCGGCATATCTGAGTGGACTGATAATATACAGAAGTGGTCAACGGATCACAGCCTTACCTACGACAGGAGCGGAAAGGGAAACATAAAACCACAGTATGTTATCGAAAAACTATATGAGGCCACAAAAGGCGATGCCATAATAACCACAGAGGTGGGGCAGAACCAGATGTGGGCGGCGCAGTTTTATAAGTTCGACAAACCCCGTGCCTTCCTTACCTCAGGCGGCCTCGGCACCATGGGTTACGGTCTTCCCGCGGCCATAGGCGCGCAGATAGCATATCCGAAAAAGACCGTTATAGACATCGCCGGAGACGGCTCCATACAGATGAATATACAGGAGATAGCAACTGCCGTTCAGTACCGTCTGCCCGTGATAATAGCTATTCTTAACAACATGGTCCTCGGCATGGTAAGGCAGTGGCAGGAACTCTTTTATGATAAGAGGTACTCCCATACCTGCATGTCCGTTGCCCCTGACTTTCTCAAACTCGCCGAGGCCTTTGGGGCCGCCGGTTTTAAGGTGACAGAGCAGGACCAGGTCGAGAAGGTGATAAAGAGCGCCTTGAAGATAAAAGACAGGCCCGTAATCATTGATTTTCGTGTCGAGCCCTTTGAGGGAGTTTATCCCATGGTTCCGGCCGGCCAACCCATTAACAAGATGCTCCTTGTATAACTCTGGTGAGTTTTTATATTTAACGTGGAGGATAACTTAGATTGCGTCATACTATTTCCGTCTTCGTGACAAATGAATTCGGTGTCTTATCAAGGATATCGGGGCTCTTCTCGGGCAGGGGTTTTAATATCGAGTCCCTTACCGTGGCCGAGACCATGGATCCGGACATTTCCCGCATGACCATTATAACAAGAGGAAATGATAAGATACTTGAGCAGATAACCAAACAGCTCAATAAACTTATCAGCGTTATAAAGGTTCATGATTTCACGAAGGAAAAACACATAGAGCGCGAGCTCGCCATGATAAAGGTCTCCCATAAGACGGAGAACCGCGCCGAGATACTAAGCGTTGTGGAGATATTCAGGGGCCGTATACTCGATATCAGCCCGAAGAGTTATACCATTGAGATTACGGGAACCTGCGAGAAGATTCAGGCCATTACCGATATACTCCGCCCCTTTGGTATAAAGGAGATTGCGCGCACGGGCAGCCTTGTAATAGGCAGAAGTCCAAAGTAGGTTTAAGAGATCATATACTGCTTTTTAAGTTGAACTTTAATCTGTGGATGTTAGACCGCCTGAGGCGGTACTTATAAAAAAGGGAGGTTTTTTTTAGATGAAGGTTTTTTATGATAAAGATGCGGAACTTGGGAATATTAGAGATAAAAACGTAGCCATCATTGGTTTTGGCAGCCAGGGACACGCCCATGCCCAGAACCTTACCGATAGCGGTGTAAACGTAGTCGTGGGCCTTAGAAAGGACGGCGGCTCATGGAAGAAGGCCGCGGCCGCCGGGCTTAGCGTAAAAGAAGTCCCCGAGGCCGTAAAGGGCGCTGATGTTATAATGATACTTATTCCCGATGAGACTCAGGGCGATGTTTACAGAGATGAAATCGCTCCGAACCTCAAGAAGGGCGCTTACCTTGCCTTTGCCCACGGCTTTAATATTCATTTTGGCCAGATAGTACCTCCTGCCGATGTAAACGTATTCATGGTGGCCCCGAAAGGGCCCGGTCATCTTGTAAGGCATGAGTACACAAAAGGCGGCGGCGTGCCCACCCTTGTGGCCACGCATCAGGACCCCGCAGGTGATACGCTGGACATCGCCCTTGCATACGCCTCGGCAAACGGCGGCGGCAGGGCGGGAATTATTGAGACAACTTTTAAGTGCGAGACCGAGACGGACCTATTCGGCGAGCAGGCCGTGCTCTGCGGCGGCATAAGCGCCCTTATAACGGCAGGTTTTGAGACACTTACAGAGGCGGGCTTTCCCCCGGAGATGGCTTACTTTGAGTGCCTTCACGAGACAAAACTCATCGTTGACCTTATATACGAGGGCGGTATCTCCAATATGAGATACTCCATCAGCAATACGGCTAAATACGGCGACATGACGCGCGGACCCCGTCTTGTAACCGATGAGACCAAGAAAGAGATGAAGAAGATACTCGACGAGATTCAGTCCGGGGCCTTTGCCCGTGAGTGGATGCTTGAGAATAAGGTTAATAAACCTGTCTTTAACGCCCTTAGCAGGCGCGGCGAGGTTCATCCCATCGAGGAAGTCGGCGAGAAGCTCCGCGGTATGATGCCCTGGCTTAATAAGGGCAAGATAGTAGACAGGGATAAGAATTAATATCTCTTCCCATATGAAAAGCAGCTCGGGAGAGAAAAATAATGAGATTCCTTACCGCGACGGCATGAAGATTCCTCTGGCTGTAGAGGGGTATCCCTTTATGCTCATCGCCCTGGTGATAACCGTTCTTGTTTTTCTACTCTCTCGCTCATGGATATTAGGGGGAGTTTTCTTTGCCTTATTTGTCTTTGTGGTGGCCTTTTTTAGAGATCCGAAGAGGGTTATCTCCGAGGAGCCCGGCTCCATAGTAAGCCCCGCCGACGGCAGGGTCATTATCGTTGAGAAGGTCTTTGACAGCCGCTTTACCGGTACAGAGACCATGAAGATAAGTATTTTCATGAACCTCTTTAACGTCCATGTAAACAGGGTTCCGGCCTCGGGCAGGGTGCTGAAGGTAATATATAACCCGGGAAGATTTTTTTCAGCCAACCTCGATAAAGCCAGCCTCGAGAACGAACAGAACGCGGTAGTCGCAGAGGGCCCCGGGGGGCAGGTCTTTGTATTTAATCAGATTGCCGGTCTTGTGGCCCGGCGCATCGTATGCCGCCTTAAGGCAGGCATGGATATAAAAAAGGGTAAGAGGTTCGGCCTTATAAGGTTCGGCTCAAGACTTGACGTATATCTTCCTGTAAAGGCGAAAATTACCGTTAAAAAGGGCGATAAGGTGAGCGCCGGCTCTTCAATACTGGGGTATTGGTCATGAAAGACAGAGAGCTCAGAAGACCCTTAAGGGGCAGGGGACTAAAAAAAGGGAATCTGAAAAAAGGGATTTTTCTTCTACCCAACCTCCTTACAAGCATGAGCCTCCTCGGGGGCTTCTACGCCATAATGGCCTGTATTGACGGTAAATACGATCATGCCGCCATAGCCATATTAATATCCGCAGTTATTGACGGCCTTGACGGCAGGATAGCGCGCCTTACGCATACAACGAGTAAATTCGGGGCCGAGTATGATTCACTTGCCGACCTTGTGGCCTTCGGACTCGCCCCCGGAGTACTGATGTTTACCTGGGCGCTGCGGCCTTTCGGGCGTTACGGATGGCTTGCTGCCTTTCTTTACGTTGTCTGCGGGGCGCTCCGCCTCGCGCGCTTTAATGTTCAGATTTCAACGGTAGAGAGTAAACGCTTTAACGGTCTGCCCATACCTGCGGCCGCGGCCCTTGTTGCCTCAACGGTACTGCTCTTTTTCAGTATCGGCAAAGGGCAGGAGATGGCTAAACATATAACGGTGCTGCTGCTTGTATATATGCTTGCTTTTTTAATGATAAGCAACGTGAAGTTTTACAGCTTTAAAGAACTTGATCTTAGACGGCGCATGCCTTTTAGTCTCCTTGTAGGTCTGATATTTCTTATCATACTGATCACAGCAGAGCCGCCGCTTATGCTCTTTATTATCACTTTTGGATACGCCCTATCCGGTCCTCTTGGCCGGGTACTGCACAGGAAGAAGAAAACAAAGGTAGCAGACGAAGTTTCAGATGATAGAAAAAACATTGCAATTAAGAAGAGTTGAGGTACATAGTTAATATGGAATATGTAAAAATTCTCGACACCACGCTTCGCGACGGAGAGCAGTCTCCCGGCGCATCGATGAATGTTGAAGAAAAACTCATCGTAGCGCGCCAGCTCGCCCGCCTCGGAGTTGATGTCATTGAAGCGGGTTTTGCCTATAGCTCGCCCGGTGACTTCGAGTCTGTTAAGCAAATTGCCGCCGAGGTAGAGGGCCCTGTTATAAGCAGCCTCGCACGAGCCAAACCCGAGGATATTGACCGCGCCGCAGAGGCCTTGAAAGGCGCCCCGCGTGTGCGTATTCATACCTTTATCTCCACCTCGGATATACACCTCATGCATCAGTTCAAGATGACGCGTGAAGTAGCCCTTAAACGCGCCGTGGAGATGGTGGAGCGGGCGCGCGGATATGTGGAAGACGTGGAGTTTTCTCCCATGGACGCCTCAAGGAGTGAGCCCGAGTACCTCTACGAGGTCCTCTCAGCCGTTATTAAGGCCGGGGCCACTACGCTCAATATCCCCGATACGGTCGGCTACGCCCTGCCCGGGTCTTTCGGCGGGCTAATAGCAGGTATAAAAGAGAACGTAACTGATATTGATAAGGCCGTTATCTCCGTGCATTGTCATAATGACCTCGGTCTTGCCACGGCCAACTCCCTTGCCGCCGTTATAAAGGGTGCGCGTCAGGTGGAGTGTACTATTAACGGCATCGGAGAGCGCGCGGGCAACGCCGCCCTTGAAGAGCTTGTCATGATACTGAAGACGCACTCTGAGACCCTCTCTCTTGATACTAATATCGTAACGGAGCAGATATACCCATCGTCACGCCTTGTAAGCGGGATAACGGGAGTATCCGTTCAGCACAACAAGGCAATCGTAGGCGATAATGCCTTTGCTCATGAGTCGGGTATTCATCAGGACGGGGTCCTTAAAGATAGCTCCACTTATGAGATTATGCGCCCCGAGTCAGTGGGGCTCGCGCGCTCAACCCTTGTAATGGGCAAGCACTCGGGGCGTCATGCCTTTGGTCTGCGCATTAAGGAGCTGGGCTATGATATAAGCGCTGATGACCTGCAGAAGGCCTTTGAGCGGTTTAAACTCCTTGCCGATAAGAAAAAAGAGGTCTTTGACGAGGATATTGAGGCTATTGTTCAAGATGAGGTCATGCGTATCGATGATACCGAGGACTTCAGGCTCCTTACCCTTGATGTTCGAAGCGGCACTGAGACCCATCCCGTGGCCACGGTGGAGATGCTCGTCCATGGTGAGAAAAGATCTGAGAGCATCGCAGGAGACGGCCCCGTGGATGCCGCATACAGGACTATCAAGAAGATTACCAATACAAGAAGCAAGCTCCTTAAATACGCGGTAAACGCCATTACCGGAGGCACGGATGCCCAGGGAGAGGTAACGGTGCGTATCAGTGAGGGTGAGACAGTAGCCCTTGGGCAGGGCGCTCATACCGATATAATTGTGGCGAGCGCAAAGGCATACGTGAATGCCCTTAACAGGCTTGAGTACAGAAAACGGCATAGTAGAAAAAACTTAATTCCATAGTAAAAGCAGGGGAAGATAATATGAGTTCCATGACCATTACAGAGAAGATATTGGCCCGCCATGCCGGGAAAAAACATCTTGAACCCGGTGAGCTTATTAACGCCCGCGTGGATATCACCCTTGGCAACGACATTACCGCTCCCATAGCCATTAAGGGTTTTGAGGGAATCGGCGCAAAAAAAGTCTTTAATAGAAACAGGGTAGTCCTTGTCCCGGACCACTTTACCCCCAATAAAGACATAAAGTCCGCCGAGCAGGTAAAGATACTCCGTGAGTTCGCGAAAAAACACCATCTCAGCCATTATTACGAGGGCGGAGATGTAGGCGTGGAGCATGCGCTCCTGCCAGAGCTCGGTGTAGTGGTGCCCGGCGACGTTGTCATCGGCGCTGATTCACATACCTGCACCTACGGCGGTCTCGGCGCCTTTGCAACAGGCGTGGGCTCCACGGACTTGGCTGCGGCAATGATTACCGGCGAGTTATGGTTCAAGGTCCCTGAGTCCATAAAGTTCGTCTTTCAAGGAAAGCTCCGTAAATGGGTTACAGGTAAAGACCTCATACTACACATTATCGGCAAGATAGGCGTTGACGGCGCCCTCTATAAGGCCATGGAGTTTACAGGCGATACCATCACAGGCCTTTCCATGGAGAGCAGGTTATCTATGTGTAACATGGCCATTGAGGCAGGGGCAAAGAACGGCATAATAGCCCCCGACAATGTTACAGAAGAATACGTAAAGACAAGGGCAGAGCGTAAATACAAGTTCTATGAGAGTGACGCCGGGGCTAAATACTCGGAGATAATCGACTTTGATACGAGTAAGATAGAGCCCAAGGTGGCCCTGCCCTCGCTTCCTGAGAATACGAAAAACATCAGCGAGATAGGTAAAATTACCATAGACCAGAGCGTAATAGGCTCATGCACCAACGGACGTATTGAGGACCTTGCCATAGCGGCGCGTATCCTGAAGGGCAGAAAGGTAGCCCCCTATGTAAGGCTTATAATACTCCCCGCTACGCCTATGATATATAAAGAGGCCCTTAGAAGAGGGTACTTCAAGGTCTTTACAGAGGCGGGTGCTATTATCAGCCCCCCTACGTGCGGACCTTGCCTCGGCGGTCATATGGGAATACTCGCCGAGGGGGAGCGCGCCATATCCACTACGAACAGGAACTTTGTCGGCAGGATGGGTCACCCCAAGTCCGAGGTCTATCTATCAAACCCCGCCGTAGCCGCGGCCTCGGCCGTAAAGGGCTACATCGCGCACCCTGATGAGGTAATGGGTAAGAAAAAGGCCGCCTGAGAGGGGGCTGATATAAAGAAGGGGGGGGGTAAGGGGGCTGATTTTATCGGGGATGCTTCAGGGCAGGGGGGTCTCCCAAATGCGGGGGATATCACAGAGTACAGCTTATATAAGGGGCTTCTTAGGGAACTTTTTTATAAATAGATCTTTGTAGGATTCAGGAGTAGAGATCTTCCAAGAGTCTCTCTGATTTTTTAAGAACATACAAATATAACAAAAAATAGGAGTAAGGGATGAAGTTCAGGGGTAGGGCCTGGAGATACGGCTCTGATATTGATACAGATAGAATAATACCGGCACGGTACCTTAATACCTCGGATCCGGCAGAACTGGCCACTCACTGCATGGAGGATGAGGACGCCGGGTTCGCGAAAAAAGTAAAGAAGGGCGATATAATTCTCGCGGCAAAAAACTTCGGCTGCGGCTCGTCACGTGAGCACGCTCCCATAGCCATTAAGGCCAGCGGAGTCTCATGCGTAATAGCCGAGAGCTTCGCGCGCATATTTTTCAGAAACTCCTTTAACATGGGGCTTCCCATTATTGAGTCGCCCGAGGCCCACGCAGCCTCCAAAGACGGTGATGAACTTGAGGTGGATATGAATAAGGGTTTAATACGGAACCTCACCAATAAAAAGACCTTTAAAGCGCGCAAGATACCTCCTTTCATGCAGAAACTCTTAAAGTCCGGGGGATTACTTAAATCAATACAAAAGAAAAAAAGGGGATAGTTGTGATGAAAGAAGGCAGGAAGAGCACTATAATCGCAAGCGAGAAACTCCATATAGAAAACAAGACCCTCTTTGTGGACCTCAGGGAGAACAGCCGCGGCAAGTTCATGCAGATAGCCGAGCTTTCTAATGATAGAAAGAGCACCGTTGTCATCCCCATGAGCGGCCTTGATGTCTTTATAGAGTCACTTAAAAAAATATCAAATGAATCAGGTGAAAACCTGTAAATAAATCTCAACGTGAAATTACGCGATTAAGGAGTTTATATTGTGAAAAGGTTTAAGGTAGCTGTACTGAAAGGGGACGGCATTGGCCCCGAGATTGTCGATGAGGCCCTTAAGGCCCTTAAGATAATCGGTAAGAAGTTTAATATTTTCTGGACTATTGTTGAGGCCCCCGTTGGAGGCGCTTCCATTGATGAGTTTGAGGTGCCCCTTACGGACGAGACCCTTGACCTGGCCTTCAGGAGCGATGCCGTGCTCCTTGGTGCCGTAGGCGGGCCGAAATGGGAGGGCCTTGATTACTCCATACGCCCCGAGAGGGCGCTTCTGAAACTCCGCAAAGAGCTTGCCCTCTTCGCCAATCTCCGCCCCACGAGGATATATGATTCTCTTATAGACGCCTCTTCTCTAAAGGCCGATGTAGTGCACGGCGTTGATATAGTCGTGGTACGTGAGCTTACGGGAGGGCTTTACTTCGGTGAGCCCCGTGGTGTGGAGACCCTTCCCGATGGTATGAAACGTGGTACCAATACCATGACCTATACGTCTAACGAGATAGAGCGTATAGCTGTTGTGGCCTTTGAGGTGGCGAGGCAGCGTAAGAAAAGAGTCGTTAGCGTTGATAAGGCCAATGTGCTCGAATCAACGGAGCTCTGGAGAGAGGTCGTAACAGAGGTGGGAAAGGAGTACGATGACGTTGAGTTATCGCATATGTATGTTGATAACTGTGCCATGCAGCTTGTAAGGGACCCGTCGCAGTTTGATGTAATTGTAACGGAAAATACCTTTGGAGATATTCTCTCTGATGAGGCCTCCATGCTTACGGGCTCCATCGGGCTTATCCCTTCGGCCTCACTCGGCCCCATAAGAAACAGGTCAATGTACGAGCCCATACACGGCTCGGCCCCTGATATTGCAGGTAAGAACGTGGCAAACCCCCTTGCCACCATACTCTCATGCGCACTGATGATGCGCTATTCCTTTAATATGCCTGAGCCTGCCGCTGCTATTGAAGAGGCCGTGGAGAGCGTGCTCCTCGCGGGGTTTAGGACGGCGGACATCTATGATAAGTCAAAAGCAGGGACAACCCTTGTATCCTGTACGGAGATGGGCGACGCTGTTGCCGGTGAGCTTAAGAAGATCGGCGGCGAGCCCCCCGATGCCGAGGCGCTGGCCCTTGAAAAGAAGGAAAACCCTCCGAAGCTCAAGAAAAAGACACTGGATTAAGATATCTTTACAGCAACTCTTACAACAAAGAGGCCCCCTTTCTCAAGGGGGTCTTTTTGTTGCAGCATTGTTCTTTTGATATCTTTAATATCCGTAATAGTAAGTGATTGAAATGAAAAATATCAAAGTCCCTTGTTCTTCATATAGACAGTTGTTTTTTTTATATTACAGTAGAATCATATCAGACAAAGAACATGCCATACAGCTTTAACCATTTAGAATGTAACTCTATATCTATGAATTGATTGGTGAGCGTTGCAGATATCAACCTTGGCAAAGGTGGGTAAACTGGATATTTTGCAGAGAATGAGATAAAAAATAGGGCTTAATTTGTAAAAATTAAAGATTCTATTCCTATGGTAAAAAATTATTTATTTGGATATGGCTCTATAATTAATCTTGAGAGAGCTGAGCATACATTAAGAAGACCTGTTGATTAGACTGAAGTCTTACTTCTTACAGCAGTGGATTTTACAAGGCCATGGAGAATTGTAATTCCCGTTACGCTTGAGAATCATCAAGATATTACTATTGACGCGGTATTTCTTGATATAAAGCATGAGGCGGGAAAATCAATCAATGGTGTTGCCATAGAAGTAAATTCAGATGAGATGGCAAGGTTGGATTTTCGCGAGCAGTTTTATGAGAGGATTGATATAACAAAGGCCATCAGAGCACCGGTCAAAGATGGCAGGTTCTTTACCTGTCAGGGCAAGCCAGAGTTTTTTATACAGACACAGAACTGCAATAAGGCAAAGATTCTGTTGCTTTATCTGGACATAGTGTACAGGGGAGTGTGGCGCTGGAGAAGGGATTTTTTAGAGGTATTTAAGAAAATAACAGAGCCATATGACCTTGATAAGGGTAGTTAAATACGATTAGTTTTGGTTTGTGGTAAGGATGGCAGGGGAGCAGGGTGCTGTACAGTTGCCTTGCTCAGCTCTTATGATTCTTTCCAAGCCAGCTTTTTAGTATCAGGATCGCCCCGCGTTTATCCAGTGGCTCGTTACCGTTTCCGCAGTGCGGGTCCTGTGTGCATGATGGGCATGATACCTCGCAGCTACACTCTTCCATGAGCTTTAAAGTAGACTCGAACCACTCTCGTATAAAATAAAAACCCCTCTTTGTAAGGCCCACGCCGCCCTCATGGCCGTCGTATATGAATATGGCCGCTGATTCGAGATCTGCGTTAAACTCGTAACTCAGCCCGCCAAGGTCCATACGGTCGCATAGGGCGTAAAGAGGGAGCATGGCGATGGCCGAGTGCTCGGCGGCATGGAGCGCGCCGCCGATGCTGTACCCCTCGGCCCTTACATCCCCGAGTATCTCCTCTGAGACCTCCATCCATATTCCCTTTGTGGTAAAGGTCGTGGGCGGCAGCTCCAGTGTAAACTCGCCGAGGTTTCTGTCTGTGGATATCTCTTTTCGCCTGTAGCCCGTTACGGTCTCGTCTACCTTCAGTGTCCCGTAAAGCAGCTCAAGGGTCTTAAGCCTCTTTTTTTCATCAATAGAAATAATGCTTATTTCTTCATGTGTTATAGCAGTTGTATGATAATTAATATCATCAGCCTCAATAACGGTAACACTGCCATTGCCCGGGTCAAGTTTTGTTACCTTATAGAGATTTCCGCCATGCAGATATATGGCCCCCGGGTGCAGGTCATGAAATACCCGGCCTCTGTTTGATTCGCCTATGAGGCGTCCTTCTGCCGTAAAAATCCTGTATGGCTCTCCGCAGCCCCGTATGGAGACCTCTCTTTGCGGGTTCCTTACACGAGGGTACCAGATATCACCCCTTTGCCAGTAGCGAAGTTTTTGCTCACTCTCAAGTTCATCCAGGAGCCCTCTATGGGCCGGGATATCATAAAGAGTCTCCGTGGATTTTAGCCTAATCTCTGTTGCGGCGCATAGAAGATGGGGTTTTAGTATTATGGGGTTCTCCATATCAAGTACGGCGCCCTCTACGCTTCTACGGAAAAAATCCTCGGGATTATTCATAAAATACTGGTCAAGGGCGTCCTCTATGGCAACAAGTATAATAAGGGAATCACGGCCGGACCTGCCTGCTCTGCCGCCCCTTTGCCATGTGCTGCTTATTGTCCCGGGATACCCTACGAGTATGCATACATCAAGGCCGCCTATATCGAGACCGAGTTCAAGGGCGCTTGTGGTGATAACGCCCTCTAACTCGCCTGAAAATAGCCGTCTCTCGATCTCTCGCCTCTCTTCGGGAAGAAAACCCGCTCTGTAGGCCGATATCTTATCCCGCCTCTCGGGTATGGATTTAGCCACCCATGAGTGCATGAGTTCTGTAATCTTCCTTGCCTTTGTAAAGGCGATGGTTCGAAATCCGCTCTCAAGTGAGAGTCTGAAGAGCCTTGTGGCTATTGTATAAGGGCTCTGTCCCGAGGTAGGATTTATAAATAAAAAATTCCTCTTACCCGAAGGGGCCCCGCTTCTGTTTATGAGCTTAAAGTCCTCTCCGGTAAGCTCGGTGCAGAGCTCGGCGGCGTTGGCGATGGTAGCCGAGCATGCCACAAAGACAGGGGCCGCGCCGTAGTGGTTGAGTATCCTCTGAAGACGCCTTAAGACGTTGGCGACATGAGAGCCGAAGACACCGCGGTAGCTGTGCACCTCGTCTATTACAATGTAGCGGAGCCTTCTTAGAAAGGTCTCCCACTGCTGAGGATAGCTGTTAATGGCAAGGTGGATCATATCGGGGTTGGTAAGGAGCAGGGCAGGGGGGGTCTCGCGGATCTTCTTTCTCCTGTATGAGGTGGTATCGCCATCGTAAATTTCCGAGAGGCCGACGGGCCGCCCCCTTTTTTTTGCTTTTCCTTCGGCGGCAGACAGGTTATCCACGATGCCCTCGGCAATCTCAGAAAAGGCCCTCTGCTGGTCATGTAAGAGGCCTTTCAGGGGTGATATGTAAAGTGCCGTGGCAGATGGGTCTTCTATTAGGGCCTGAAGTATGGGTATCTGGTATATAAGGGATTTTCCGCTTGCCGTAGGGGTCATTATTACGACATTCTCACAGCGAAGCAGCGCTTCAATGCCCTCTGATTGATGAAGATAGAGGTCTTTTACACCCTTCTCGCAGAGCTTTTCACGGATAGTCGGACTAATACCCCCGGGCCACGGACCAGTTACGGCAGGCCTCGCGGCGATGACCTCGTGGTGCGCCACGTCCTTAAAAAACCTGCTTTTTTTAATCTCTTCAGTAAAGGTCTTTATATTCATGTGAGTTGAATGTCCTTGAATGGAAATATACCATGTTTGGGAATCCATTGCACGCAAGGCGGCGTAGTACCATCTCTTGAAGGGAGGGCGCTCCTGATTAATTTTATCTGCCCTGATTTCTTTAAAATTCCTCCATTTGGGGGATTGACAGCTCTATTGCCTTTATGGTATTAGTTCTTGTAATATCTACAAAAATGTACACAGGGCCCCTTATCCACATCTTTTATTATTTAATAGATGGCAATGGGACACGTATAACCTTTGATACAGCACTGAATCAGTTCGAATTTTACTACACCCTGAAGAGAAGGAGAGACGCACCATGAGATTATTCATCGCTCTGCTGCTGCAATTTTTTGTTTTTTTACCTCTTACAAGCCTTGCCGCCGATGTTGTCAAGACGCCCCTCACACAAAAACACAAAAAAACAGAGATAACAGAGGCCCAGAAGGCCGAGGTTATAAACTCATACGGCAAGCTCCCCCTCTATTTTATCGAGAACAAGGGGCAGGTGGACGCACAGGTAAAGTTCTATGAGAGAGGGGCCGGGCACGCCACGTTTTTTACCGGTGACGGCGTTGTCATTGCTCTTACGAAAAGCGAGGGTAAACGCGAGGAGACAGCAAAGCCTGCGGGACCTGAGATTATAAAGGCAAATAAAGGGCGCAAGCATACCACCGAGGCCGTCTCACTCTCCTTTGTTGGAGCCAATAAAAAGGCTAAGATAAGCGCCGATGAGAAGATGTCCGGTAAGGTAAACTACTTTGTGGGTAGCGACAGGTCAAAGTGGGGTTCCAACGTTCCCACCTACGGGGCTGTTACATATAAGGACATCTACAAAAATATCGACGTAAAATTCTACGGTAATAACAAAAACATAGAGCATGATGTAATAATAAGGCCCGGCGGCGACCCTTCGTTGGTGAAGTTTGCATATAAGGGCGCGCAGGGGTTAAAGGTAACCAAAAAAGGCGGCCTTGAGGTTATATTAAAAAACGGTAAAATCATCGAGCAAGCACCCGTCATCTATCAGGAGATTAAGGGCACGCGCGTAGCCGTTGACGGCGCTTACAAACTCCTTGGCCAAAAGGACGGGGCTTTTTCATACGGCTTTGACGTTGCCTCTTACGATCATGACAAAACAATCGTCATTGACCCCGTGCTCACCTACTCCACCTACCTTGGTGGCAATGATTATGACGAAAGCTTTGCCATAGCCGTTGACAGCACAGGGGCGGCCTATGTTACGGGGGATACCTATTCCCCGGACTTTCCTCTCATGAATCCCATGCAGGGGACCAATGGGGGGGGAAACGACGTCTTTATAACAAAGGTCAACCCAGCAGGCTCGGCCCTCGTGTATTCCACCTACCTCGGCGGCAACGGGCTTGATGATGGCCAAGGCATAGCCGTCGACGCATCTGGCAACGCCTATGTTGCGGGGAATACCCGTTCCACGGATTTTCCCCTCGCCACCCCCATACAGGGAGTCTTGAGAGGAGGTATTGATGCCTTTGTGACAAAGATTAATCCTGCGGGTTCTGCCCTTGTGTATTCAACTTATCTTGGCGGCAGCGGTATTGACAATGGCCATGGCATCGCCGTTGACGCATCTGGTAACGCCTATGTTACGGGGCATACCTTGTCCACGGACTTTCCCCTCACCAGCCCCATACAGGGGATAAACGGAGGGGGGGGAGATGCCTTTGTAACAAATATAAACCCCGCGGGTTCCACCCTTATCTACTCCACATACCTTGGCGGCAGCGATAATGACTGGGGCTATGGTATAGCCATTGACGCGTCCGGTAACGCCTATGTTACGGGGTATACCGATTCCACGGACTTTCCCCTCATGAATCCCATACAGGGAACCTTTGGAGGAGTGGCCGGGTTTATTGGCGACGCCTTTGTGACAACAATAAACCCCGCGGGTTCTGCCCTCGTGTATTCTACCTACCTCGGAGGCGGCGGAGATGACTGGGGCCAAGGCATAGCCGTTGACACCACAGGGGCGGCCTATGTTACGGGATTCACCGACTCCACGGACTTTCCTCTCGCCAGCCCCATACAGGGCGTCTATGGAGGAGGATTTCAAGACGCCTTTATAACAAAGGTCAACCCAACGGGCTCGGCTCTTGTGTATTCTACTTATCTCGGCGGGAGCGGTTTTGATGATAGCTATGGTATAGCCATTGACGCATCTGGCAACGCCTATGTCACGGGAGGTACAAACTCCATAGACTTTCCTCTCGCCAGCCCCATACAGGGGACTTTCGGAGGGATCCATGACGCCTTTATAACAACAATAAACCCCGCGGGCTCGGCCCTTGTGTATTCCACTTATCTCGGCGGCAGCGATGTGGATAGGGGTTTTGCCATTGCCATTGACTCATCAGGGGCGGCCTATGTTGCGGGGCAGACCTCGTCCGCGGACTTTCCCCTCGTAGCCCCCATACAGGGCGTCTATGGAGGAGGAAGTGACGCCTTTATAACAAAGATAAGCGGCTCCGCACCACCCTTACCGGTAATCGACCTCGTAATAACCCCCGATGCTCTTACCATTGCGCAGGGCGGCACCCTTGGATACACTGTTAAGGCCACTAACACCACGGTGGAATTGCAGTGTTTCAATTACTGGGAGAACGTTACCATGCCCGGTGGCGGCACCTATCCGCCTGTGGGCGAGCTCTTCGGACCCGTACGTCTCTGCCTTAATGGCTCTCAGTCGGTACACCTTACACATGGTGTGCC
>JBHHUP010000011.1:0-32014 GCA_046753845.1 Thermodesulfobacteriota bacterium
AAGCACTACGCCGAAACGGGCACAGCGGTCGATGCGCGTGTGACCGCCGAGTTGCTGGGCACCATCTTCACCCCGCCGAGCCCGCTTCACGATGGCGCCGTCATCGTCCAGAACGACCGCGTCGTCGCCGCCGGCTGCATCCTTCCCCTCACGCAGGACCAGCGCATCTCACAGGCCCTGGGCACGCGCCACCGCGCCGCCCTCGGCCTCTCCGAAGAGACCGACTCCATCGTCATCGTCGTTTCCGAGGAGACCGGCACGATCGGCTACGCCGAAGAGGGCAAGCTCCACCGCAAGATCGACGCGAACACCCTGCCTCTCTATGGGCGCTATATTCCCCCTTGTGGGAAGGATATATACGAGGAGCCTCTCCACTGTAGGCAAGAACATCGGCGACCTGTATTTTTCCAATACCGCGGGCTCAATATTCGGCTCCTTTATCGCAGGTTTTATCCTCATACCCTTCCTGGGGGTTCAAAACGGTGTTATCATAACAGCGGCTCTTAATATCGTTATAGCTATTGTTGTCTTAAACCTTAAGGCGCTGCGCCCCGGCGCAAGAGCGGCCATTACCATAGCCTTTCTCGCGGTTTTTTCCGTTACAGCCCTTAGCCTGCCCCCCTGGAAAAAGATGATTATGACTCAAGGGCTCTATGTAAACCCCCCATTTAAGGATATAGGCGACAAACCGGACTCCCTCTTATACTACAGGGAGGGCATTAACGCTGTTATTACGGTACGCGAACGCCTGATTAAGAATAATTTATTAAGGAGCTATGAGGCCAACGGCAAGCAGGAGGCCGTCTCAGTGAACGGAAGGGGCTCGGGCGCATGGTCGGCCCTTGGTCATGTCCCGCTGCTTCTGCACAGAGGGGCCCCTGATGACGTGCTTCTCGTAGGGCTTGGCTCAGGGATAACGCTGGGTGTCATGGAGCTTTACCCCATGAAGTCCGTAGATGTAGTGGAGATAGAGCCTGCCGTGGTAGAGGCCGCCGGTTTTTTCACAGAGGCAAATAACGACGCCATCAACGACCCCAGGGTAAGACTCCATATCGCCGACGGCAGGAGTTTTTTGTTCTCCACGAAACAGAAGTACGACGTAATTATATCCGCTGTATCAGACCCGTGGATCTCAGGGGTCGCCAATCTCTTTACATATGAGTATTTTTCGGCGCTCCGCGATAAACTTAAAGAAGGCGGCACCGTAGCCCTCTGGTTTCAGAACTACCGCACCACCCCCGAGGAGGTTAAGATAGGCCTTAATACCTTTGCCAGGGTATTTCCCCATATAAGCATCTGGTTCCATTACACCGATGCCCTTGACCTCATTGTAACAGGGGCCATGAGACCGCAGACAATAGACTTAAATGAGCTTAAGGACCGCATGACAGAGCCTCGTCTACGACAGGCGCTCTCTTATATCGGGGTTAAGGAACCTGTGAACTTCTTCGACCTCTTCCTTATCGGCAACGAGGACCTGCGCGAGTATATCGGAGATACGGAGCTAAATACCGATGACCGCCCCCTTATAGAGTTTACCCTGCCGCGCCATCTTTACATGACCATGTTATCGGGCACGAGAAATGTCCGGGAGATGCTGCTCCATGTAAAGACGATTACACCGCCGCTTATTATCCCTGAAAAAGACAAGGAGGAGTTCTACCTCTCCCTTGGGAAATCACTCTCCCACTTTACCTTCAAGCTCCCGCAGGCCTACAAGTCCTTTAACAAGGCCCTTGAGATTAACCCCAGTAATATTGAGGCCGCGGCCCTTGCAAGAGGGCTAAAAGAAGAGCTGAATTATTAAGCCTGAAGTACCGGATGGGTGGGGGATGAAGGTCAAAAGAGGACTTGAACCTGGGTTACGGGCCTTTTTAAGCTCTGCCAAGACTTAAATACCAAGGCCCGTCACAGGCCGGGGTATCGTAAAAAACTCACTTTTAAAAAAACTCTCAAGGCCCGTGCAGGAGACCTGAATCAGGGTGGAAGGAGTACCATACAAACCAGTATGAGATAATACCCGGAATTCTCTCTCCCGTGGATGTCGCGGCGTAGGCCTCTTCTGACTCTTTATCAAAATAAACCCTTATCTCCTTGCCCGAAAGTCTGTCTTTAACAGGGGATTCGAGCTTTCCAAGAAGACTGAAGGGATAGGCCTTGAACCTGCCCTCTATCTCTATGCCGAGAACAAGCTCCTTCTCACGAAGATGTGGGGGGCTTTTTTTTGTGCGGAAAAAGGCAAAGGGGCTCTTGCTGTACCCCTCGTAGGGGTCACGTTCGTAGTCGCGGACATAACCCGTATCCGGCGAGAGGACACGGGTGTGTGGAAAGAGTTTTTTCCACCTCTTCCACGTGGTAAGCCTTGAGGCCACAGGCGGTAATTTGGTGCCTGTCATGGGGCCTGTTACAGCGCTGCGCCTTATCTGAGACCAGAGGCTCTCTGTCTCGTGATCGTAAAAAAGCACATTGGATTTATAGAGCCGCCCCGATACTCCGAAGCTCAGTGTCTTTCCCTCTACCGTGCGGCCATAGACCTGGCCGCTTCCCGAGAGGGGTCACCACGTGGCCAGTATGGCGGACCCGCCTATGCGGTCGTTAACGGCCTCGTGCCAGTTAAGAATTTTCACGGGATATGCCTTCGCCTCTTTACCCATGGCAACTCCAAGCACCCGGTCATCGTCCCTCAGAAAACCAGCCTTATCCGCGGCAACAAAGAGAGGGTCTGTAAGGGAAGGTATGCCGTCTTTCGGCGGCCCTCCCGCGCGAATCTCCCCAATGGGTATGGAGTGTCTCGTAAGGTCAAAACCCGTAGTAATTAAAAAAATAAGGATAAGCGCAAGGCCGGCAAGTATCTTCATCTCTACCCTCCCCCTTATACTTTAAATAAAGCCTATTATAAGGCCATGTCAATAAGGGAGCCGGGTATTTATGGAATAAATATCACTGGGAAAGAGGCAAAGGCAGCCGCCTGCCTTTAAGGCACGAGGAAAAGCGCTGTACATTAGGGAAGGGTTACGATTTTGTGGATACAGAAGTTTTAAATCCGTCCAGGGCATCAAGCTCGGCACGCGCGTCTACGGCCATTACACCCTTTTCATAGACAAGAAGTGGATTTATCTCAAGGGACTTAAGACCGTTGGTTGCCTCAACCACCTTTGATAACTTCACAAGGACACGGGCAACGGCACCCACATCGCAGGCAGGGCTGCCGCGGAAACCGGTAAGAAGCTCGTATCCCTTAACCTCGCTCATCATCTTAAGAGCGGCCTGCTCATCTATGGGGGCCAGAGCAAAGCTCACGTCTTTCATAAGCTCAACGGCAACGCCGCCTGTACCGAACATCACTGTTACGCCGAACTGAGAGTCTTTCATGACGCCGAGAATCACCTCAACCCCGGCAGGGGCCTGCTCCTCAATAATAAAACCCTCTATCATGGCAATGGGCGCCTCGTCGGCCACTCGAAGTATCATCTCTGACCACGCGTCTTCTATCTCACCGGGGCCGTTAATCCCCGTTCTCACCCCGCCCACATCGCTCTTATGAATAATATTCGGAGAGATAAGCTTAAGGACAAGGGGATAATTCATCTTTTCACCCTCTTCAATAGCCACGTTAACGTCCTTAACCACCTTGAACTCGGGCACCGGAATACCGGCAAGGCGGAGTATCTCCTTGGCGTCGGGCTCTACAAGGTTCTCTCTCTCAAGGCTGAGTGCCTCCTTGACGATTCTTTCTATGCCCTCTATGACCACCTGTCTTTACCTCCCTCCGCGATAAAAGAGACCGCTCTGGCGGCGGACTCCGGCGTAAAAAAAACAGGCAGCCCCAAGACACGGAAAAGTTCTCTTCTCTTCCTCGTATAGGTACCCCCGGGTGTGCAGATGATAACGGGTTTTTTAAGATATTTCTTTTTATCGGCTATAAGCGCGGGCAGGTTATCGGTAAGCCCCGGCGGGCCCCATAGAGAGGCAACGATGGCGATATCATAGCTCTCACCATCCATGGTCTTCAGCATGGCCTCGCCAAAGTCTCTGTCCGTAACAGAGCCAGTAAGGTCCATGGGGTTGGAAATCGCGCAGACAGGCGGCAGTGAACCGTGGAGCTTTCTGGCGATACTCTCATGAAGGGGCGGGACCTCAAGCCCCAGATCCACGCAGCTATCGGCTATGGAGACGCCTATCCCGCCGCCGTCGGTTATTATCATCACACGCCTTCCATGGCTGATGTCTGTCTTGTCTCCAAGAACCTTGCAGGCCAGTAAAAAATCCTCATACCCCTGCAGCTCTATTACTCCCGCCTTTTTAAATGCCGCGCTGTATATCTCATACCTGCCTGCCATGGCTCCCGTATGAGAGCGCGCTGCAGCCGCAGCCGGAGCGCTATGGCCAACCTTAAGGGCGGCAACGGGTTTATTAAGCACGCAGCGTGAGGCGGCATTTACAAACCTCTCACCCTCCTCCACGGACTCGATGTAGAGCACAACAGCCGAGGTAGCCTCATCGGCGGCAAGAAAATCCAGACAATCGCTCTCATTTACATCGGCCTTATTGCCGTAACTGATAACGCGCGCTACGCCTACGCCTTCTGCGGCAAGCTCATCCATTACGGTAACGGCAAAGGAGCCGCTCTGAGACAATATGGAGAGTCCGCCGCTTCGGGGACGCTCCATCCTTATCGGGGGTATAAAAAAAGTATCAAGCCCTGTTACGGTATCAAAGATTCCAAGGCAGTTGGGCCCTATTATCCTTATGCCCGAACTCCTGGCATATTCTCTAAGCTCCGCCTCAAGCTCTGCGCCTGCCGGGCCTGCCTCCTTAAAACCTCCGCTGACAACGATTGCCCCGGTAAAAAGCCCGGCGGAGTCGTGAATCATCTGCGGGATATGCTCAGCGGAGAGGGCAAAGACAGCAAGGTCAACCCTCTCTTTTATGGCATTTATAGAGGGATAACACCTGATTCCCCCGAGCTCCTCATGAGCAGGGTTTACAAGGTACAGCGCCCCGGAAAAACGCGCTCTCAAGCTCTCGTAAATTACGCTTGAGAGCTTTTCTGTGTTAAGAGAGGCCCCGACAAGGGCAACGCTCTGTGGGTTAAAAAAGCAATCCAGCACTTTATGCCCTATATTCTCTGTTAAGCAGCACCTTAGTCCTCTCGCGGCGACGGAGGCGCCTTGAATTAATCGAGCTTAAAGGCCGCCTTCAGCACAACCTGAAACTCCGTAACCTTGCCCTCTACTATCTTTCCGTGCTGCTCTGTAACCTCAAACCAGGAAAGCCCGTGAATAGACTTCGAGGCATGCTCTACGGCACTTGAGATGGCCTCCTCGTAACTCTTTTCCGATATACCTACAAGCTCTATCTTTTTAAAGGTCTTACCCATTTATTATAGCCTCCTCTGTTTTTTTGCCTTACCCGGTAATTAATGGATATTAGATTTTCATTAATGTTCATTTCAAACTATAAGATGCTCCAAGAGTATTTATTTGCTATACAGATTTGTGTCCCGTGGTGAAATCAGGGCATCTATGAGATCCTCTCACATCGGCAGAAAAGGGCCTGTTGCCGACAAAACCATCACAATAGAATCTTATTACATCTGCCCCTGTCTTTTAACGGGTCTGCTTTGGCCCGGCAGGGGGGCGTTAAGTTCGCTCATCTGTAAATCAGTCCATCTTTGAAAGTAGGGCCCGCGGGCCCGCGTCAGGGCCTTAGATCCATGGATGTGTAGTAGATAAGAAAGACACCGACGACAAAGACGGCCATGTTAAGCATGGCGCTGAGGGCGTGTATCTTCTTGAACCTTTTCTCAAGCGCCTTTCTACCCTCACCGGGCTCGGAGGTACGCATGGCCGCTTTAAGGGCCCGCGCCTTTTTGCCTACGGAGAGGCCGGCGTAAAAGCTGATTATCGTCATAATAACGAGCAGTATTATGCGCTCTTTTGGATATGATTTTTCCATGTAGGAGGTGTACAGAAGGCTTATAAGGCAGACCGCCGAGGTAAGGTATCCCATGGCCCAGTACCTTGGAAAAATCCTGCCTACGACGAGCCCGGCGTTCTCCTTTGAGAGGGCCTTAAAGATAGATGGGGCGGCAAAAAAGGTAAAAAAGATTAAAGATCCCTGCCAGACAACGAGGCTGAATAGGTGCAGGAATCTCGCGATATTAAGGGCTGTCATATGATTTTCTCCTATTTTGATTATAGGCACTTTATACTACGAATCAGGGGTTTTTACAATAAAAATATAAGCTTTTGCCATAGCACCTCCATTTTAAAAGAGCGTATAAGAGGCCCGGATTAAAATAACCCGTATATAAAAAAACGCAGAAGGCAGGTAACAAAGAGGGCCGTAAAGGCCGTAAGAGAGAGTATCCTGATAGCCGCCGTAACAGTGCCGGGGCCGTGTACTGCAAGCCCCTCACCTATAAGGGGTTTTACCACAGGGCGGCCTCCGTAAGTGCCGGGGCCGCCAAAGCTCAGGCCAATAGCCCCGGCAACGGCGGCCTCGGGCAGCCCGGCGTTGGGGCTTGTATGGTTGCCTCCGTCACGAAGCACGGTCCGAAGGGCCCCGCGCCAGTCGTAACCCAGAAGACCTGCGGAGATTACCATGATAGCGGCCGAGAGGCGTGCGGGGATGAAGTTGGCGGCGTCATCAAGGCGTGCGGAGAACCAACCAAAGTCCCGGTATCTCTCGTTCTTGTACCCTACCATGGAGTCAAGTGTATTTACGGCCTTGTAGGCAAGCATAAGAGGCGGGCCGCCAATGGCCAGGTAGAATAAGGGGGCCACTACGCCGTCAGAGGTGTTCTCCGCCACTGTCTCGGCGGCGGCCCTGTAGATATCGGCCTCTGATAACTCAGCCGTGTCTCTACCCACTATGCGGGAGAGCCTTTGCCTGCCCGGGCCAAGACCTCCGTCTTTCATGGCGCTAAGGACGGCACGGGTCTCAGAGGCAAGTGAGCCTATGGATAGAGACATCCAGATAAGATATAGACTTAAGAGATAAAAGAGGAGCGGTGAGACCCAATAAAAAAAGATAAGGGCTACCCGGGCAAGGAGATAAGCGCCGCCTGCGATAAAAAGGGCCAGTAGCACTCCCAAGACCCTGTTACGGGGTCCCCTGGAAGAAGAGGCCCCCTCACTCATACCCAACTCTACCCCGCCTCGTAAAAAAGTCTCCATAAGGGCTATGCCGCGCCCTATCCACCTTACGGGATGGGGAAGAACGGCCGGGTCTCCAAAGACCATATCAAGTACATAAGCCGCAAAGAGAAGAACTGCAAAGGTAGCGATATCCATAAGTTTTTTACCTTAAAACCCGTTGATGGATAGAAGCGGTCCCCGCCCCCCCCATTCCTACTTAATGCCGATTATCTCAAGAAGCCTCTCCATATCAAGGCTCTCTCTTACGGTGCGCGCCAGTGAGTTCAGGTTCTGCTCAAGGCAGAGCTCATAAGGCCGCGAACTAAGAGGCCCGAGCCCTTTAGCGCTGAGAAAAGGAGCGAGAAAGTCCTGCCTCAGGGCCTCGTTATGAAAGAGGCCGTGTATATACGTGCCGCTGACACGGCCGTCTGCCGAGAGGGCCCCGTCAGAGACATTGACAGCCGTCCCGCCCCTGCTTGTAATGGTAAATAAGGGCCGCTTCGAGACCGTAGATTCCCCCGTGTGTATCTCAAAGCCCTTGATAAGATCAGTACCCATAAGGGCATCCAAGGGTGCGGCCTCAACATTAAAGGTGGCCTTATCCCTGCAGAGAGTTGTATCAATATCAAGAAAACCAAGGCCCTCTGAGGATGAAGTTACCGACTCCACGCCATGAGGGTCTTCAATGGTACGGCCCAGCATCTGATAGCCGCCGCAGATGCCGAGGATACGGCCTCCTGAGGCGCGGTGCCTCCGAAGGGCCGCGGCCAGCCCCCTCTCCCTTAACCACATCAGATCGGCCTGCGTGTTCTTAGAGCCCGGCAGTATTACCAGATCCGCCCCAAGCAGCCCCTGCGCCTCGTCTACAAATTGAAGAGAGATAGATGCATCATTACCAAAGGGATCAAAGTCCGTAAAGTTGGATATCCTCGGGAACTTTATTACAACTATCCTCACCGCCTCTGCGTCTTCTTCGCATAGACCCTTTGGAGCGGCAGAGACAACTCTATCGAGTCCCACACCGTCCTCATCAGGCAGGCTCATGGCCTCGATGTAAGGGATTACGCCAAGGGTCTCAATCCCCGTACGCCCCGTTAAAAAATCCAGCCCCGGCTGGAGAAGCGTGATGTCGCCTCGAAACTTATTTATTATAAAGGCCTTTATACGGGCCCTCTCATCAGGAGCAAGGAGCTCCATAGTCCCGACGATAGAGGCGAAGACGCCGCCCCTGTCTATGTCTCCCGCAAGGAGCACCGGGCTATCCGTCATATGGGCCACCCCCATATTTGCGATATCGTTCTCACGAAGGTTTATCTCCGCCGGGCTTCCGGCACCCTCTATAACCACTACGTCGTACTCCGCGGCGAGCCTTGTAAAGCTCTCCATAACAAAGGCCCCGGCCTCGCCCTTAAAGGCATGATACCTCGCGGCGCTCATGCTCTCATGGACACGGCCATGGATTATAACCTGACTTACGGCCTCCCCCGTGGGTTTAAGGAGCACGGGGTTCATATCCACCGAGGGGGTAATACCCGCGGCCCGCGCCTGAAGGGCCTGGGCCACGCCTATCTCGCCGCCCTCGGCCGTTACAAAAGAATTCAAGGCCATGTTCTGGGCCTTAAAGGGCGCCGCGCGAAGCCCCATCTCTCTTAAAATCCTGCAGAGGGCCGTGGTTATAATGCTCTTGCCTGCGTGTGAGGCCGTGCCCTGCACCATTACGGTGCGGGCCCTTTTGGGATTGATTTTTCTTGCCATAGCCTGCTACAGTGAGTTTATTCTTAAAATTTCCAAAAAAAATATACGGTAAATGTGATTATAAGGATAAATACGCATCTGGCAAAGATATTTTATTCGTTTTCATGATAATTCCTGATAATAGCCTGACCGCTTACGTGGTAAGCTGAGATAAAATAAGAGCCTGCAAGAGAAAAAACTCTATCCAAGAGACATTATAGCGGCCATTATAATCGCGGCCTTACCGCACGTAAGATAAATTTAATATGAGGGTGGCCTCTATGAGAAAAAAACAACCCTCTGCAGCAACCCGCATAGGGCCCATATGCATCAGATGCCCGGAGTCGCGCTTTCTCGACCCCGGCAAGGAAATCTGCTACAAGACAGGCGGCCTGTACTGCAGACTCCTTAAGGCCGTAGTAGGTAAATACGAGCCCTGCCGCCTGCAAAAGGGACAAAGCAAAGAGGCATGAGGTTAAGTTCAAGAACACCCGCCACAAAAGGCGCCGGGACGTCCGGATAAAAGAAGATGAATTATAAGGAAGTATTAAAAAAAGGGCTTCTAGCCGCTGCCCAAAGAAGGCGGCTTATTATTTTTTTTATCGCCGCACACGCCGTCTTCCTCATCTTCGGGATGCTTGCCATGAACGCGAAGGTGCCCGCCGTGCTTGAGCTGCAGTCCGAGCTCATGGGGGAAATTCAGAACCTCCCCTACATTAAACCACTTACAGGCCCCCTTGCCCCGAGCCTTGTATTAAAGATCCTCTACACCTTTGGCTTTAACCTCACCTTCGGGGCCTTCATATCCACCACGCTAACGGGTTTTACTATCTTCATACCCTACATTATCGCGGTATGGAGAAGTTTTATCATAGGCATCCTCTTTTTCGCTATGGACGCCTCACCGCTGCAGTCTCTTATCTTCTACGGCACGGCCCTCTTTGAGTTCACCGCCTACTCGCTGAGCTCGGCCCTTGGCACAGACCTTGGCATCTCACTTATCTTTCCGGGCAGACAAGGCGTCACGTCACGGCGCGAAGCTGTATGGATAGCCTTCCGTGAGGGTATCTGGCTCTATGTCCTTGTAGCCATACTGCTCTTTATCGGCGCCATATGGGAGATAAGCTGGCTCCACTACCTGGGCCCCATAAGCCCTGAGACAGCGCCATTAAGCTAAACTATCCTCCCCTCCCCTTTTTTCATTACCTCTACCCCTATTCACCCCCTGCCCGCCCCTTGCTCCGCCCCCATTCGCCTTCATCGGCCCCTTCCCTGATTAAGGGTATTAGGCCCATGTACAGACTCAGCGGCCCAATAGGGCTCCTGCCAGAGACAAATCAGGCAAAAAAACCTCAAATTATTGTTTAACCTCATATTTTTCTTGGCTTGCCCTGCAACTTATGCTATAAAATATAGCACTAATAACACATTATCAATATCTACCACTCGAATACGAAGTCGTATAGAGGATAGGGATGCGGTATGAGGTGCGTCTGAGTTAAGCTGTGAGTAGCTATGGGTTCACACAAGTGAGACTCCAGAGAGAATGTCAGAGTTCTTAAGCTTATACCCGGAGCGTATAAAGAGCGTACCCTTTGAAGGCTTATTGAGTATGCGGCCTCAGGGGCAGCAACTTCCATACTCTGTATTTTCAGAGAGAATATTTTAATCATGACCTGGCCTTACAAGGAAGAGAGGTGAATATATGGCTGTTTCTGTAGCTGATAACCTTATTGAGGTAAGAAAGAGACTAAAGCGGGCGGCCAGAAAAGCAGGACGAGACCTCTCGGAGATAACCCTTATCGCTGTAACAAAGAACGTAGAGCCAAGACGGATCAAAGAAGCCGTCAAGGAGGGCCTTCGCGTATTTGGCGAGAATTACATACAGGAAGCGCAGGAAAAGATTAAAAAAATAGGTAATAAGAAGAAAAAATGGCACTTTATAGGCCATCTGCAGAAAAACAAGGCCCGATTTGCCGTAGAGCTCTTTGATTGCATTCACTCTATAGACACCCCGGCGCTGGCGCGCGAGATAAATAGACGGACGACCCGCCCCATAGACGTTCTCATACAGGTTAATATCACAGGTGAGAAGTCAAAGTACGGCGTCAGCCCCGATGAGGCAATAGAGATAGCCCGTATAATGCCAGGGCTTAAGAACCTCAACCTCAGGGGGCTCATGGCCATACCGCCTGCCGTAGAGTCCCCCGCACGCTCTCGGCCATATTTTGTCACCATCAGGCGCCTTGCCGAACGCATCAATAGAGAGCGTATCCCCGGCGTAACGGTTCACGACCTTTCCATGGGTATGAGCAGCGACTTTGATATAGCCATTGAAGAGGGCGCCACAATGGTGCGTGTAGGCACGGCTATATTCGGCGCAAGAGAGAGCCTTGATAAAGAGAGTATGAAAAAAACACCTAAAAAAACAAAGAAAACAACAAAAGCTGCGGCAGAGAAAAAATCAGCCCCAACCGTAAAGGCAGTGGCCGCAAAAACAACCGCCAAGACCAAAAAAGCGGCCCCTCCCAAGGCCCTAAGCTCCAAGAAAAAGAAAGCGGCAAAAAAGGCGGCCGCCCCGGTAAAAGAAAAACCCGCGGCAAGGAAGAAAAAAACGATAAAGGCCGCGGAAAAGCCCATCCTTAAAAAGAAAACAGTGAGTAAAAAAAGCGCGGTAAAGGCTGCAAAAAAAGCCGCCCCTAAGGCCAAAACCACAGCCCTGAAAACCATTAAAACTACAGCCGTAAAAAAACCGGCGGCAAAAAAGGCGGCTGTGACCAAAAAGGCCGCCAAGTCAGCGGCCTCGAAGAAGAGCGCCGCGCAGGGCACAAAAAAGAAAAACTCCGCCGCCGTTAAAGGCAAGGCCTTAAAGAGCGTAAAAAAACCGGCGGCAGAGAAAACAAAAAAAACTAAAACCGCCAAGAGCGCTCCAAAAAATAAGACAGCTCCCAAGAAGACAGCGCTTAAGACCGCAAAAAAGACGGCAACAGCAAAGACCAAGGCAGTGAAAACCACCTCAAAAAAGACCACGGCAGCTAAAAAGCCCGCTAAGACGGCGAAGCCCGCGGCCCGGAAGAAGGCCGCTCCTAAGAAGCCCAAAAAGACCATGGCCTCAAGGAAGAAGGCCAAGTAATATGAGTAACAAAAGCCCTGTTATATGTTTTTTAGGCTCAGGCAACATGGCCGAGGCCATCATCAAGGGACTCATCTCGGCCAAGACCGCCTTGCCCTCCTCTATCATAATCACTGACCATCTTAAGGCACGCCTTGAGTATCTTGCAAAAACCTACGGCGTTCAGCCCCGCGGCTCTAACGCCGAGGCCGTAAAAACCTCAGACGTTATCTTCCTCACAGTTAAGCCCCATCATATAGGAGGTCTCTTAAAGGAGATAGCGCCTGAGCTAATTGAAGAAGGCCCCAAAGGAAGTGAGAACAAACTCATCATCAGCATAGCCGCCGGAATTACCACGGCAAGTATTCTCGACTCACTACGTGAGGGTGGCCTCAGGGCAGCCAATATCCCCATAGTGCGTGCCATGCCCAATATCCCCGTCACCGTTGGAGAGGGCATGACCGTCCTTACCGCCGGCGCAGGCGCAGAGGCCAAAGACCTTCTTGTGGCAGAGGGCCTCTTCCAATCCGTAGGCAGCGCCGTAACCCTTGGGGACGAAGGTCTTCTTGATGCCGTAACAGCGATTAGCGGAAGCGGCCCTGCGTACTTTTTTTTCTTCATGGAGGCCCTTGTAGAGGCCGGTGTAAAGGCCGGGCTGCCAACCGAAAAAGCCCGCGCCCTTGTCCTGCAGACCGCTATGGGGGCAGCCGCCATGGCGTGCAGGAGCGAGCATGAACTCAGGGAACTGAGGAAAATGGTTACATCTCCCGGCGGAACCACAGAGGCGGCCCTGAAGGTCTTTTCTGCTTCTGACTTTAATGATATAACGGCTGCGGCAGTAAAGGCCGCCGCAGAGCGCGCAGAGAAACTCTCCGGCAAAAAGTAAGAGATAAGCTCCTCTGTAATCGGGCCGATACAAAGTCTTAACAATCTTACCCTCTATTTTGTCTTCAACTTCAAACTTCGCTACATCTGCTCCCCTTTGCCGCCTTGACTTTTTGCCTGAACACAGATAGGCTGAATATACCGCACCCGGTAAAAGACAGGCAATGATTGCGCAACATCAAGACGGTTTGCCGAGAGATAATTTGATCGCCCTTTCTGTCTCTTGCGTCTTAAAAATTTTATCCGGTTTTCTCTTCCCGAATCCTCAAAAGTCTACTCTTCATCACAAGAAAAAACACCGCTAAAATCTTGCTTTTTTACTAAAAATAGGTTATTTTTTATGATGGTGTAGCTTAATTTATTGTATGGGGGTTATTAATAAAATATGTTCGTTATCTCAAACCTGATGCAGGCCGTAGCGCAGATACTGGATATGGCTCTGGGTTTTTACATCTGGGTAATAATTATACGTGCTCTACTCACATGGGTTAATCCCGACCCATACAACCCTATAGTAAGGTTTCTCTACAAGGCCACAGAGCCCGTGCTTTACAGGATTCGCCGCTATGTGCCAAGCCTCGGTGGCATGGATATTTCCCCGGTCATAGCAATATTCGCCATTATTTTCGTAAGACGGTTTTTTATTACCACAATGCTTGAGATAGCCTTCAAGCTTAAGACAGGAGGTGGGCTGTGAAGATTACACCTATTGAGATAAAAGGATACGCCTTGAAAAAAAAGGCTTTTGGTTACGACACGCGGGAGGTAGACTCTCTAAAAGACCTGGCCGCCGGCGCCCTTGAAGAGGCGAATCGCGAAAAGACTCTACTTGAGGAAAAAATACGCGAGCTCTCGGAGATGCTTACCCATTTTCAAAAAAACGAGGCCATCCTTAAAGAAGCCATTACAACCACGCAGAAGATGTCCATCGAGATAAAGGAGAGCGCGAAGAAAGAAGCGGAGCTCATAATCGCCGAGGCAAAGGTACGGGGCGATGATATCATCCGCCAATCTCAGGCGCGCTCAACAGATATCGGCAAAGAAATAGTTGGACTGAGAAAACAACGCGCCGAGTTCGAGGCCTCCCTAAGCGCTCTCCTGGATTACCACACGACAAAGATATTAATGGCCGAAGAAGAATCGGAAAAGGCCGATACAGAGGCAAATAAGATAAAATACTTCACCCGCTAAACCCCGGGCAGGTTGTAAGGGGTAGTTTCCCCCTATAATGGAAGTCTAAGTCGACCATGTCGCAGGCACGGTCTTAACAGAATCAGGGGCCAAGGGGGACGGAGAGGCTCCCGGCCGCGCGGCATACAGACTCATTCAAAAATCTTCACAACGATAACCGCCTTATCTTCAAGGCCCACTGAATCCCCCCCAAACTCCCATAACAGCATCATAGCGGTAAGCGCACGCCTACGGGCAGAAGGGTCAGCCTAAAAATGAGCTCATCAAAATTCCCCTTTCTCGAAGCTGGTAAAGAGGGCACATACATAAGGCTCCGCATACAGCCGGGGGCCTCAAAAAAAGGGATTAGCGGGCTGCACGGCAACGCCCTAAAGATAAAACTATTCGCCCCGCCAGTGGAAGGCGCCGCGAATAAGGCCCTTATCGCCCTGCTATCAAAGGCCCTTGGCCTGAAAAAATCATCCATAGTGATAACATCAGGCGAGAGGTCAAAAGACAAGAGGGTCCTTATAGAGGGGGTAAGTCTGGAGGAGTTGGAAGAGATTTTTGCCGAGAGGTTCAAGGATATGTAATGACACCTCAGGAAACTTTGCTTTGCAATCTACCTTTGTGATATCTTCCCAAATCCAGTATACGTCTTTTATTGATTTGAGATTTAATTTGTTGGGTTTCCCTTACGATCTACCCAACCTACAAAACTATTAATAACCTCCCTGTTTATGACACAAATCAGACAATTGCGGACTGGTGGGCAGACCGCATTTGGGAAAGATTTGGAGATTCATGCACGTAATAATTCTTGAGAAAATCATGATAAAAAATGAGAGAAAAAAAGTTTCTGGTCAAGAGTTTGGTATCACGCGGGCTTTCATGAAAACGACTCTTACTCAACAAAAATTACTAAGGAGGATCGTCTACCAATTCTGCTAGTCTTACTTGCCACAATATTAGTAATTGCACTTATTGTCTATTTTGCATGATAATCAAGTGCAAGCAGAAGGACACTAATATTGTTGAAAGATTTAGCCAGGTAGGGTGGCACGGCCCACCACATCAGTGACGTTTTTCCATGCCTCGCGGAAACCATCTGGAAAACTGTAAAAAACGAGTTCGTTTACCCAAATAAATTAGTTTTGTAGAATGGGTGGAACGTAGTGCAACCCATCAAAACATCTATTCATAGCTCTGCCTGCGAAAAGCAAAGAGGAAAATGATGGACGGGTTATGTTTCACTCCACCCAACCTACAAACTCTGGAACTCTTCTATGGTGGGCGTTCCCACACAGCCCAGTAGGGTGGATTGCGAGAAGTATATCCCATCACATCATTATTTTCAAAACCCGGCCACGGGCATAACCCGAAAAAAAACATTTTTCCGGTGGGCAGTGCCCACCCTACAAAAAAGGGGCCCTTCGGGCCCCTTTTGCTTTATGAATTTTATCTGGTTGCAAAAAGCAAAGCCAGACCTGTAAGTTTTTACTTTTTTTAGGCGGACTCTCTCACAAAAATCTCACCCACTTTGCACCTGTCTTTTAACCTGGCCCCCTGCCCCTTAGCCGTCAGCGAAGCTTTTTAAGAGTTTGGCCCTTGTTGGGTGGCGAAGCCTGCGTATGGCCTTGGCCTCTATCTGACGTACACGCTCGCGCGTTACACCAAGTACCTTTCCTACCTCTTCAAGAGTATAGTCCTGCCTCTCGCCGATGCCAAAACGCATGCGAAGAACCTTTTCTTCGCGCGGCGTAAGTCCGCTAAGAGCGATATCCGTATGGTCCGAGAGGTCCTGATCAACTGCGGCCTCTACGGGAGAGAGGGACTTTTCGTCCTCAATGAAGTCTCCAAGGGAGCTCTCCTCATCATCGCCTATGGGGGTCTCAAGTGAGAGGGTCTGCTTCATTAGCCGGAGAATCCTCCGCACCTTTGCCACAGGAATCTCCATCCTGATAGCCATCTCCTCTGGGTATGCCTCGCGGCCAAGCTCTTTAAGGAGCTGTCTTGATGTCTGAAGAAGGCGGTTTATCGTCTCTATCATATGCACGGGTATCCTGATGGTACGGCCGTGGTCCGCTATGGAGCGCGTGATGGCCTGACGTATCCACCATGTTGCGTAGGTAGAGAACTTGTATCCTTTTTTGTAATCAAACTTGTCAACGGCCTTCATGAGCCCGATGTTACCTTCCTGGATAAGGTCAGAGAACTTAAGGCCGAGATTTATGTAGCGTTTGGCGATACTGACGACAAGGCGCAGGTTGGCCTCGATGAGTTTCTGCTTGGCGGCCCACATATGGTAATCGTGCACCTTTATCTGACGAGTCAGCTCCGCAAGCTCCTCTCTCTCCATGCCAAGGTGCACAAAGGCTCTTGCTACCCGCATTGAGGCGAGGCGGCCTTTTTTAGGACCGCGTTTGCTCTCTTCTCTCTCGATGAGGCGGTCAAAACGGACGATATCTTTTATAATCTTTCTGATAAAGAGAGAGCTGAGGTTGGTCTCAAGCAGAAGCCTGTAAGCACCCTCGGGCTTTCTTCTCTTTATCCTCTCAATACCTGCTATCACCTTCTTAACAGTGACCTCATCAAAAGGCATGTACTCCTCGGCGTCCTCCATAAGGTCTTTTAAGGTAGCCTTATTCTCCTTAATCCGCTGCGTGGTACGCAAGACCTTTCTTACGGCAAAGGGGCTTGAGAGGGTAAGGGTCCGAAGCTCATTACCGGCGTCTTCTATCTTCTTGGCGTAGACAATCTCTTCTTCGCGCTTTAAGAGCGGCACCGCACCCATCTCACGCATATATATGCGTACAGGATCCTCAACGCTATCGGCTTCTGCAGCAACGCTCTTTTCAGTTGGACGCTTTGCAGGCTCTGCCCTATCGTCAGAATCCACAACATCAATGCCAAGGTCACCAAGGGTATCGAGAAAACCATCCATCTCATCAACAGAAAAATTGTTGTCGGGAAAGGCCTTGTTTATCTCGTCATAAGAGAGAAAGCCCTTCTCCTTGCCAATATCTATGAGACTCGTCAAATTATTCGCGTGATTCGTTTTACTGGCTTTTGCGGTGAGCTTTCTTGTCATCCGGGCATCCTCTTGAACATAAAGTTTTAGAATGTAAATTGTTATATCTTACAATAATTATGCCTTGTTTGTCAAGAAGAGCAAGGTCTCTATAGGAAAAAACTTGAAAAAATCTTATAAGTATTCTATCATAACGCTCTTTACGGTTAATCAGTCCTTGGCAAGAGAAGATAGATGACTTTTGTTACTTATATAAAGACCGGGGAACTAAAAATCAGAGAGAGAGGGTAGACTTTTATGGCTAATGAGACCTTTTTACGGGCCTGTAAAAAAGAGACAGTAGAGCATACCCCTGTCTGGCTAATGCGCCAGGCCGGCAGATACCTCAAGGAATACATGGAGATAAGGAAAAAATCCTCCTTTCTCGAGATGTGCAAGACCCCGGAAATAGCCTGCGAGGTTACACTGCAGCCCCTCAGGCGCTTCGAGCTCGACGCCGCCATTATCTTCGCCGATATTCTCCTGCCATTAGAGGGCATGGGCGTTGACTTTCACTTTGCCAAGAATGAAGGCCCTGTTATTGACAGGCCCATCCGTGAGAACTCTCAGATAGACGCCATTAAGATAATAGACCCCTATAAAGACGTACCCTACCTTATTGAGGCCATAAAGCTCACCAAAGCCGAGCTTAACGGAAAGGTGCCGCTCCTGGGTTTTTGCGGCGCGCCATTTACCCTTGCCAGCTACATGATAGAAGGCGGGGGCTCGAAAAATTATCTCAATACAAAACGGCTCATGTTCAGCGACCCCGGGGCATGGAAGGTGCTCATGGAAAAAGTATGTGATGTCCTTGCAGTATACCTCAGGGCCCAGATAGACGCAGGAGCGCAAGCGCTGCAGATATTCGACAGCTGGGTAGGATGTCTTGGAGCCGCGGATTACGAGGAATATGCACTGCCTTACACAAAAAAGGTCATCGAGTCCGTTGGAGGCGATGTGCCGGTGATAAACTTCAGCACCAATACAGGCCCCTATATCGACATAATCGCCCGCGCCGGAGGAGACGTTGTAAGCGTGGACTGGCGCATGGAGCTTGATACGGCCTGGGAACGCATAGGCTCGGACCGCGCCATTCAGGGAAACCTGGACCCCGGCGTACTCTTCGGCCCCCGCGAATTCATTAAAAAAAGGGCGGCAGAGGTGCTGAATAAGGCCGGCGGAAGACCCGGTCATATCTTCAACCTCGGACACGGCATAATACTGGGTACCCCCGTTGACGGCGTAGCAGCCCTTGTAGACAGCGTACACGAGCTCTCAAGCAATTAATTATACAACCACTACAATGGAGAGGTTATGAGTTCAGAAGAAAAAACGGGCGTATTATTCCTTGCTTTTGGCGGAGCCGAGAGCCTTGATGATGTTGAGCCCTTTATAGCAAATGTCCTCAGGGGCAGATATATCCCACCGGGGCTGCTGGCAAAGATGAAAGAGCGCTACAGGCTCATAGGCGGCAAATCTCCCCTCCTGGAGATTACAAAGGCCCAGGCCGCCGAGGTCGGCAAAGCACTTGGCGATAGATACAAGACCTACGTGGGAATGCTAAACTGGGCCCCTTATATTCCCGATGTCATCGCCGAGATGAAGACCGAGGGCATAAAAGAGGCCGTTGCCATTGTCATGGCCCCTTTTACATCCCCCGTTGCCACAGGTAAATACGATAGCACGGTAGAAAAAACACTCGTAGAACTCGGCGATACGCCAAAGATTAAGATGCTCACCAACTGGCATGTAAACCGGGATTTCATAGATATTATACTGGGTAAAATCAATGAGGCTCTAAGCGGTTTTGAGGATAAAAACAAGGCCCTCGTTATCTTCTCCAACCACAGCCTCCCAAGAGAGGCCCTCGAGGGCGACGCCTACGAGATGAAGATACGGCAGACAACGGACATCCTAAGCGAGAGGCTGGAAATGGAGTGCACCACAGCCTATCAGAGCCAGGGAAGCTCTAACGTGGACTGGCTCGGGCCAAAGACGGAAGACGTCATTGAAAAGGCGAAAAAAGACGGCAAGGAAGGCGTAGTAGTTGTGCCGCTCTGCTTTGCCGCCGACCATATCGAGACCCTTTACGACATTGATATTCTCTTTAAGGCCACAGCGGAGAACGCCGGGCTCAAATTCGCCCGCACCTCATCCCTTAACACCACACCGGAGTTTATCACCCTGCTCGCCGATATTATCAAAAAAACCGGCGTTGATATCTTCTAATGAAAAAAGTAGTCATCATAGGCGGCGGCATAGCCGGACTTGCCACAGCCTACAGCCTATGCCAAGAGAAGACCCCTGAGCAGGAACTTGAGATAGTAATACTTGAGGCCGCCGAGCGGGCGGGCGGGCATATACAGACCGAGACAGAGGACGGCTTTATCGTAGAGGGCGGCCCGGACTGCTTTATCTCGGAAAAACCCTGGGCCATAGGGCTGTGCAGAAAACTGGGGCTCAACGAGAAACTCCTGCCTACCAATGACAGGCTGAGAAAGACCTTTGTGCTCTCAAGAGGTAAGCTCCACGAGCTGCCCGAGGGCGTTATCCTAATGATCCCCACGAAGATTATGCCCCTTGCGCTAAGCACCCTTATATCCACAAAGGGTAAGCTCAGGATGCTTCTTGAAATCTTCATACCAAAGAAAAAAGACAACTCCGATGAGAGCCTCGGAGACTTTGTCCGCAGACGCCTCGGCGCCGAGGTCCTTGATAAAATCGCCGAGCCCCTCGTGGCAGGCATACACGCCGCAGACCCAGATACCATGAGCGTAAGGTCGAGTTTTCCAAAATTCGTCCAACTCGAAGAAGAGTACGGCAGCCTGATCCGCGGCATGGTCAGTAAGATGGCGCACTTTAAGAAGAGCGCCGCTGCAGGTAAAAACACCGGAGGCGGAAAGAAGATGACCATGTTCGTCACCCTGCGTGACGGCATGCAGGATCTCATAGAGACCCTTATCAGGGATATAACAAAAAAGGGCGTTAAGATAAGGACAAATACCGCTGTAAAGGGTCTTGAGAAGACAAAAAACAGCAGGCTCCGCCTGACCCTTAATGAGGGAAGAAACATCCTCGCCGATGCCGTTGTCATAGCAGCTCCTGCCCATGCCGCCTCTGTGCTTGTACACAACCTTGATAAAGAACTCTCAGGTCAACTCGGCGAGATAACCTTTACCTCTACGGCAACCGTCACCATGGCCTTTAAAAAAAAGGACCTCAGCAAGCCGCTTACGGGTTTTGGTTTTGTAGTGCCCCGCTCCGAGAAAAGGGGCATTATGGCCTCTACGTGGAGCTCTGTTAAGTTCGACGGCCGCGCCCCCGAAGACTCTGTACTCATAAGATGTTTTGTAGGAGGCGCAAAGAGCGGCCACCTCCTTGACCTTGACGATACAGAAATGACCGAGATGGTTCGAGGTGAGCTAAAAGATATCCTCGGCATCACCGCCCCCCCCTTATTTACACGCATATTCCGGTGGATGAAAGCCATGCCGCAGTACACCATAGGCCACCAGGAACGCGTACAGAGGATTGAAGAGTCAACGGCCAGACACCCCGGGCTTTTCCTCACGGGAAGCTCTTATCACGGCATAGGTATACCTGACAGCATACACGGCGGTGAGATAACGGCCCAGAAGATACTCTCCCTTCTCAAGAAAAAAACCTCATAAAAATCAACGTACCGTTAAAGAATAATCCCGCCGCCCCCCCATTTATTCACTATTTCATAAAATAACTCTTTTATTTTTCACAAAAAGGGGTATAATATAAGTGAAGGATAAAAAGAGATTTACATCTATGACAGGAGGTAAATAGTGGTGAGTGGGAGGTGAGGCGAATGCGTAATCATCGTGAAAAAGTTGTTTACGATAAAGGGGTAAAGCACGTTGCGGAGAAAGGCCCTGCGTTGAGGCTCTTGGAAAAAGAGGAAGTGGGAATTATCCTTATCTTCACCGCGATTATGATAGCTGCGCTTCTCATAACATATGTCCTCTAAGAGCGGGGTAAGGAGCTTGAGGAGAGAAGAGGGGGATTAACCGGAACCGGGAGATCTGGTTAAGAAAGTTGCAGGGGGAGTTGCCAAAAGAGGAGGTTAGTATGGAGCATCAAAGATAACGAATTTGTTTCTACTTACTTACGTCTTTAGCCAAAGGCGTATCATAAAGAGGTCTTTCAAGACCCTTCAGGAAGGAAAAAAGTTATTTCCTTCCTTTTTTTGCGCCTTCTTTACAAGAACACCTAAGTATTATATATATTAAATTATGACCATAGAAGAGCTTGCAAATAGGATTGACCTCACTATCTTAAATCCCCTTGCCACCAAAACCGATGTGGAAGTGCTTGCGAGAAAAGCCCTCGCCTACCCCTTTGCCAGCCTCTGTCTGCCTCCATGCCATGCGGGCCTTGCAGCAAGGCTCCTTGCTGGCAGCCCCATAAAGGTCTGCACCGTCGTTGGCTTTCCCCTTGGGTACGAGGCAGCGGAAATAAAGGTCCTTGCCGCCCGTAAGGCCGTTGACGAGGGAGCGCAAGAGATAGACATGGTAATGAACCAGAGCGCCTTTCACGGCGGAGAATATGGCCCTGTCGAGGATGAGATAGCCAACCTTGTCTCTGCCGTACCCGAGGCTCTGGTAAAGGTAATTATAGAGACCTGCTACCTTGATGAGGCGCAAAAAGCGCGTGCCGCGGAGATTATCATAAGGGCCGGTGCCCGATTTATAAAGACCTCAACAGGATTTGGTAAAGACGGGGCAATAGTTGAGGACGTGAGGCTTCTCTCAAGACTTGCCTCCGGCAGGGCCGGTGTAAAGGCCGCCGGGGGCATAAAGACCCTTCAAGATGCCCTTGCCATGATAGAGGCCGGTGCCGAGAGAATCGGCACAAGCAGCGGCATTGAAATTTTGGAGGCCCTAAAAAACAGCCGTAACCCTTAAACCTCGCTGTACAATTCTTCCTCTCCATGATAAATTCTGAGTATGTTCAGTAGAAAATGCTTAATCATCTTTGTCCTCATAACATTCCTCCTGCCCTGCTTCAGCTCCCTTGCCGGCACGCAACCTACATGCGCCATACATCACAAAAAATGCGCTGCCTCCTGTAAGATGAAAAAAAAAAGCTCCGTAAAAAAAAAACCTGCCATATGGCCAAGTCTATGGATGAACATGGCAGGACCGCCTCACGAAAAAACTCTCTCTCCCTAAAGGGGTGCAGGCACGAGAGCAGCCCTCTGAATATCCTCTCTGTTAAAGAACTCCCCGGAAAAACCTTTTTTGCATCTTTTTACCTCGCACCCATACCGGGTGCGCCTCTCATGGAAGAGAGAAACTTATACAAGAACTACCGCCCCATGCCGCCTGAGAACCCCCCTCAGCACAGCCTCACTTAAAAAAAATATCATCCATTTTGTGAGTACTACGGGCAGAACCGTGCCTCTTTGCGCCTTCTTCAGGAGGCCCCGGCAAAGAGCTGTCTCAATTTCCGTCCTTGCCTCACACATGTTATCGATATAAACCATTTAACTAGGGGTTCTCTATGAGAATAAAAATAACCATTATCGTCCTATGCTTACTCTCTTCTCTCTTTGCCATGCCCGCAGACACCCTTGCGTTCATGGGGCTCTGCTGCAGTAAATGCGGAGGCAACATGCCTATGAACATCGCCGGCGGCGGAGTGCCTGAGACGCATGAGTTTCGTTTTAAGGTGAGCCCTGAGTTCATGAAAATGGAGGGGCTCCTTGATGGCACTGATGAGATCCAGCCCCAGTCCCTGACCGGCATGCCCGCCATGGGAAAGTTCATGGCCGCGCAGCGGGAGATGAACATGACTATGCTTAACGCAGCAGCTGGGTACAGCTTTACAGAGAGGTTTTTTGGCGGGGCCATGTTCATGTGGATGAAGAAGGATATGAACATGCTCTTTAGCCCCATGATGAAGATGATGGCAAAGACGCCAGATTATGATATGAAGTCCGAGGGCATGGGCGATACCATGCTCATGGGTAAGTACCGCCTCTATAGCGACGACCCTCTTGTGCCCACCAGCCAGGTATCGCTATTTCTCGGACTCAGTCTTCCTACGGGCTCCATAAACGAGAAGAACGCCAACCACCCCCTTGGTATGCGGAGGGGCGAGCAGCTTCCATACGGCATGCAGCTGGGCTCGGGCACCTTTGACCCCTCGGTGGGTCTCCTTTACCAGGGCTCAAGCTCACCGCTCTGGTGGGGAGCAAACCTTACGTACACGCCGAGGTTATACGAGAACTCCCGCGGCTACAGACTCGGCCACCAGTACCGCTACGACCTCTACGCCATGTACCAGTTCCGATACAATACCCTTGTACAGTTTCAGATAAACGGCAGGTACCAGAACTCCATTAAGGGGCAGATGGACGAGCTTCACACCGGTCAATCGGGCCGCGCCGTGCAGGGTGACGCGGCAAGTCCCATAATGACGCCGCTCTGGGATGAGGATAACTACGGAGGACACAAAATTTCCACAACCCTGGGTCTGCAGTGGCAGCCATTTCCCATGCATATAATCGATATCAGCGTGGGGCTGCCCCTCTTTCAGGACCTTAACGGGCCGCAGCTAAAGGACAAATACCGCGTGGGCCTTACATGGTACGTGGAACTGCCCACTGCGGCCAGCATCCGGTATGCCGCAAAGAAGGGCAAAAGCAAGCTCGGGTTCTAATCAAATTTTTGGAGGTTTATTATGCTGAGATTTTTTAGTTTTGCTATGCTCACAGCCCTGCTCTTCACTGGCTGCGCCTTGAGAACCACTCCACTGCCCGAGCCCGAATCCGAGGGTGCAAAGGCCTACAAAGAGGTATGCGGCACGTGTCACGCACTTGCCCACCCCCGCCGCAACACCTACGCCCAGTGGGAGCACCTCGTTGGAGTCATGGAGGTAAGAATGGCCGAGAGGCAGAGACCTCCCATGACAACGGAAGAGAAAGCGCAGATACTTCTGTATCTTAAAAAAAACTCACGCTAATTTACGGGAGAAAGCAATGAATAAAAGTACAATGGCGCCGGCCATACTTATTTTACTCTTGCTGGTTTTGGCCGGGCCCACAATGGGCGAGGATTCCTTCGAGGCCTTTGGTCTCACTCGTCCCGCAACAAGGGTTCCGGCCCCGCCCTTTACACTTAAAGGCCTTGATGGTGAAGAGACAAACCTTGAAGGACTGAAAGGCCGTCTTGTGGTGCTGAATTTCTGGGCCACGTGGTGCGAACCCTGTAGAGTAGAGATGCCCTCGCTGGCGCGTCTTAGCGGAAAATTTCAAGGTAAGGGCCTCATTGTCATTGCCGTGGCCGGAGACAGGGGGCTCTTTGCAAGAAAAAACGTCAAAAAATTTCTTGCACAATACCCTCTCGAATTTCCAGTCCTCATAGACCCCGAGGGCGCTGTAAGAAAGACATACGAGGTTGTCTACCTGCCCACCACGTACATTATCGGAAGAGACGGCCTTATCATCGGCAAGGTCACGGGAGAGAGGATCTGGGACGGAAAAGAGGCAAGGGAGTTCTTTAACGCGGTACTGGAAGAGTAATAAAAGACTCCGTCAGGGGCAGCGGATTATCCCTGCTCTTGGCGGAAGAGCATAACATCACAAGCCACGGGCTCGCCTTAATCTCTCCATAATGGATAAAGGCGGCACGGAGAAAAACTCCGTGCCGCCTTTAATCATATAACTCTTAAGATCTCCTCTTTACTTACTAAAAACAGACAAGAATTCCCTGTAGCTCTGCTCGGACTCAAAGTACAGCACCTTGTTCTGGTAATCAGCATATGCAGAGGCCATGGACTTGTCTATTTTATTCCCTGTAAGAGGGTCGGTGGCGTAACGGAGCGAGGGGTTCTCTTTAAAGGCAAAACCATAATCCGCGTTAGGCACGTAATAATCTTTGCCCTCAAGACTTACCACCTTCTGCTCGTCACTGGAGAGGCGGTTTGTCACCATGTTTACGCTGTTGTGCTCTACCTTTCTAAGCCACTGCAGGGGGTCTTCTGGGGATGCGGCCGTACTCGAAAGCTCACCCCTTAACTTCTTTGCCCTCATAGAGGCAAGGTAGTTCTGCCTTACAGACTCAAGGGTTAAGACCGTCTTATCCGTAGATGACGAGGGCCCGACCTCGGCATGAACAGGAGCAGTCGAAAACAAACCAAGCCCGAGCACGAATGAGACCCCTATAGTAAATAACCTTTTAACATTTTTCTGCATTGCCATGAATCATCTCCTTGTTGTCTGTTACTTGTTGGTTTTGATACAGTGGTATCCCCTGCCGGGGCTAAAACATCTTGCAGATAAGCCCCTGCTCTCTCACCGGAATTCCCCTGGACAAGACCTCCATGTACAGAGTCCAAGTATGTCTACGCCTGTTTTTCAACATCTTTTTATGTTAATTATCATAGCTAAAAAATTTATAATTTCAAGCCCTCATGGCATTATTTTCTTTATATTACGTCTCTCATTAGAGAATAACATCAATAAAATCTTATAGTTAAGTGCTCAAAAAAATCTGCCGGGGCCCTCTTAGACCCGCGGCAGAAAATACAAAACTCTTTATTAGCCCCCCTCTACTCTCTAAAACCGTTCTCTAAAAGCCGCCATGAGGCGGCCGGTTTTTTTACTGCCGGGCTTAAGGCCGTAATATTTAAGTTAAACATATCACTGTTATCTACAAGAGAATAGGGCCCCACATAACCGTTATAGAGATAGGCCCCCACCGGGGCACTCATGGGTACGCTCTTTGTCATATGTACGCTCTTCGTGGCCCCTGCGTTCAGGCATATGTGTACAGGGCCGAAGAGCTCGCCGGAGACAGGATAGGTCACGCTGCTTGGAAGCGTGACATTCTCCCAGTAATCAAGGCACTGCCTGGATGTAGTAGTGTTCGTGGCGGAGATCTGATAACCGAGGGTGCCACCGCGCGCTACCGTAGAGGTATCAGGCGTTAACGTCAGGGTTACGGCAGGCGGCGGCGGAGCAACGCTGAAACTTACCTCGCCGATCCATGTACCCCAGTCCCAGACAGGGGTAACACCCGCTACGTCTTTGGCCCACTCGCCGTAAATCCAGACATTGGCATTATCCGTAGGGTCTACGCTTATGCCGAAGTAGTCTCCCCAGCGAGAACCCGTAATACAGGTCTCACCGGCCTTCAGAGGCAGGCTCGCCTGCATGGCCGGGTCCGTTGTAAGGCGTCCGCTGTAGCGTACACCCGCATACTCCGTAACGCCGCTCCTGGCAAATACTGAGATTATATTACCGGAGCCGTCTACAGTAACTGCGGGAAACCAGTAGTAGAGCCCGTCTGAGCCGTAGGTCTCGTTAACAACGGCGGTATTGGAGACCGTGTCTATCTCAAGAAGCCTTATGGCCGCCACGGTGCCGCTTCCCCAGTTATGGCCCTCGGTAAAACCGGCGTATAGTTTATTGTTCTTGTATACGGCGTTATATATCCTGTTATCAATGGTATCGAGCAGATTGGCGCACCCGAGTTGCCTCGCGTTTGGAGCGGGCGTATATCCCCCGATATTTACCGTAGCCTGCCTTGAGACTACAGGTGCGGCCGGAAATGCATGGGTAACCTTCCAGAGCGTTAGACCGGTGCCGCCTCCGGACCTTGAGTTTATCATAAACTCACCGGTTGAGGCCCCCTGTGTACGGGCAGGACGTATGGAAAAAGCCAGTGAGCCGTCGCTGTTCTGCAGGCCTACCGTCTTAAAGAGGGTAAGTGGCCCGCCCGTATAAAGCTCGGACTTGGACAAGGTGACTAACTGAGCTGTTGTGAAAAAACCCGAACTAAAGGAAAACTGATTTGATGATATGAATACGCTGCCCGGTGTCTTATTATCAAAACCAATGTCTTCGTAATCCCCCCATGCGCTGCCTCCAAAGGCCGTAACGCTGTTAATCTTGTAATTCCACCACGCACCCGTCGGGTTAGCGGTCTGGGATACGGAGAGAAGAAAGACGGCCTTTGAGGAGGAATCAGAGGCCAGAGCTATAATCATCCAGTGCCCGGCCGCCGCGTCATATACAACCTTGGGGTCAAAGGGGCCCCCGGGAGGTGCAACTGAGGCAAACCACGCGGCAAGGCTTGACTCAATGACAAGACCACCTGCTTTATTATAAATATCAATAGTGGAGTTGACTACGGTAACGACATGATTAATTCCTGCAGCCATTGTTGGGTCCGGAGGCCTGTGAAGAAAACCATCGGGCTGTCCGCCGTCGTCTATGCCCTCGAAGTTCTTAATAAGGCCCGGGGCAAGGGGCGCAGGGGCCTTGGCCTTTACCGCGGGGTCCTCTCGCAGAGTTGGCTGAATGCCGCCTTTGGGAGTTACATAAGGAGCGTTTTTAAGGGCCTTCAGCCTCTGCCTATCAATGGCATAACCAAGGGGCACATCCACGCCCCTCTGCGGGGCCATGGTAACCTTTGCGAGCTTTGCCGGCACCATGGGAACGGCAGGGCCGCTGAACGCGCGGGTAGTCTCCGGGCCCGCGGCAGAGGCGGCAAGAGGAAGTGAGATGAGAAAAAAGAAGAAAAATAAAAGAATAAAACCGTCTAAAGACCTTCTTGAAATAAACCCTCTGTTCTCAGTTCTCATCCCGCGTCTCCTCTTATCTATGGATTCAAGTATCAAGGTGAATAAAGAGATGGGGGGATTTTACACCTCCCTGTAAAATATTTACAGCCGCACCCGTAACAATCCGGCCGCATGAGCTGAATTTAACTCATAGCCGAAGATTAACTCAAGAGTCTTATGGGTTTTACCCCCCCCGAGTGAGCCCGCTGAACAAGGCAGTACGGGTAGAGGGCATCGGGGCTTACCTTCATTACCGGACTTCTACACTTCTCTCGCAGCGTTAAATATCTCTATCTCTAAGGGATCTCTTAATAATTTGTCCCTAAATCAATGAGACTGCCCTTAAGAAGTAAGATGTTTTCACACCCCGCGTTGAGACTTTAACACAGCCTCATAGGCCCGGTCTATCCCCCAAAAGCAGGGTTTTTTAAGAAATAAAGAGGTGAAAAACCCTTTATTTTCTAAGAAGAACAGCCTCATACCCCTCGTAGGCAAGGTCTTTGGCCGCCTTTAGGGCCTCGTCCCTTGAGGCGAAGTCTCCGGCCCTTACCCTGTAAAAGAGCCTTCCCGATACCTCTGCCTCTGATATATAAGCCCCACTCAGCTCAACCCCGAGCGCCCTCAGGAGCCTCCGCGCGTTTTCCCTGTTCGTAAAGGCCCCTATCTGCACGGTATACTCCCCGCTGCCCTTATCACTAACCCTTATGTATTTTATATACCGATTATCCCTTCCAACGGGGGTTACAGATACCCGCGCCGTGCCCTTTTTTACTACGCCAAGGACCCTTGCTCCCCTGTAGGATAGATCTATGATGCGCCCTCTTACAAAGGGCCCCCTGTCGTTTATGGTAAGCCTTACGGTTCTACCGTTCTCAAGGTTTTTAACATCTACTATGGTGCCCAGAGGCAGGGTCTTATGGGCAGCCGTAAGGGCGTTCATATCATAGACCTCGCCGCTGGCCGTGAGCTTGCCGTTAAAGTTCGGCCCATACCATGAGGCTATACCTCTATATGGTTTACCTGATTCATGGCCGCCGTGGGCGCATGCCGTAAGAATCAGCAGGCTTAATAAAAGAAGGTATCCGCGCATAAGGAGGGTAGCCCTTTTTAAGTGAAGGCGGCGCCGCGGGTAAGGGCGGCCTTAAGGTACAGCCCCGTATGAGAGCCCTTTACAGAGGCAACTTCTTCAGGCGTGCCGCTGGCAACGATGGCACCGCCGCCGGTGCCGCCCTCGGGGCCAAGGTCTATTACGTAATCAGCCGATTTAATCACATCAAGGTTATGCTCTATAATAAGCACGCTGTTACCGCCCTCGGTAAGCCTTCCAAGGACATCGATAAGCATATGTATATCGGCAAAATGCAGCCCCGTAGTGGGCTCGTCCAGTATATAGAGGGTTCTACCGGTGCCCCGTTTTGATAGCTCCCGTGAGATCTTTATCCGCTGCGCCTCGCCGCCCGATAGATGGGTAGTTGGCTGGCCAAGGGTAATATAGCCGAGGCCCACATCAGAGAGGGTCTGCAGCTTTGCCTTTACGCGGGGGATGTTAGCGAAAAACTCCAGGGCCTCGGTAACGGTAAGTCCAAGGCAGTCAGAAATAGTCTTACCCTTAAAACGCACCTCCAGGGTATCACGGTTGTACCTTAGGCCCCTGCATACGTCGCAGGTAACGTAGACATCGGGGAGAAAATGCATCTCCACCTTTATAAGGCCGTCACCGCGGCAGGCCTCGCACCTGCCGCCCTTTACGTTAAAGCTGAACCTGCCGGGGCCGAACCCCCGCACACGTGCCTGCGGAAGGTTACTAAAGAGCTCGCGGATAAATGTAAAGAGCCCCGTATATGTAGCGGGGTTAGAGCGCGGCGTGCGCCCGATGGGGGTCTGGTCTATGGCTATAACCTTATCGATAAACTCAAGGCCCGTAATCGCGCCTACCGCCCCGGCGCGCGCCCTGCTGTGATAGAGCCTTTTAGCGAGATTTTTATATATGGTATCAAGGACAAGTGTGCTCTTACCTGAGCCCGATACGCCTGTTACGCAGGTAATAAGCCCCAGAGGTATATCAATATCTATATTTTTAAGGTTATTGGCGCTAAGTCCTTTAAACTTTAAAACCCTCTTGCCCGCGGTTTTTCTCTTCACCGGCAGAGGGATACAGAGCTCACCCGATAGATACCTGCCCGTAAGGGAGGCCTTATCGGCAAGTATCTCATCATAAGTTCCGCATGAGACAACCTCCCCCCCGCCGCCGCCTGCCCCGGGGCCCATGTCTACGATATAATCGGACTCGCGCATAGTCTCCTCATCGTGCTCAACGACTATTACGGAGTTACCCATATCGCGAAGCCTTTTCAGCGCGCCAAGGAGTTTTAGATTGTCACGCTGGTGCAGCCCTATGGAGGGCTCATCAAGGATATATAATACGCCAACGAGGCTTGAGCCTATCTGCGTGGCAAGGCGTATCCTCTGCGCCTCTCCGCCCGATAAGGTAGAGGCGGCCCTATGCAGGGTAATGTAACCAAGCCCTACGTTAAGTAAAAATCCCAGCCTCTCTTCAATCTCCTTTAGAATACGGCGGGCTATTTCAACCTCAATTTTTCTTAATTTCAGCCCCTTGAAAAAACCAGCGGCCTCTTCTATGGACATCTTTACTACATCAAATATGCTTTTACCGCCCACTCTGATAAAGAGGGCCTCTCGTTTCAGACGCGACCCCCCGCAGGCCTTACATGACTCTGTGCTCATGTGAGACTCAAGGGCCTTTCGCACGGACTCAGACTCAGTCTCGTGATAACGCCTATCAAGGTTTTTTATTACCCCCTCAAAGGGGCCCCTGTGTGAGTAATCACCCTTCTTCATGCCGTAGTGAAAATCTATCTCCTCCTCGCCTGTACCGTAGAGGATAATCTTCTTTATATCTTCAGATAAATTCTCCCATGGTTCATCAAGGCTGAACCCATAAAAAGCGGCAAGCCCCCTCAGGATATGAGAGTAATAAGGTATGCAGGACTTGCCGTCCTTTGACTTCCACGGAGTTATGGCCCCGCGGGAAAGGGACAAAGCTGGGTCGGTGATAACACGGCCCGGATCAAAGTAAAAATCCTCGCCAAGGCCCTTGCACTCCGTGCATGCCCCGTAAGGGCTGTTAAAGGAGAAAAAAGCGGGCGTTATCTCAGGGTAACTTATGCCGCACTTTACGCAGGCAAGGTTCTCGTTGAAAAAAAACTCCTCGCCCCCGATTACCTCCACACGGGCAAGGCCGTCGGACAGGCGCGTTGCCGCCTCAAGGGAATCGCCGAGGCGCGCCATGAGCCCCTCTTTAATGACAAGCCTGTCTATGACAACGTCTATGTCGTGTTTTTTCCGTTTATCAAGTATTATAGTCTCCTCAAGGTCGCGCGTCTCACCATCAACCACTACCCTTGTGTAGCCCTCTTTAAGGAGGTTATTTAGCTCTTTTCTGTACCCGCCCTTACGTCCCCGCACAAGAGGGGAGTAGACGATAACCTTCTGCCCCTCGGGCAGACTCATGACTTGCTCCACCATCTGCTCGATGCTCTGGGCGGTAATTGCCTTTCCGCATTTATAGCAAAAGGGCCTGCCAACACGGGCAAATAAGAGGCGCAAGTAGTCGTAAAGCTCAGTTACCGTGGCCACGGTAGAGCGGGGGTTTCGACTCGTTGTCTTCTGCTCAATGGCGATAGATGGCGAGAGCCCGGCGATGGACTCCACATCGGGCTTATCGACTTGCTCAAGGAATTGCCGTGCGTATGCAGAGAGGCTCTCCACATACCGCCGCTGCCCCTCGGCGTAGATGGTATCAAAGGCAAGTGATGATTTACCCGAGCCGGATACACCGGTAATGACCACGAGTTGGTCGCGGGGGATTACTACGTCGATGTTCTTGAGATTGTGCTCGCGGGCGCCTTTTATTAGGATGTTTTTCATTTTTTTAATTTGAATGGTGGGCCGTGCCCAGCCACTACTGCTTAGATATCTATATGTGTTCTTTCTATTGCCAAACGTTTTGCGTCATCAAGGAGGCCTTTAGGCATAGGGGCGCTATATATTGTATCTTTTATATGCTTTACCCTAAGGTAATCGTCTATCACTTTTGAGAAAAATGAAATATCGATTGACGAATGATTAGTCAAAAACATCTGCCATAGTGAAATTAAATCCAAAATCAACTCGTTAGTATTATATAGTTCTCCATCATAGTTTATTAGAAACTGTATGCCAATTAATGGATCTGTTGATTTAGGTTTGTCACCCAAACAAAGGATGCTATAAGCCTTGTAG
>JBHHUP010000012.1:0-31126 GCA_046753845.1 Thermodesulfobacteriota bacterium
GGTTGCCTTAAGGCTTCCCCCTTTTGTTCTTAAGTCCTTTCTCAGGCCTTCGGGCACCCCTATTAGACCTTGACAAGAATTAAAGCAACTGGGATAATATTCGTTGTATTTCTAATAAAAAATAAATAATTTCACCAACAGGACACCCTTCAGATTTAACCTTATCTAATCTCAAAAAACTCGTCGACTCTGTAGATGAGACCAGTTCTCTTATGATAAACCTCTTTCATGTCTCAAAAGCCTTTGGCAACGATTCGCTGGCCTTAAAGGATATTACGCTTAAGATAAAAAAAGGCGAGTTTCTCTTTGTCACAGGCCCCAGCGGCGCGGGAAAATCCACCCTCCTGAAAGTCATGTTCGGTGCTGAAAATCCCACTGACGGCCAGATAATAATCGACGGCAGAAATTACTCACGAATCCCCCGAGAGGAGATCCCCCGGCTCAGAAGGAGTATGGGTTTTGTCTTTCAGGACTTTAAGCTGCTGCCCGGTAAAACGGTCTTTGACAACGTGGCCATCTCCCTTGTTGTCATGGGCGTTGGCAAGAGAGAGATAAAAAACAGGGTCTTAAGGATACTGAGTTATCTGAAGCTCCAGCACAGGATTAATTTTAAACCCCTCTCGCTCTCAGGAGGCGAACAGCAGCGTGTTGCCATCGCAAGGGCCCTTGTGAAAGAGCCCACTATAATACTTGCCGATGAGCCAACGGGAAACCTTGATCATAAGCTCTCCATGGAGACCATAGAGCTCTTCCGTGATGTCAATAACAGAGGGACTACGGTTGTCATAGCGAGCCATGATATGGAGATAGTTAGAAAATTCGGCAGCAGAACCATAAGGCTTGAGACAGGAAGGTTAGTCTCATGAGTGCGGGCGCCAAAAGCCTTCGTTTCTTTGTCTCCGATGCCATTGCCGCCATCAGGGGAAACCTCGCTACGAGTATCCTTACCTCCCTTACCCTTGCCTTCTCCCTCGCCATATGCTGCTTTTTTTTAATAGTCTTTTTAAACCTGGGTTCTTTCTTTGGTTCATGGGGTGATAATGCCAATGCTGTAGCCTATATAAAGGACTCTGTCCCTGCCGGAAATGTAAAGGGCATGCAAAAGCAGCTCCTGCGGATTAAAGGGGTTAAGGGGGTCTCTTATGTATCAAAAGCAGAGGCCATGGCAGAGCTTAAAAAAGGGCTCAAGGGGCACTCAGGCATACTTGAGGGCATGGATAAAGGGATTCTGCCCGCCTCTTTTGAGATAAGGCTTAGAGCGCAGACCATGGACCCGGAGCAGATACTTCTCGTGGTAAAGCGAATAAAGTCACTGCCATGGGTTGATGAGTTGCAGTATAGTCAGGAGTGGGCAAGGAAGTTCTACGGCATTTTCAAGTTTTTCGAGTTAACGGCCGTAATTATAGGTGCCGTGCTCGGCGCGGCGGCGGTATTTGTCATCACCAATACAATCAGGCTCACGGTATATGCCAGGCGTGAGGAGATAGAGGTTTTGAGGCTTGTCGGGGCATCTGATACCTTTATAAGCCTGCCCTTTCTTATTGAGGGGTTAATAGAGGGCTTTGTGGGCGGGGTCTTGGCCTCTCTTCTTGTCTTTGCGGTACTACTGCTTCTGCGTTATAATGTCCCGGATTATCTTGCCTTTGTACTGGATACACCCCTCTCCGTACCTGTTATATTCGCCCTTAACACTCTTATAGGTACGCTTACGGGGGCCATAGGAAGCATCATCTCAACGGGCAGGTTCTTAAAGGCATGAAGAGGGCAAGGGTAAAAAAGGTCTTCGTGGTACTTGTCTCGGCCCTATTTATCCTCACCGCCCTGCCTGCTCATGGCGGAAAAGCCGCCAGGGACAGTGAAAAACTTGCTGATGTTAAGAAAAAGCTTGGTCAGGAGCGTCATAAGGTAAGGAAGATTCTTAGAAAAGAGAGCTCTATTCTCTTGACTATAAATAAGCTGAACAAAAACATTATCAAGACAGGTAAGGAGTTTACAAGGTTAAAGAGCTCGAAGAAGAATCTTCTGATAAAGATTAAGAGGGCCGATAAGAAGGCGAGGTCTCTGGAAAGAGAGACCGGGGCCATGCGGGCCGCGATTGCAGAGAGACTCCGGGCCATGTACAAGATGCGCAGCGGCGAGATACTTAATATGGCCTTCTCCCCGGGGGCCAACGACCCCATTGATATCGCACGGCGCCATAAGTACATGACTGTTATTACGGATTATGACAGCGCCATGCTCGCGGAGTTCGAGGCAAAGCTCAAGGCCGGTATGGATGAGAAAAAGAGGCTTATTGACCTTAAAAAAGGAGTTGATAAGGCCACTAAGAGGCTTATATCGAAAAAGGCCGAGCAAAAGTCTCTAAAGGGTGATAAGGTTATTCTGCTTGCCGAGGTAAGGAGAGAGAAAGACAGGGGACTTGCGATACTAAAGGAGCTTGAAGAGGCGGCAAGGGAGCTATCCGGGCTTATATCAAGGCTCGATAAGGATGCTGGGCGCAGCTATAGCGGGTTTGGGGCCATGAAAGGACGGCTCATGATGCCTGTCTCGGGAGCCATAAAATCACGTTACGGCAAGGTGCGGCATCCGAAATTCAAGACAATTACCTTTAATAAGGGTATAATAATCAGCGCTCCCGCAGGCAGGAGCGTAAAGAGCGTTTACGACGGGCGTGTTATCTATACAGGGTGGTTGAAGGGGTACGGCCAACTTGTTATACTTGACCATGGGGGCGGATTTTATACCCTCTTTGCTTACCTTGATAAGGTACTGAAGAGCCGGGGCGAGAAGGTGGCGAAGGGCGAGGCCGTGGCCCTTGTAGGGGAGACGGGGCCTTATGCCGAGTCGGGTCTGTACTTTGAGATACGTAAAAAAGGAGTGCCGCAAGACCCGGTGAAGTGGCTGGCCAAAAGGTAGATATTCAGGTTCATGTTCTGGATTTTAAAAGCCGTTAAGTTAATCAAATGAAGGAGTAGGTATATGAAGAGGATTTACAGGTCCAGGGGAATTATAGCCGGTATTATAGCGGCGGTTATGGTCTTTGGCATCGCAACTATAACTTTTTCAGCAAAGTCAGTCTCTGTCCCTGCAGACACCTATGAGGGCCTGAAGATATTTTCCGATGTTCTCAGCCTTGTTCAGCGTGATTATACGGAAGAAAAAGAGACAAAAGAGCTCATATATAACGCCATAAAGGGCATGCTCAGCAGGCTGGACCCTCACTCAAGTTTTATGGACCCCGATGAGTATAAGGAGATGAAGATTGGTACAAGGGGTGTCTTCGGCGGTGTGGGCATTCAGATAGGCATTAAGGATAAGATCCTTACGGTTATAGCCCCTATTGAGGATACACCTGCATGGAAGGCCGGTATCAAGGCCAATGATAAGATAGTAAAGATAGAGAAGAAATCTACGCGTGATATGAGCCTTGATGAAGCCGTGAGGCTTATGCGCGGGCCAAAGGGCGAGGAAGTTACCATATACATAATGAGAGAAGGTTTTGATAAGCCCAGGCCCTTTACCATTAAGCGGGACATTATCAAGATAAAGAGCGTTAAATTCAAGAGCAAGGAAGATAATATCGGTTATGTCCGTATCGCGCAGTTTCAGAAAAATACCTCCAGTGATCTCAGAAAAGCCCTTGTTAAGTTAAAGCCGAAAAATGGCGAGCTCAGGGGGCTTATACTCGACCTTAGAAACAACCCCGGCGGGCTCCTTCAGGAAGCCGTGGGCGTATCGAACTTTTTCCTGAAATCCGGTCTTATAGTCTACACAAAGGGCCGCGGTGGTGAACAGAGCATGGTCTTCAAGGCGGAGGCCAAGGGCACTCAGCCAGATTACCCTATTATAATCCTCGTTAACGGCGGCAGCGCCAGTGCCTCGGAGATAGTCGCCGGAGCGCTTCAGGACCATAAGAGGGCTGTTATCTTAGGCGAAAGCACCTTTGGCAAGGGTTCTGTGCAGACCATCGTGCCTCTTGCCGATGGTTCAGCTCTCCGGCTTACCACGGCCAAGTACTATACCCCCTCGGGCAGGTCCATTCAGGCAAAGGGTATTGAGCCGGATATCGAGGTGGGCGCCGGTGGCAACAGGAAACACCTGAAAGAAAAAGACCTTTCCGGTCACCTTGCCGCAGAGGGAAGCAAAAAGGGGAGTAAGAAGAACGGGAAGATTCATATCGTAGAGAAGAACAAAGTCACGCAGGTAAAGGGTGAGGATATCCAGCTCGAGAGGGCCATAGAGTATCTTAAGAGCTGGTATATATTCAAGGGTCTTAAAGGCGCCAGCCTGGAGTATAAAAAGGCCGGTTAAAAGGGCCCTCTATAAATCTCAAGAAGGTTAGTCCCTGTGGGAAAAAAAAGAACAAAGAGGGGGCGCAAAAAAAGTGCCTCCTTTAACTGGGGGCTTATTCTTATAGGTTTTGTCCTTGGTTTTGCCGCGGCCTTTGTAGTCTTGAAATACGGGGTAATGGTATCGGCGCCCCCTGATATGACGGCCTCTGTTAAAGAGGCGGGGCCGCCTCATAAAGAGCCTTTACCCGCCGGCAAGGTCTCTTCCCCTGCAGCAAAGGTGGCTATCCTCATAGATGATATGGGCGGCAGTATAACACGCCTTAATGAGATACTGAGTATCGGGTCACCTATCACCATCTCAGTCCTGCCCCATCTGAAGCATTCGCGCGAGGTCTCACGTATCGCAGCCCTTAGCGGCCATGATGTGCTCGTACACCTGCCAATGGAGCCGAAGAACAGCGCCGTTAACCATGCGGGCCGAGGCGTCCTGCTTACCGCCATGACGGGACCGCTTATTACGAAGACAGTTATCGAGGACCTTCAGTCTGTCCCTGATGCCATTGGGGCCAATAATCACATGGGTTCAAGGTTTACTGAGAATGAGGCCGGTATGAGGACAGTCTTTACTGTTTTGAAAGAACGGGGGCTCTTCTTTGTGGATAGCCGCACTACCTCTGCCTCCATCGGTCCCAGGCTTGCAGCGGATACCGGGATCCGGCATGCCGAAAGAGACGTCTTTCTTGATAATGAGAGGGACGTTAATTATATAGACGGGCAGTTAAAGATACTTGTTGATATTGCCCGCAAAAGAGGCTCTGCCATAGCAATAGGGCACCCTTACCCCGAGACATTAGCGGCTTTGCAGGAGATGATCCCTCTCATGGAGGCAAGCGCGATTGAGGTGGTGCCTGTATCTGAGCTTATCAGGTAGAAAAAACACTTGACATCTTTTAGCGGTACTGTTAGAGTAAGATAATTTTTTTTTAACGAGGTATCTTTTTGCGATTATGATTTTGTAAAGGCTATGGATGATTTCTATGAAATCCTATGGCCTTTTTTTGTATTCGCGAAGAGGCCCGCAACAAAGCAAACGGCCGAGATAAGCAAAAGGCCGGCACAAGGAGGAGTAAAATGGCACAAGGGAAAGTGAAGTGGTTTAACGAGACCAAGGGCTTTGGCTTTATTCAGCAGGAGTCCGGTGAAGATGTTTTTGTCCATTATTCAGAGATTCAGGGCGAAGGCTTCAAGACCCTTAACGAAGGCGATGATGTGGAGTTCGAGGTAACAGACGGTCCCAAGGGACCTCAGGCCTCAAACGTAAGCAGGGTTTAGGGTTCGCTCCCTTACATTACCTTAATGAAAGGCCCCTTTTGCTTTATAAGAGAGGGGTCTTTTTTTATATTTCTCTCCTTTTTACATGGGGGCGGGTATTCTTGTGTTTTAGTTTGTAGTCTGTTATATTATTTTTTAGATGGACACTTTTAATCTTCAAAAATATTTAGAGGCAAAGAAGGCCTTTATAGATAAGGCCCTTGGTGCCCTTATCCCCCCTGCTGCCGGGCATGCGAGTGTTCTTAATGAGGCTATGCGTTACAGCCTCTTTGCCGGAGGCAAGCGTCTTCGTCCTGTGCTTACCCTGGCCTCGGCAGAGGCCGTTGGAGGTGACATCGGAGCGGCCCTTAATACCGCCTGCGCCATTGAGTGTATCCATACGTATTCGCTCATTCATGACGACCTGCCTGCCCTTGATGATGATGACCTTAGACGGGGCCGGGCTACCTGTCATAAAGAGTACGGCGAGGCCATGGCCATTCTCGCAGGAGACGCCCTCTTAACATCGGCCTTTGAGATGATCGCCGGGTCTCCCCTCTCCGATGCCGGGGCTTTGGTAAAGGTAATAGGGGAGCTTGCCGCAGGGGCGGGCCACGGCGGGATGATAGGCGGGCAGGTCGTGGATTTAGAGTCTGAGGGTCTTGAGATATCGCTTCCTGAGCTTGAGTACATACATACCCATAAGACAGGCAGGCTTATACTCGCCTCTGTACGGTGCGGGGCCATACTTGGCGGTGCTTCCGCCGGGGAGCTTGCGGCCCTTACAGAGTACGCAGAGGCATCTGGGCTTGCCTTTCAGATACTTGACGATATACTTGATGTAGAGGGTTCTCCTGAGGAGCTCGGTAAGGCCGTTGGCGGTGACGCTGATAAGGGTAAGGCAACTTATCCGTCGCTTCTCGGGCTTGTCGAATCAAAGGCCCTTGGCAAGGAGCTTGTAGACTCGGCCATTAAAGCCATTGAGGGCTTTGGAGAGAGCGCCGAACCTTTAAGGCAGATAGCTTTTTATATAATCTCAAGAAGGAGTTAGCCCTACACTACGGGGCTCTGACAATGAGCAAGATACTCGATAGCGTAAATGTACCCGAGGACGTGAAGGGGCTTAATAAAGATGAGCTTAAAGACCTTGCCGTTGAGGTGCGCGCTCTTATCGTAGATGTTGTCTCCAACACGGGAGGGCATCTGGCCTCAAGCCTTGGAGCCGTGGACCTGGCTGTTGCCCTGCACTATGTATATGATACCCCGCGGGATAGAATTGTCTGGGACGTGGGGCATCAGGCATACGCACATAAGATACTTACGGGAAGAAAAGACCTATTTCATACTCTTCGTACACGCGGCGGTATAAGCGGTTTTCCAAAGATCTCCGAGAGCGAGTACGATGCCTTTGGCGTGGGTCATTCCTCCACCTCCATCTCGGCGGCCCTTGGCATGGCCGCTGCACGTGACCTTGCCGGCGCCTCCAATAAGGTCGTGGCCGTTATAGGCGACGGCTCTCTTACGGCTGGGCTTGCCTTTGAGGGGCTGAATCAGGCCGGCCACATTAAAAAAGACATTGTTGTAATACTTAACGATAATGAGATGAGTATATCGCAGAACGTGGGTGCCTTATCATCTTTTTTAAGCCGTAAGATTACAGGCCAGTTCGCCCAGAAGCTCAAACAGGAGGTGGAGGGTTTTATAGAATCCATCCCAAAGATAGGCGGCCGCCTCATGGGAATAGCCAAGAGGGCCGAGGATTCTCTTATTACCTTTCTTACTCCGGGAATGCTCTTTGAAGGACTGGGATTTAATTATCTCGGGCCCATTGACGGACACGATATGGGACTTCTTCTAAATACCCTTCGGGGAGCCAAGGAGCTTAAGGGGCCTGTCCTGGTCCATGTCCTTACTAAAAAGGGCATGGGTTATGGACCTGCGGAGCTGGAGCCATCGAAGTTTCACGGTGTGGGCGCCTTTGACGCCAAGAGGGGTATTGTTCCAAAGAGCAGCTCTGTCTCTTACACAAATGTCTTCAGCGAGGCCATGCTGGATATCGCCGAAAAAAATAAGAAGGTCGTTGCCATTACGGCGGCCATGCCCGGAGGCACAGGGCTTACGGCCTTTCAGGAAAGATTCCCCGAGAGGTTTTTTGATGTAGGTATCGCCGAACAGCATGCCCTTACATTTGCAGCCGGGCTTGCCAGAGAGGGTTTTATACCTGTTACGGCCATATACTCCACATTCTTGCAGAGGGCCTTTGATGAGGTCTGTCACGATGTCTGTCTGCAGAACCTTCATGTTATTATGGCCCTTGACCGCGCGGGTATTGTAGGCAGAGACGGGCCAACTCATCACGGCCTCTTTGATATAGCATATCTCCGGAGCCTGCCGAACCTTATAATGGCGGCGCCAAAAGACGGGAATGAACTTCGGAATCTGATGTATTCCGCTGTAAAATACGCTTCTCCCGTTGCCCTGAGATACCCGCGAGGCAGCGTTGATGATGGTTACAGCCGAGAGGCTTTCTCTTACATAAAACCTGGCACGGCTGAGGTTCTTGCAGAGGGCTCTGATGTAACCATACTGGCCATTGGCTCCATGGTGGCCCCTGCGCTTGGCGCTGCACTGGAACTTGAAAAAAGCGGCATAAAGGCAGCTGTAGTTAACGCGCGTTTTATTAAACCCCTTGATGAAGCTCTTATTGTGCGCCTTGCGCGGAGTACCGGCAGGGTTGTAACCGTTGAGGAAGGTTCCCTGCAGGGCGGTTTCGGCAGCGCCGTGCTCGAGCTCTTTGAGGAGATGGCCATAGATTGTCCTGTTAAGAGAATAGGAGTGCCCGATGCCTATGTTGAGCATGGCTCGCAGGAGGAGCTCCGGGCTCAGCTCGGGCTTGATCAAAGGGGCATAGAAGACTCAATAAGGGCCTTTCTTAGCTCTGATATTAAGCCCAGGGTAGTCGCCAACTAAAAGACCCTGTGGCAAGGGGTGTGATGCGCGGGTTGACCCTTATGTTCGGCAGTGGCTTGGGTTATATCGGTTTACGAGACTCGATTTGTTTTTTACCATTCTATTTTATCTCTCTTTTCTATCTATATTTAAAAAATAATTCAAGATGACCTTGGTTCCTGCTAAAAAGGCAAAAAAGATAAGGCTTGATGAGGCGGTTTTCAGCCGTGGCCTTGCCGGGAGTATTCGGGAGGCGCGGGCCCTTATCATGTCCGGAATCGTCTCTGTAAAGGGGCGTATGGTTGATAAGGCCGGACACGTCGTTGCCCCTGATGCGCTTATAACCTTAAAGGAAAGGCCCCCTTACGTGGGCCGCGGAGGGCTGAAGCTGGCGGGCCTGCTTGATGCCACGGGGTTTTCACCAGAAGGCCTTACGGCCATGGACGTAGGCTCTTCCACGGGCGGGTTTACGGATTGTCTCCTGAAGCGCGGCGCTGCTCTTGTACATGCCGTTGATGTTGGAGTGGGCATTATAGACTGGGGGCTTCGTAGCGATATTAGGGTTCACCTCCTTGAGGGCTGTAATATTCGCCGCCTTGACCCCGTAGAAGTCGGGGCCCCTATTGATATGGCTGTTATGGACCTATCTTTTATCTCCCTTAAAAAGGTCCTACCCCTTATGAAGGGTTTTGTAAAAACAGGCGGACGGGTCTTCGCCCTTATAAAACCGCAGTTCGAGGCCCCGAGAAAAGACGTTGCAAAGGGCGGTGTGGTTAGAGACCCCGGGGTGCGGAAGATGGTGGTAGAAGACATTAAGGCATTTGCTCTTACCGCGGGGTTCCGTGTGCTCGGGACCGTGGAGTCTCCTATAAAAGGCGCCAAAGGGAATAGAGAGTTCTGGATAGACCTTGAAGTGATATAACTTCATGGCAAGAGAGAGCTTCAGCCTGCCTTGAAACCTTTCTTTATTCGGTCTTTTTGAGGTTTATTCCTCAGCCGCAACGGTCTTTTGGATGTTGCCATCATAACTTTATTTTGTTAAAATATAAAAGTTACTCATTCTTAAGAGTTTTCTAAAAAGGTAAAGGAGCCCTTTATGTATGAGATTACAGAGAAGATAGAGCTTTCCCACGGAGTTTATATCTTTAAGATAAAGGCCCCGGGCATAGCCAAAAAGCGAAAGGCCGGCCAGTTCGTCATGATACGCACTGATGAGCATGGCGAGAGGGTGCCCTTTACCATTATGGATTCGCATAACGAGGACGGCACCATTACTATCCTTGTGCAGGAGGTGGGCAAATCCACATCCATACTCTGCGGCATGAATCAGGGCGACTTTATACTCGATGCCGTTGGTCCCCTTGGTCACCCCACGCATATAGAAAAATACGGCAACGTGGTCTGTGTGGGCGGCGGCATAGGCACGGCTCCCGTGCTGCCCATAGCAAAGGCCATGAAGGCCGGCGGCAATAAGATTATATCCATCATCGGCGCGAGAACTCACGGCCTTGTTATCCTTGAAAAAGAGATGAAGGATGTTTCCGATGAGCTCCACGTTACTACTGATGACGGAAGTTACGGTCATCATGGTTTTGTAACAGAGGTCCTGCAGAAGTTTCTTGATGAAGGCGTGCAGATAGACCTCGTCCTTGCCGTGGGCCCTCTGCCCATGATGCGCGCAGTATGTAATGTGACCAAACCCTTTAATGTCCATACCCTTGTAAGCCTTAACCCTATTATGGTGGACGGCACGGGCATGTGCGGTGCCTGCAGGGTGACCGTAGGCGACAAGACACGCTTTGTCTGTGTTGACGGGCCGGAGTTTGATGGTCATGAGGTGGATTTTGACGAGATAATAAAACGTAACAGGACATACTTTACCGAAGAGAAGAGGGCTATGGAGGAGTTAACCTACCACGAAGGTCCCAGATGTTACGAGGAGGGATAGGCGGATATGGATCCCAAGGATAAGAAGAAAAAGAAACTCACTCCCACCAAGACGCCTATGCCGGAGCAGCCTGCCGCCGAGCGTGTTCGTAATTTTTACGAAGTGCCCATGGGTTATACCCCTGAGCAGGCCATGGAGGAGGCCAACCGCTGTATTCAGTGCAAGAAACCCCTCTGCGTAGGCGGCTGTCCTGTTAATATTGATATCCCGTGGTTTATAAAGTATATAGCCGAGGGTAGGTTTTTAGAGGCAGCGCATAAGCTAAAAGAGACTAACGGGCTGCCCGCGGTCTGCGGCAGGGTATGCCCGCAGGAAGACCAGTGCGAGAAGGTCTGTATTGTGGGAAAAAAAGGCGACCCCGTCTCCATCGGCAGGCTTGAACGCTTTGCAGCTGATTTTGAGCGTGACCACGGCGAGGTGGCCGTGCCTGTAATACCTACCTCTACGGGGAAGAAAGTGGCCGTTGTAGGGGCGGGTCCTGCGGGGCTTACCGTCGCCGGAGATATGATAAAAAAAGGCCACCATGTTACTGTCTTTGAGGCCCTGCATATGCCAGGAGGCGTGCTTGTTTACGGTATTCCCGAGTTTCGTCTACCGAAGAAGATAGTAGAGGCAGAGGTGGATTACCTGAAGCGTATGGGCGTTGAGATGCAGCTTAACGCTGTTATCGGCAAGTTTGAGACCATTGATGAGATCTTCGCCGATGGTTATGAGGCTGTATTTGTAGCCACCGGCGCAGGAGCCCCGAAGCTAATGAATATCCCCGGTGAGAACCTCGTAGGCGTCTACTCCGCAAACGAGTACCTTACAAGGGTGAATCTCATGAAGGCCTATCAGTTTCCTGATTATGATACACCCGTGCTCCTTGGACGGAAGATGGTAGTAATCGGTGCCGGTAATACGGCCATGGACGCCTCAAGAACTGCGCTGCGCCTTGGTCCGGAGGAGGTTACCATCGTATACAGGCGCTCCCGTGAGGAGATGCCGGCAAGGGCCGAGGAAATTCATCACGGCGAGGAGGAGGGGCTGAAGTTTGAGCTTCTCACTAACCCTGTCCGTTTTATCGGAGACCATGAGGGTAAACTTACCGCTGTGGAGTGCGTAAAGATGGAGCTTGGCGAGCCTGACGAGTCTGGCAGGCGGCGCCCGGTGGAGATACCGGGCTCGGAGTTTACCATAGAATGCGATGTGGCCATCATCAGCGTAGGTAATGACGTTAACCCTCTAATACCTCACTCTACCCCTGATATGCGCATTACAAAATGGGGCACTATTATAATTGATCAGGATACGGGAAGGACTAATAAAAGAGGCGTCTTTGCCGGCGGTGATATCGTACGCGGCGGAGCTACAGTCATACTCGCCATGGGTGACGGCAGAAGGGCCGCTAATTCCATGCATGAGTTTCTTGAGACAGGCGAGTGGTAATAGAAGTGCCATGTGCGAGAAGTTGGTTTAGCGATTAGATGTGGAATATTTACCCGGTCCGGTATATAGCCGGCCCGGGTATTGTTTTTTTTTACTTGACTGAGCATCAAAAGCAGGGCATCTATGGTGATGGGGCTTGTATTGATAACTGAGCCCAAGGGGAAGTTTTGCAGGTTCTACAAGAGGGATATATATGGCCGGCATTAAAAAGATACTATTTGTATGCGTTGGTAATACGTGCAGGAGTCAGATGGCAGAGGGTTTTGCAGTGTTTCATGGCGCGGACAGGGTCGAGGTGAGAAGCGCCGGGACATACGCCGCGGGTTTTGTAAACGCCACGACTATAGAGGTAATGAGAGAAAAAGGCATTGATATAAGCCGCCAGACCTCGGACCAGCTTACTGATGAGGCCCTCGAATGGGCCGATATCGTAGTTACCCTTGGCTGCTGCTCTGCCGACGAGATATGTCCTCTTGCCTATAAAGGCGAAAAATACGACTGGCCCATTGAAGACCCTCTTGGCAGACCCCTTGCTGAGACACGGCGCATAAGGGATGATATAGAGGCGCGCGTCAGGGAGCTTATAAAAGATGAGTAAGGGCTATAAGATACTCGTTGTTGATGACGAGGAGGATATACTTAACCTCCTTGATTATACACTCTCGCGCGCGGGCTTTACAGTGCTTACGGCAAAAGACGGCCCCGAGGCCCTGGAGTTGGCCCTTGCATCGGGACCTTCTCTTATAGTCCTTGATATTATGCTGCCTGATATGGACGGCACCGATGTTCTCAAAAGGCTCAAAGAGGGTGAGGCTACGCGAGATATCCCTGTGATAATGCTTACTGCAAAGGGCGATGAGATAGACAAGATAGTGGGCCTTGAGCTCGGGGCAGAGGATTATGTTACAAAACCCTTCAGCCCCAGAGAGTTTATCCTGAGGGTAAAGGCCGTGCTCAAGAGGGCGGGCTCTTCTCATGCCGCTGAGGAGAAGCAGACTATATCGCACGGGGAGCTGACACTTGATATCGCGAGACACAGGCTGCGCATGTCCGGAGCGCCTGTAGAGCTCTCCACAAAAGAATTCAAGCTTCTCCATAAGCTTATGACCTCACACGGAAGGGTCCTCTCCAGAGACGGACTTCTTGACAGCGTCTGGGGCGAGGACTGTTACGTTACAGAGCGCACCGTTGATACACATATAAGGCGGCTTCGCGTCAAGCTTCAGGACGCCGGAAAATATATTGAGACCGTACGGGGAGCGGGATACAGGTTCGTGGAGTAGGCCCTCGGGGCCGGGTTGTAGTACGGAAGGCATCACGTAGCGCTGGAGCCCGTGTTAAGACGCCCTGTTATGTTGACACACTGTAATATTGCCTTGGCAATTAAGGGTTTTTCTTAATGGATAGACATTTTGTTCTTGAAGCCGTAGCCAGAGAGATGCACACGGGTATAGCCGTTCTTGACAATCGCGGCAACGTGCAGTACTGCAACCCGTTTTTTGTGGGCTCATTCTCGCTAGACCTGCCGGTAGAGGGTCGGCATATCAGGGAGATAATCCACAGTTCTACACTCCTCTCGGCTGTAGAGTGCTTGTTAGGCAATAAATGCGAGGCCCCTGAGGAGATAGAGATAGACGAGGCCGAGAGGTGCTTTAATATCAGGATGGTGCTTCTCGGCGATGACGGGAGACGGAGCCTCCTGATTTTTTTCCGTGAGATAACAGAGGAAAAACGTGTAGAGACTATTAAGAAAGACTTTGTGGCAAATGTCTCACATGAGCTTCGAACCCCGCTGGCAAGTATAAAGGGTTACTCCGAGACCCTTCTTGATGCCGATACTGACGGGGAGAAGCAGAGGGAATTTCTGGAGATTATAGATCGTCACGCTACGCGTATGTCGAGGATTATAGACGATCTGCTCATACTATCACGCCTTGAGTCCAGCGCAGTATCTCTTAACTCTGATACTGTGGATATGAAGGAACTGATACACTCCACTGTAAAGGGCTGTGTTAAGGACGCTGAAGACAGGCAGGTCACTATAAAGGCCGAGTTGCCCGGGGTGCTGCCAACAGTGCTCGGAGACAGGGACAGGCTTGAGCAGGTGGTGGTGAACCTCTTTGATAACGCCATAAAATACACCCCTGCCGGAGGTCATGTAACTATTACGGCAAGGAGTCTCGGAGACGAGGTCTGCGTTGACGTAATTGATACGGGCCTGGGCATCCCCGAGGATGATATATCAAGGATATTCGAGAGATTTTATCGTGTGGATAAGGCCAGAAGCCGAGCGCTTGGCGGCACCGGGCTTGGCCTTGCCATTGTTAAACACATAATCCAGGGTCATAACGGCAGGCTTGAGGTGAAGAGCAAACCTGGTCTTGGCTCTACCTTCAGCTTTTTTCTGAGGTCCGCTGCTTAGCCTGATTAAGCTCTAATGGCTACGGCGAAATGACACAACCTTACGCGCCCTCCCACTATAACCGGTATTACTCCAGATGAAAAAAAATAATTCCATAATCAAGGTCAGTAACCTTGTAAAAAAATATAACGGAGTCTCTGCGGTGCGCGGCATTTCTTTTGATGTCTACTCCGGCGAGATATTCGGTTTTCTCGGACCAAACGGCGCCGGGAAGACCACTACCATAAATATCCTCTGTACACTTCTTGGTTATGATTCGGGCACAGTTAAGGTGAACGGCTATGACTGCAGGAAGTCTTCTTCTGAGGTGCGCTCTTCCATTGGGCTTGTCTTTCAGGAGATTACCCTTGATAATCAGCTCACAGCCTATGAGAACCTGAAGTTTCACTGTTATATGTACGACATGGACAGGAAGACTGCAAAGAGCAGTATAGACGAGCTCCTCGAGGTGGTGGGGCTCTCCAGCAGGTCTCATGACCTTGTAAGGGAATTCTCAGGGGGCATGAAGCGTCGGCTGGAGGTGGCGCGCGGGCTTCTGCACAGGCCAAGGGTGCTCTTTCTTGACGAGCCTACGCTGGGGCTCGACCCGCAGACAAGAAACCATGTATGGGGTTTTATAGAGAAGACGAGAAAAAAATTCGGCAATACCGTATTTATGACTACCCATTACATGGAGGAGGCCGATATCTGCGGACGTGTAGCGATTATTGATAACGGCCGGATAATAGCCTGCGACTCGCCCGAGGAGCTGAAAAAATCCATGCAGGGAGATACCATATATCTGAAGACCGCTGACAATGAGAGAGTAGCCCGTGAGCTTAAGGAAAAGTTTTCCCTGGAGGCCAAGGTCATTGACGGGGGGCTCTCCTTTAATGTAGAGGGCGGAGAAAAGTTTATTCCCCGGCTATTTGAGTCCACCGGGGCAGAGGTCTACTCCGTAAGCTTAAAGAGGCCGAGCCTTGAGGATGTCTTTATTCACCTTACAGGCAGAGAGATAAGGGAAGAGACTGTATCGCCATGGTCCGGTGCCATGGGGCCCGGCAATGGAAGGGGCGCGGCGAGAAGTAGGCGCTGAACATATTCAAGGTGAGTCGATGATTTCCTACAAGGCCGTATACGTCATAGTAATGAGAGAGTTCAAGAGGTTTTTTCGCCAGCGGGGGCGTTTTATCGTCTCCATGGTGAGGCCCCTTATATGGCTCTTTATTGTTGGGGCCGGTTTTACAAAGATTATCGACGTAGGCGAGGGGGCTGATTATATCCAGTTTATACTGCCCGGAATAGTTGGTATGACCATACTTTTCAGCTCCATATTCTCTACTATCTCCGTTGTCTGGGATAGAGAGTTCGGATTTTTACGCGAGATGCTTGTTGCCCCTGTATCACGGGTGACTATTGTTGTGGGTAAACTCCTTAGCGGCACGGCGCTGGCTGTATTCCAGGGTACGCTTCTGCTTTTTATCGCCCCTATCCTGGGCCTTGATGTAGGTGTGACGGATTTTCTGGCCATGATACTTCTCATGACCATGCTTGCCCTTGCCATTACGGCCCTCGGGCTTTTTGTGGCCTCCTTTTTAACCTCTCTTGAGGGTTTTAACGTGATAATGAACTTCATAGTGCTGCCCATGTTTTTTCTAAGCGGAGCGCTCTTTCCAATAAAGGCTATACCAAAGGCCATCAGGGTTTTTTCTTTTATCAACCCCCTTAGCTATGGTGTGGATTCATTTAAACACGTCCTGCTGCCCGCAGGCGGCAGGCTTACTCCCGAGATGCCACTTGTACTTGATGTGACCGCTATAGCGGTATTTGCCATTATAATGACCTTTTCCGCTGCTATTGTCTTTGATAAGAAAAAGTAACCTCATAGGATGAAAAAAAAATCACAAGCCCCTCTGCCGGGCACACTCTTTTTAGTCTCTACACCCATAGGAAATATGGAAGACATAACTCTGCGTGCGTTGCGGATTCTAAAAGAGGTGGACCTTGTGGCCGCCGAGGACACGAGGGTAGCAAGAAAACTCTTCTCACGCCACGGTATAAATACTCCCCTTGAGAGCTGTTTTGAGAGTAACGAAGGGTTAAAGGCCGGCCTGTTTCTGCGCCGCCTTAATGGGGGCGGTGATATGGCGCTGATATCAGATGCGGGAACGCCCGGGGTATCAGACCCGGGGTTTCGCCTGACGCAAAGCTGCCTTGAACACTCCATACCTGTAAGGAGCGTTCCCGGTCCATCTTCGGTTATATCAGCCCTTACTGTCTCGGGTTTCTCAATGGATAGCTTCAGCTTTATGGGATTTGTCCCCCGCACAGCGGCAAAGAGAAAGAGGTTTTATCTATCTCTTCGCGCCGATAGGGCAGGCACTGTCGTGGTCTTTGAGACGGCCCGCCGCCTGAAGGCATCGCTTGCCGATGCCTGCGAAGTCCTCGGAGACGTGCCTGTATGCGTGGCAAGGGAGCTTACAAAGATTCATGAAGAGGTCTTAAGGGGTACGTTGTCTGAGGTCATCTCCGCCATGGAGGGCAGGACCATATTAGGCGAGGTGGCCGTTGTATATCGCCTTGAGAGAGAGGCGCCTGATGCCTCGGAGGCAGCCGCCATGATGGAAGAGCTGCTGCGCGCGGGGCTGCCCCTTAAGGAAGTGGTGAAGGCTGTTACAAGAGAATCAGGCCTTAAGAGGACAGATGTATATAAGGACGCCCTTGATCTAAAGGTTAGACTGGGGCTGTAAGGGCGGGCAGAAGTCGGCCCAGGGCGGCGCTTTATGGCCTCACTGTGCTGAGGCTTATCGCAGGGATTATTTATTCTGGAGGATGGGGTATTGAAGTTCTTCTTAGGTATCATCATAGGGATTATCGCTCTCTTGGCTTTTATCTATTTTGGCGGCGCCGATTATTTGAGGTTCATCGGAAGACAAACGGATAAGGCCGCCGAACATGTTGAGAGGTACGAGAAGAAGATGCACGGTATGAAGGAGAGGGCAAGGAAGGTAAAGGAAAAGGCCGAAGAGGCAGGCAAAAAGATTGAGAAATATATCCCCTGAGTGGATGATGTAATGCCCCGGAGCCATACTTCTTTGTCTTGCTCCTTAGGTGTTCTGTCCTAAAGTGGCGAAATACTATCCCGGCTTATTTGAAGATAGGCCCTATTACAGGGGGCTGAGGTTTACTCTCGGGCCCTTTTTTATCTTTTGGCCTGAGGATGAAGTTAAAGGTAAGGTCCAGTATATCTTTTCCTATATAGATGCTCTTCATTACAAGCTCCGCCTCTTCGACATTCTCTGTAAGGGACGGAAAGACAAGTATCTTCGAGCTTGCCTCCCCGGGCGCTACTCTCTCGGCGAGGTCGTAAAAAATCTCCCCCGCGCCTGTAAGCGATGAGCTAATGCCCTTGCTCTTTATCTTCATCATGTATAGGTCTGTAAAATCCATGGGTTTGAAGTACCCCATCTTACTGTCACGAAGTGACGTAATGGCCGGGTCGTAGAGGGCCCGCTGCCTTGATTTATTCTTTATCTCCATTGTTAAGAGGACAAAGCCCTCTTTTAGAAGCTCCTCGGCCAGGGGAGAGTGGAGCGAGGATTTATTTTTTATCTGCTCTACGCTGATCTTAATGGCATTATCTTCGTAGGTTACGGTATCACCATCGCTGGAGTAGCCTTGAAGGCCGTGCTGGCCGGGATAGAGAAATACAGCCTCTTCACTATGGTGGGCGCACCCGGAGGTAATGCCTGCCAGCAGAACAAAGGCAAGGGTTATGCAGCTGCGTACCGGTATCTTATTTAAAATGTATCTCACAGGTTAATTTTAAATGATAAGCCGCACCGGACGTAAGCCGCCGGGAGGCCCTTCAGGTTATCTCTCGGAAAATTCCGTAAATTCGCCTTTATAATCCTCCCATGTAACCTTTATATTATCTACCCTTGCCATGGGAGGGCCGCCGCGGCACCACTTTATTACATTCTCCACAGATTTTTTATCACCCTCAAGCAGGGCCTCTACAGTTCCGCCGGCTTTGTTGCAGACCCAACCGGTAATACCAGCCTCTCTTGCGGCGCGCACTGTGCTGGCCCTGAAAAATACGCCCTGCACACGCCCCTCAATGATGAGGCGGGCCCTTACGAGTGTGATTTTTTTATCTCTCATATATAAAAAATAACATACTTCGCCTTCTCTGGCAAGACATGCTCTAAAGGAGTACTTTTGGCGGGGAGGGGCGGAGGGTTTTCATGCCGTCTCTCTCATGGAAGCCTTGATTGATTTTCTTCATGACGTTATTATAATGTGCTGAAAGGGAGGGGTAGGTCTTGGCTGAGAGTAAGGTTACTATTATAGGAGGAGGTCTTGCCGGTATTGAGGCAGCTTGTATGGCAAGGTCTCTTGGATGCACGGTCTCACTTTACGAGATGAAGCCGCGGAGGTATTCCGAGGCCCATACCATGGAGGGTCTTGGCGAGCTCGTATGCTCCAACTCCCTTAAATCACTGGGGGTAGATACGGCGCATGGCGCCCTTAAGGGTGAGATGACGGAGCTTGGCTCCATCATCATGGAGGTGGCCTTAAAGACACGTGTGCCCGCAGGGGCGGCACTTGCCGTTGACCGTCATGCTTTTTCGCGCCTTGCCACGAAGATACTCGAAGAAAAAGGTGTTGAGGTCATAAGAGAAGAGATAACCGCGATACCTTCGGCGAGGCCGCTGATTATCGCCACCGGCCCTCTTACCTCAGAACCTCTTGCAGCCTCCATTCAGGCCCTTCTCGGCAAAGGTTCGCTCTTTTTTTATGATGCCGTATCTCCTGTTCTGACTTTTGAGTCTATAAATATGGAGAAGGCCTTTTTTGGTTCGCGTTATGGTAAGGGCGGAGCTGATTACATAAACTGCGCCCTTGATAAAGAAGGATACGAGCGGTTTATCACTGAGCTTACCTCAGCAAGGAGGGTGACGCCGCGCTCCTTTGAACCCCTTGCCCTCTTTGAGGGCTGTATGCCTATTGAGTCAATGGCCGAGAGAGGGCCTGATACACTCAGGTTCGGCCCCCTTCGTCCCGTGGGGTTCAGCGAGCAGGCAAAGGGCGGCCCGCCCTATGCCGTAGTTCAGCTGAGACGCGAGAATACAGAAGGCACTCTTTATAATCTGGTGGGTTTTCAGACACGCCTTGCCTTTGGCGAGCAGGCAAGAGTATTCGGGCTTATCCCCGGGCTTGAAAATGCCGAGTTTGTGCGTTACGGCAAACTTCACAGGAATACGTATATAAACGCTTCTGAGGTCCTTGGGAGCACACTTGAGTTACGTGCCGGGCCGGGTGTATTTTTTGCCGGTCAGTTAACAGGGCTTGAAGGATACTGCGAGAGCGGGGTCTCAGGTATAATAGCCGGGATTAACGCGGCCCGCTTTTGCGGCGGCCAGCCTCTTGTAACCCCGCCTGAGGCTACGGTGACTGGAGCCCTGCTTCGTCATATCAGCTCACCAAGAGAGACCACTCCCCAGCCCATGAACGCAAACTTCGGGCTCCTCCCCGGAATCGCCGGCATAAGAAAGAGGCGTGAGAGGCGGCGTGCGCAGGCATTACTGGCGGTAGAGCAAATGAGGGGCTGGAGGGATAAAATTCTTGCAAGTAACTGATGATTGGTATAAAATTTTAGTATGGCTATGATGGATAAGAGAAAAGAGATTCTCATTAAAGACCTTCAGAGTGATGATCCTGAGATACGGACTCTCTCGGCAGAGGCTCTTGAGAGGCTGCAGGTGCGTCTAAGTCTGGGTTATATGGTGAAAGTCCTCTCCGAGGGTGAGATGCTTGATAAGATCCGTATCGTCTATGCCCTCTCGGAGCTTAAGGGGCCGCAGATTATCGAAATCCTGGCCAAGGCCCTTAAAGACCCATCCGAGGATGTGCGTGCCTCTACTGTGCGCTCTCTCGGGGGTATGAAGGACGAGGGTGTCTTGTCTCTGCTTGTGGATGTCTTAGGTGACGAGAGCCCTGTAGTGGTAAGGACAGCCGTGGAGGCCATCGGCCAGTATACGGACAGCCGTGTTATAGGCCCTCTTATGCACGCATTGAAGAGCGATGATCCCGGTGTTGTGGAGCGGGCAATTGATGTTATAGGCGCCATGGGGGATAAGAGGGCGGAAGACGCCATGCTTTATTTTGCCGCCAAGGGAAATCACAAGATGCGGGCCTCTGCCATTAAGGCCTTAGGTGTAATGGATTCCTGAGGTGTAGATAGCGGTCTTGTCTTATGATTATCGTAATTAAAGGGCTCTCATATTTTGAGGGCTTTTTTTTTGTTCTTAGCTCTTCTGCGGTCTGCAGGAAAAAGGGGCGGGGTAATAAGAAGACGTTAGGGGCGTCATGAGAAAGGTTAGGGAAATCTTTGTAAGGCCTCTTTTTATATGGTGGAGGTTTTTCATGAGCAAGGTCTTGATGCGGCATTGATTTCAAGATAATCAACAGGCCTTAAGATGAGCCCATGGTTCTTGAGATGGTCTCTGATTTTTTATTTCACCCCGATGGGGGGCGGTTATCTGCTTTCTGTAGCAGCCTCTTTTTTGAAGAATTCTCCGAGCTCTATACCAAGGCTTGCGGGGTTAACGGTGGCGATTATTGTTCTCTCACCACTGGTATCCCCGGCAAGGTCAAGGAGGATTGGCGGCTCTATCTTTATTCCCTCGGCATCTATTATGAGCTTAAGTGTTGGGCTTGACGGAGTCTCGGCTGAGACTTTGGTGACAATGCCTAAATGGTTGGTTGAGAGGCGCACCAGAGTTCCCACGGGGTAGATACCTATCATCTCTGTAAAGGTTCTAAGAAAATCAGGGTGGAAGCTCTTTCCGGAGAAGTTATTCATTATCTTCAGGGCTTCTGCGGGGTTATGGGGCTTCTGATAGACCCTTAAGGTAGTAAGGGCGTCGTAGGCATCACAGATGGTGATTATCTGGCTAAGGGGGTTAAGCTCGCCGTGTTCCTCGGGGTACCCGGTCTCGTCGTACTTGATATGGTGTTCATAGACGATGCTGGCTATAACTTCGTCCATAGCATCCATCCTCTTGATAATTTCGGCTCCTAACTGAGGGTGGGCCTTAACCTGCTGCCATTCCTCGGAGCTGAGGCCTCCGGGCTTGCGTATAATCTGTTCAGCCACTCCGGTCTTGCCGATGTCATGGAGTATGGCGCCTACTCCGGTATTATGAATCTGAACTTTATCCAGCCCCAGGGCCCCGGCAAGAGAGACTGAGAGTATGGCTACATTGACGGAGTGGTTGAAGAGGTAGTTATCGTAGTTTTTTATCATGGCAAGGCCGATCATGGCGTCCCTGTCGTCGAGGACGGATTCGGACAATTCATCGGTGACCTTGTTTATCGGGCCTGATGAGGGGATTTTCCCCATCCTTACCTCGTCCATGGCATTTATTACGGCATCAAGGGCCCCGTTGTATACCTCAAGGAAGTTGCCCTCTTCTTCTGTGGCGAATTTCACATCTATATGGGTTACAGCGCTTGCGGAGAGTGTTTTTCTTAGCTGCTGCTCTATAATGGGAGGTCCTGTAAGTATCTCTATCAGTGCGTTGAGTTCCTGCGCTTTAACTCCGCGTGTAAAGATAAGGGAGGCGAGTTTTTTCTCTCTCATGAGAGCGATAAGCTCGGGGTATAGTCTCTCGCTATCGGGTATGGGGTCTTCTTCAAAGATAATGGCCCCTTCTACAAGTCCGATGAGAAAGCTCTCCTCTTCAGCTAAGAGCGTACTCATTAAGATGCTTGTTTTTTCCGCGCTTGATTTAATGGCGGGGTGACCTTGAGGGTATAATTTTGTCCCTCTTAACGCGCTGTTAAGGCTTTTTAAGATATCATCTCCAAACATTTTTAGTTTTCTCCGTCTTTTTTCTCTAAAGCGCTCTTGCACGTAGCATAAAGAGCGCCTTCGCTTTTTTCCATGGCTGTCTCAAGGGCCTTGTATGCGTTCTCGTTTCCTATCATGCCAAGGGATTTTGCGGCCAGGGCGCGAAGTTCATCGTTATACTGGCGACTAAACCAGGACTTTCTCATGAGTATCCCGCTTAGAGCCGGGACAGAGTCGGGACTGCCGATGTTACCGAGGGCCTTTATGGCCTCTTTTTGCAAGTTATGAGACTTGGCAAAGGGCTCCCATTTAGCGGCTATCTCCGTGATGTTTTCCAGCGCCGATGAGTCCCGTAAAAATCCAAGTGAGACTATGGCCTGTGAGACGAGGGATGTATCATCTTCCATAAGGGCCTGAGAGAGAAAGGCCGCCGCCTCTGCCGATGGTATCCTCGCGAGGCTCTTTAATGCCTCTTTTTTTATCTTTACATTATCATGGCTGTATATCTCTTCGAGCAGATGCAGGTTCTCTGCATCTCCAATCTCACCGAGCAGGGCGGCCATCTGGCGCACCTCATACCATACCCCGCTTTTTATTCTCTCTTCAATATAGGGTATGAGTGTTTCTTTGAATAGCAGCAGGGTATTGAATATATTTCTACGTACTATGGCCTCAGGGGCCTGTACGGCGTCATCAAGGAGGATATTTATAACTATACCCTTATCAGGGGCGGTGAGAAGGCACTGCTCTATTATCTCCCGGTTGATCTCCTCTTTATTCCCGGCCCTGTGGGCGATGTGGCGCAAAAGCGAGGCTGATTCGAGTAGGGATCTCAGCTGAGTCCTGGCCATGGCGACAAAGTCTTTATCTTCCCGGGCATCCCTGTTTGAGAGTTCCATGAATAAGAAGGCTGCCGGCATGACCTCATCAAGTGAGTTAATGGCTATAAGGGCGCCGCAGCGCTCGTTAATCCTCACAGAGAGATCATTGAACTTTAAGATGTCAGTTTCCGTCTTTATCTTCGCTAACATCTCCATGAGGTTCTCGTCTCTTGCCTCGGCGCTCTCATCTGCCTCAGCTCTCTCTTCTTCTTCTTCTTCGGTATCATCGGCTTCGATTTCCTCTTGACCTGAATCCGCGAAGAGGGGATTACTTTCCTCGGCCTTTTGCTGCTGCAGCTTTGCTTTTAGTTTTTTAAGACCCTCGTAATGCATCTCATTAAGGAGCAGTCCATCTACGCCCTTTTCTACGAATAACTGCTCTATGCCTCCGGCGGCGGAGATATCAGAGGGTTCCATCCGCAGTATATAAACGAGTTCTTTGATCTCCTCCGCCTTTAGCCGCGAGGTTATCTCCAGCTCTTTTATCTTTCTGATGAAGAATTTTTTTGCAAGTTCGCTGATTTCCTTGGATTCGGCGCCGATGGGTTTAGAGCTGCACTTAAATCCCCGGGGATTTATCGAGTATTTAATCACGCCCATCTCATCGACACAGTGCTTTATATGTGTAAAACAGCGGCCAAGTGCTGTATCAAAGTTAGGATGCCCCGATGGGTAGAAATTGTGCATCTTGACAGCCTTGTTCAGTTCATTTAGTATTGTTGTTGGAGTCGCAGAAGCCGGATCCATTTTAATATCCTATTAGTTTATTATTTTCAATTTATCATAACAAAGTAGCCTTTTTTGTCAATCTTATACTCGTTGCTGAGACTTCAGGGGCATGAAGAAATCCTGCCGCCTGTAGAGGGATATCTTTTCTTGTTTTTTTTTGGTCTTTACGAGCACAGATCCTCAGAAGCCATATTGTATGAGTAAAAAAATGAGTAAAAAAAACAGGATTCAGTACAGCTGTCAGTCCTGCGGTCATAGTTCTCCAAAATGGCTGGGAAGGTGTCCGGCGTGCTCGGCGTGGAATTCTTTTACTGAAGAAAAAGTATCGCAGAGACCTCGCGGCTCCAGGCTTACAGCAGACGAAGAGGGCTCTGCCCTGCCTGTAACAGAGCTGAGCAGCACAGACGTCTTTCGCGTAGAGACCGGTACGGCAGAGTTTGACAGGGTGCTTGGCGGCGGCATGGTCCCCGGGGGCGCTGTATTAATAGGCGGCGAGCCGGGCATTGGAAAGTCCACGCTTATACTCGAGGCAATGGGCAGCTTTGCCGAATCCGGCGGAACTGTTCTGTACGTTACAGGAGAGGAGTCGCTTCGACAGATAGGTATGAGAGCGCAGAGGCTCGGTGTCTCATCTGATAAATTAATCGTCGCTGCGGAGACATGCCTTGAGAAGGTTTTTAAGGTGATAAAAAAGACAAACCCCGGGGCCATTGTCATAGACTCCGTGCAGACACTATTTACCCTTGAGTGCGAGGCCTCTGCTGGCTCACTTACACAGCTCCGGGAGACCTCGGCAAGGCTCATAACAAGGGCCAAGAGTCTTGACGCTACGCTCTTTCTAATAGGTCATGTTACCAAGGAGGGTTTTATAGCGGGCCCCAAGACTCTGGAGCATATGGTGGATACGGTTCTGTACTTCGAGGGCGATAAAGACCACTTGTACAGGCTGCTTCGCGCCGTTAAGAACCGTTTCGGCTCTATTATGGAGACGGGTATCTTCGAGATGACAGAGGCTGGCCTTAAAGAGGTGCTGAATCCATCGGAGGTATTTCTTGCAGAGCGGCCTCTTGGGGCCACGGGCTCGGCTGTTGTGCCAAGCCTCGAGGGGACTCGTACCGTCCTTGTAGAGGTGCAGTCGCTGGTCTGTCCTACAAATTTCGGCGTTCCCAGAAGGACCATCGTAGGCGTGGATTATAACAGGGTGATGATACTGGCGGCGGTATTAGAAAAAAAGGCCGCCCTTGTTCTGAATAACTTTGATATATTTGTTAAGGTCGCCGGGGGGATTCGCCTTACTGAGCCTGCGGCGGATCTGGCCATTATCGCCTCAGTATCCTCTAATTACCTTGAAAAACCTCTCGGCGCAAAGACAGTGGTCTTTGGCGAGGTGGGGCTTACGGGCGAGGTGCGCGCCGTGGGCAGGCCCGGAGAGAGAGTGGCCGAGGCCGCTAAACTGGGTTTTACAAGATGCATACTCCCGGAGGGAAACCTCAAGGGCCTTAAAGCGCCGAAGCACATGGAGCTTAAAGGGGTAAGTACTGTAAAGGAAGCTATGGAATGCTTTTTCTAAGCCCTTCACTTCGCAGAGCTCTTTATGGGAGCTTTATATAGAGGTCTTATTTTGCTATAATAGCCGGACAATCAGAGGTGAAGCGGCCCTCTCCTATGGGGCTGCTCAGAGAGACCCTTCAATAATTAAAAGTGGTGATATGGATACTGAGTCTCAGCATGAGAACTATTGCGCCTTATGCCAGTGCAGTATAAAAGAAAATACCCTCTTTACGGACTTATCGGAGGGCCAGCTTGATTCCTTCAAGGACGTAATCGTCTTCTCTACCTTCAGTAAAAGAGACGTTATCTTTCTTGAGGGCGATCTTGTTGCGGGGCTCTATGTGGTTCGCAGCGGCAGGGTTAAGCTTGTGCGCGGCTCGGTAAAGGGCAAGGAGCAGATAATAAAGATACTGGGCCCCGGGGATATTCTGGGCTTTGAGATATTTTACGGCGCTGATAACTTTACCAATACGGCCATCGCCATGGAGGACTGCGAGCTCTGTTATATAAAGAAGGCTGATTTTTTCAGTATTATTGACAGGGACAGCGATGTGGCAAGAAAGCTCATACTCTCTCTTGGCCGTGAGCTCAATGAGGCCTATGGCCGCATAGGCAACCTCGGTCTGCTGAACGCGAGAGAGAAGATGGCCCATCTCCTATCTACCCTTGCAGGTGAGTACGGCTCCCTCTTAGAGGGGGGGCGTATAAGGCTTAATCTTACGCTCTCGCGCCTTGAGATAGCCGAGCTGTTGGGCATTACGCAGGAGACCTCCATAAGGTTATTGAAGGGCTTTAAGGAAGAGGGGATTATCTCCATAAAGAGAAAAGAGATAATTATAATCTCTCTAAAGAGGCTTATGGAGATAGCCGGTATAGAGGCCCTGCGGTAGGGGGCGTAAGGGGGCTGACCCCGGGGGTTGAAGATGGTATTTTCCATACGCACAAGACTTACCTTCTGGTATGTCTCCCTGCTCATGATAACTCTCTTATCAATGGGCGCCATATTCTCGTACTCACTTTACAGTATCTTCATAAGACGTATTGACGCGCAGATAACCTCTGTGGCCGATATGCTCCCTCATACGGTTATAAATCCAAAGGGGCAGCTTTTTCTGCCCGGAGATTTCGCCATAATGCTCGATAGGTTTTTCGGCATCAGGACCTCCGGTAACCATATACAGGTACTTGAGCCTCATGGCAAGGTGGTGGCCCTCTCATCGGGGCTTGGCAAACTTACCCTGCCCCTTGATAAGGAGACTTATGCCAATGCCGTAAAGGGTATATCCACCTTTGAGACAGTGAAGAAGAAAGGGCAGTTTTCCGTCAGGATGATATCAAAGCCCGTTATCCTAAAGGGTAGGGGCCTTGTTGCCATCGTGCAGGTGGGCTCTTCCCTTGAGCTCATGGAGGAGGTTTTCAGGTCTCTCTTTTATATCTTTATCTTAGGAGCCGCAGCGTCTCTGGTAATAGCCGGGGCCATTGGCTGGTATCTTGCCAGAAAGGCCCTGGGGCCGGTAACGGTAATTACGGATACGGCAAGGAGGATAGGGGCGGAGAACCTCAACGAGCGCATAGAGGTGGAGAACAGGGGTGATGAGATAGGCAAACTTGCCACTACGGTAAATGAGATGATAGAGAGACTTGAGGATTCTTTTAAGCAGATTAAGCAGTTCAGCGCCGATGCCTCTCACGAGTTGAAGACACCGCTCACTATCTTAAAGGGAGAGATGGAGATAGCGCTTCGAGGCCGTGGAGATGCCGAGTTCATGCGTGAGGTGATCGAGAGCAGCCTTGAGGAGGTTGACAGGATGAGCGGCATCGTAAAGAGCCTTCTCGACTTGACTAAGATAGGCGTGGAAAAGGAGGCCGCTACCCTTGAACAAGTTCACCTGGAGGTTGTCCTTATGGAGAGGTTCGAGCACTTCAGGCGCTTTGCCCTTGACAGAGGGGTAAACCTCAAGGTAATCAAGAATGAACCTGCCGTGGTAGAGGCCGACCCGCTCCGTATAGGTCAGCTCTTTTATAACCTCATTGATAATGCCATCAAGTATACGGGCAGGGGCGGTGATGTGTCGCTCTCGGTAAGTAGAGAGGGCGATGAGGCAGTCTTCAAGGTGAGAGACACGGGCGTGGGTATTATGAGTGAGGACCTGCCCCATGTCTTTGACAGGTTCTACCGTGTTGACAAGGCGCGCACACGTGAGGCCGGGGGCGCCGGGCTTGGCCTCAGTATCTGTAAAGAGATTGTAGAGACCTACGGGGGGACCATTTCCGTGGAGAGCTCCTATGGCGAGGGCACTGCCTTTACGGTGCGCTTTCCGCTCTTTAAGGAGATTTGATTTTTTGCGCTACAGTATTTATTACAGAGATAATCTTGATATTTAAATCTTAGACGGAGGTGCGGTGATGAAGGTTGGAATCCTTACAGGGGGCGGCGATTGTCCGGGGCTTAACGCGGTCATAAGGGGTGTAGTAACACGGGGGCTTCAGTTCGGTTATGAGTTTACAGGTATACGCGACGGGTGGAAGGGGCTTGTTGAGTCCATAACCGTGGAGCTTACCAATAAAGACGTCTCCAACATACTCCCGCTGGGCGGCACCATACTCGGCACCTCGCGTACAAACCCCTTTAAGCATGAGGGCGATGTGGAAAAAGTTATTGCCAACCTCAAGGCCCTCTCCATAGACGCCCTCGTATGCATAGGCGGAGACGATACCCTTGGCGTGGCCTCAAAGCTCTTTGACAGGGGCATCAAGACCGTGGGCGTGCCAAAGACCATCGACAACGACCTCTCGGGCACTGATACTACATTTGGTTTTGATACGGCCGTCTCTATTGTATCGGAGGCCCTTGACAGGCTCCATACCACGGCGGAGTCCCATCACAGGGCCATGGTGGTGGAGGTAATGGGGCGTAACGCCGGCTGGATTGCCTTTCACGGAGGGCTCGCCGGAAGCGCCGACGTTATACTCATACCCGAGCGGCCATTTGATATGGACGAGGTCTGCGCCCATGTAGATAAGGAGAGCAGAGAAAAATGCGGCAAGACCTCCAGCCTTATTGTCGTAGCCGAGGGGGCTACTCCCAAAGGGGCCGATAAGCTCGTTACTCAGGCGAAGGGTGTTGACGCCTTTGGCCATGTGAGGCTCGGCGGTATAGGCGAGTATGTGGCAGGTCAGATTGAGGAGAAGACCGGTATTGAGACCCGCTCTGTTGTTCTCGGCCACCTGCAGCGCGGCGGCACGCCAACGGCCTATGACCGCGTCCTTGCCACCCGCTACGGGGTAAAGGCCATTGAGATGGTTAAGGGCGGCAGCTTCGGAAATATGGCGGCTCTGCGGGGCGGCGATATTAAAGAGGTCTCTCTGCATGAGGCTACGGGCACCAACAAGACCGTGGACATGGAGCTATTCAAGGTAGCCGAGGTCTTTTTCGGTTAGTGTTGTGAAGGACGTTTGCGCTTCACCTCCACCTCCTTCAGGCCCGAAATTTTTCTGTGACGCCATGCTTGGACGCCTTGCCACATGGCTCCGCGTCCTGGGTATGGACGTCCTCTATGAGTCTGATATTGATGACGAGGTCCTTATCCGGAGGGCTTTGGACGGGGAGAGGATAATCCTCACAAGGGATAGAGGCATTGTAAAGAGGAGGGTACTCAGGGGCAGAGTCTTTTTTGTCCATGACGACCTCCTTGACGATCAGCTAAGGGAGGTCTGTTCACGCTTTACCCCGGAGCAAGCCGCTTTTTTCTCAAGGTGCTTAAGGTGCAACTTGCCTCTTGATGGCGTTTCGAGAGAGTCGGTGCAGGGCAGCGTGCCGCCATATGTTTTAAGGACTGAGAGTCATTTTTCCATGTGTAAGGGGTGCGGACGCATCTACTGGCCGGGCACGCACATGGGCAACATGAGAGAAAAAATAAGGGAGATATTGCATGGCGGTAGATAACGGAGGAGATAAGGCGGGGTATATAATCGCCTTTGTTACGGCCAAAGACGTTGAGGAGGCCAGGCGAATCGCCGATACCGTCATCGAAGAGGCCCTTGTTGCCTGCTGTAATATTGTGCCTGCCGTAGAGTCTGTTTACAGATGGAAGGGTAAGCTCTGCCATGATAAAGAGGTGCTCTGTATCTTCAAGACCACGAAGGCCCTCTTTGAGAGACTCAAGGACAGGCTCGTGGAGCTTCACAGCTATGATGTGCCCGAGGTGCTGGCCTTTGGGATTACCGCGGGCCACGGTGAGTATCTACGTTGGATTGGGGAGAGTTGCGGCGGCACGGAATGATGAAAGAGTTAAGAGTTATTATTACTTTATGTGTTATATCAAGGGCCGCGTTTGAGCGTGGCCTTTTTTAGTGGTTGCTTCCTTTATAAATAAGAGGGTGTTACGGGAGAAAAGAGAGGGGGCATGGTAGCATTTTTTACTAAAAAGAGCTAATCATAAATTGAAATTTCTACCATAATGTTTTATGCTCAAGAGTATTGGTTATAGGTAGTCCCTACAATAATAATTTAAAAACAGTTGTAAAATGATATGAATCAAACATTTGAACAATTATTGACACGACTTTCTCAAGATCAGACGCTTCTGCGTGGAGTTGAAGAGGCCACAAAACAGGGTGCTGTATTGCCAATACTTTCTCAGATAGGATGGGATTGTTTTAATACACAAGAAGTTTCTCCAGAATTTCCCGTTGGTAATGGCAGAGTGGATTATTGCTTGTGCATAAATAAGAAAAAATTTGTTTTTTTGGAAGTTAAAAGACCTACAGAAGATCTTGAAAGGCATGAGAAACAATTATTGAAATATTCATTTACATATGGTGTTCATATGGCGGTATTAACCAACGGTTTGCAATGGTGGTTTTATCTACCCCTAGTTGGTGGAAATTGGCAACAAAGAAGGTTTTTCACAATTGATATAACGCAACAGGCCCCTCAACTCGCAGTCAATCATTTTCAAGAATTTCTTGGACGTGATGTTATGGAAAATGGTGCAGCCTTAAAGCAGGCAAAGTTGCTCAAAAACAGTAGAGAAAAAAATAAACTAATCAGTCAAACAATCCCTTCTGCGTGGAAGCAATTGGTTGAAGAACCAGACGAGCTATTAATTGAGCTATTTGCTGATAGAGTGGAAAGTATCTGTGGTTATAGACCGAATCTGGAACAACTATCCGAGTACATTCAAGAGAGCTTATTAAAGCTAGCCAATGATACACTGCCGCAGTATCCCAAAAGGCCTTTACAAATACCCATAAACAAACATCGATTTAAATCAAGAGGGTCTAGGCAAAGGGGGGCGAAGTTTACAATAGAAAAAACAGATTTTACCGCAAAAACCGTTCCCGACATTTATCAACAGACTTTGAAATATTTATTTAATTCAAATATGATTGACCGAGTAAAAATACACATTCCTTATGCAACAAGTTCTGTAAGGTTACTTATTTCAACCGACCCGCATCACCAAGCTGGCAATGCATTCAGATCACCTGTTGAGTATGGGGGCTACTATATGGAAGCACACAAAAATTATGAGGCCGCTCTAAGTCACCTTGAGGCATTTTTAAAAGTTTGTGGAATCTCTATGAAATATTAAGTCTTGCATGCGGATTTACCACCTGCCCCCCATCACAAAATTATTATACCAAGAGATTATCTTCTACCATAAACACACACCACCCTTCAAATCATTCCCAACAAGCCTCTTACCTTCCCTTCCAACTCAAAATTCGATATAGTGAGGATGTATTAAAAAAATCCCTTAAGGATTTTCAGGT
>JBHHUP010000013.1:0-30779 GCA_046753845.1 Thermodesulfobacteriota bacterium
GCGGAGAAGAGGCGTCTTGTAGGGGGGTAAATAAAGATTGGTGGGCAGAGCCCACGTTATTTGATGGGTTGCGCTTTGCTTCACCCATCCTGCAAGTAATACGAGGGGCGCAGGGCGCAGGTTCAAAGGTATCAAGCTTATTCCCAGCGTGGTTTTCTTTACCCAACTTTCCAAGTGGTGGTTAGCCCCTATCATTGCCGCTTGTAACATAAGGAGAACGGGAGAGTGCAGCCCGGTCAAAAAACTTTCTTTTTTCCAAAAGAAAGTAAGAGGTTCTTTTAAAAAAAAAGGAGAAATAAATGGCAGACCCACGCGTTAAGAAACTTGCTGGAATACTTGTTAATCACTCCCTTGGCGTCAAAAAAGGCGATAAAGTCCTTATAACATCATCAAGCGAGCTGGCAAAACCCCTCGTACTTGAGGTTTATCGTGAGGTGATGAAAAAGGGAGGCGAGCCCCTTCTGAATATCGGTTTTGAGGAGGCCTCGGAGATTTATTATAAACTCGCCACAGACGCCCAGCTTAAGACCCCGCCGAAGATAGCGGCCTATCGCGCAAAAAACATCGACTGTGTTGTGAATATCCGCGCCTCGGTAAATAAAAAGGCCCTCTCCAATGTAGATCCGGCGCGTCTTGCCATGCGCAGTAAGGTGATGAGCCCCATAAGTAATATTATCGTTAATACAAAACGCTGGATACTCTGCAACTACCCAACGAACGCCCTCGCGCAAGAGGCGGATATGAGCCTTGAAGAGTACGAGAAGTTTCTATACGGGGCAACGAATATCGACTGGAACAAGGTAAAAAAAGAGGAGCTGAAGCTGCAGAAGGCCCTTGATAAGGCAAGTGTAGTGCATATAAAGGGCAAGGACACGGACCTGACACTTGGGATAAAGGGCAGAAAGTCCATACCCTGTTACGGCAACTACAATATGCCCGACGGTGAGGTCTTTATGAGCCCCATTGAGAACTCTGCCGAGGGGTTTATCTACTATGAGATGCCCGCAATATATCAGGGCCGTGAGGTAACGGGCATAAGGCTCCGTTTCAAGGCGGGAAAGGTCGTTGAGGCAAGCGCCGATAAGAACGAGGCCTTTCTTATTACCATGCTCGATACTGATAAGGGCGCGCGTTTTTTAGGCGAGCTCGGCGTGGGCGTGAATTACGGGATAAAGAAGTTTACCAGCGATATACTCTTTGATGAAAAAATCGGCGGCACCGTGCACCTTGCCGTGGGCAGGTCTTATGAGGAGGCCGGGGGCAAGAACAAGTCTGCCGTACACTGGGATATGATAAAAGACCTTAGAAAAGGCGGCACCCTCTCCCTTGACGGTAAGGTCATTCAGAAGAACGGAAAGTTTCTACTCTAAGTCGTGAAAAATCAAGAGGCCATACTCAAGATAGCGGGCGGGGCCATTATCGCGGCCCTTACCGTGATTATATATCATAATGCCCTTTACTATGGTTTTGTTTCTGATGACGGCTTTCAGATACTGGAAAACCCATGGATAAAAGATATACGCTTTATCCCGGGAATTTTCGGTCACTCCCTCTCGGGTTTCTCGGCCCATAGTTTTCAGCAGGCAACGTATAGGCCCTTGATGTACGCGGCCTTTACCGTTGAGTATCTCTTCTTCGGCCTTAACCCCATGGGCTGGCACCTTGTAAATATCCTTGTGCACGGTGCGAACGGCGTGCTGGTATTTCTTATCTCAACCCGTCTGCTGAGCTCTTTTGGGGAGGGCGGGGGAGAAGCGGAAGAGGGGGGCATGGCCCCTATTGCCATATGGCTCACGGCCCTTACCACGGGGGTTCTGTTCGTATCTCACCCCGCTGGCAGCGAGCCTCTCTCATGGGTCTCGGCCCTGCCTGAGCTGGCCTTTGCCTTTTTAATCCTCCTTGCCTTTTTTCTTTATATTGCCCCTGATAAAGGGGGCAAAGAGCCCGGGGACGGGAGAGTTGCTATCGCAGGTTTTGTCCCGGGGCCCCTGCTTTTTTTCCTGGCCCTGCTCTTTAAGGAGACGGCAGTAGTGCTGCCTCTTCTGTGCTTTGGTTATGATCTTATCTCCAGAAGGGGCAAGGGGATAGGGGCGGTTGTAAACAAGAGGGCCCTGCTGATTTACGGGTTTTATGTCCTTGCCTTTGCGGCCTATATGGTGCTTCGCATACTTGCTCTCGGCCACCTTACACCTGATAACAGCATTAACGCCTACCTCGGGGGCGGGGGGCTCTTACTTAACGCCGCGGCGGGTTTTTACAAGGCAGCGTGCATGCTTTTCTGGCCTTTTAGTATATACCCCTTTCAGATATTCAAGGGCCTTGCCTCGCCTTTTGAGGCAGCAGCCATACCAGCCCTATCCTTTACCGCGGCCTTTTTCATAGCCTTGTTTTTCCTTAGAAAAAGGCTCCATAGCGTTGTTCTTATAGCCATTCTTGTTATGGTGCTGCCCGTGCTGCCCGCCCTCTATACGCCGGTAATTACAAGGTTTGACTTTGCTCCCCGCTATGTATATCTCTCAACTGCGGGGTACGCTATTTTTATTGCCTTTGTCCTGAGATGGTTTTTTCACGCGGGGCCATTAGGGGAAAGAATTAAGGCAAGGGGTTTGTCATTACTTCTCTCCTGGGCCTTGATAATAATGTGCGCCTTTATTGGCGCCGGAAAGTCCCGTGACTGGTCTGATAATCTCACTCTTTCGCGGGCCGCATTAAGGGGCTCGGAGGATAACTACTTCGCCCTTTACCAGATAGGTAACTCCGAGGCCGGGCGCGGGCGTCATAGCGAGGCGGTTAAGTCCTATAAGGAGGCCATCGGGATAATTGAGAGGCAGGAGCACCAGGACCTGCAGACCCTGCGAAATGCCCTTCTGGGGCTTGGTTCGGCGTATGTGAGCCTTGACCGCATCGATGAAGCCATGGGGGTCTACGAGACCACCACGAGGCTCTGGCCCGGGAACGCGGCGGCTAACTATCAGCTCGCATATTTATATCAGGGGCGGGGCGGCTGCGAGAAGGCCCTTTATTATTACGGCCGCGCATTTAGAAATTTTACGAGGAGTCAGGATAAGAAAGATACGCTCCTCAACATGGGTAACTGCTACGCAAGGCTTACCCTCTATTCACGGGCGCTTGAGTCCTACGCCGAGGCCCTTGGTCTGGCGCCCGGGGACGCGATTGTGATACAGAACATGGAGGCTGTGAGAAGGCGCATGGGCAAGCCTTAATCAAGTGGCGGTAAGCCTTAAAAACCTTGACAGAGTTGGCGGAAGTGGTTATTGTGTAATACGAATTTCGGACTAAAGTTGTCCTTTGTAATACTTTTTGTGCTGCCTTGTCAGGTTATGGAGAATTTTTAAAAAAAATATGGAAACCAACCTTATAACCAAATCCTTCGAAGAGAGCGTTGAGGTCAAAAAAGAGTTTTTTAGTGCTGAGAATATCGCCCTTGTAGAGCGCACGGCACTGGAGATAGTGGCTTCATTCAAGGCAGGCGGCAAACTTATCACCGCAGGTAACGGCGGTTCTGCCGCCGATGCCCAGCACCTGGCCGCCGAGCTTGTAAACCGCTTTGAGATAGAGCGGCCGCCTCTTCCGGCCCTTGCCATTACAACGGATACATCCAATATAACGAGCATCGGCAATGATTACTCCTTTGACGAGGTTTTTTCTAAGCAGATACGCGCCCTTGGCAGGGACAAAGACGTCTTTCTGGCCATATCCACAAGCGGGGCATCGCCTAATATTACAAAGGCCGCTGAGGCGGCCAGGACCATGGGCTTAAAGGTCATAGCGCTTACGGGCAAGGGCGGAGGCGAGCTTGGGGCGCGGGCCGATATTGTCATTAACGTAGAGGCCAAGCGGACTTGCCGTGTGCAGGAGGTTCATATTATTGTCATCCATATACTCTGTGAGCTTATAGACTGCATGCTCTTTAAGAACGTATAATTACCGCATCAGGGCAGCTTCAAATTTATTATCCCAGAGGTCTCCGCGCAAGAGCAGGGGCTTTATCTTATTATCCCTTTTCAGGGCAAAAACATAGAAATTATAAAAGTGCTCATCCAGGTGATATGAAATTCAAACCATTATCTTCGCGCGGTCTAAAGACCTATTCCATAAAAGGGCGAAAGAGCAAGGTCTCTGTTGGAGATTTTGCCGCGCCATTTACGGCGGGGGCCTCATTTACCGATTTTTTGGATTCTCTTCCCCATATTCTCGGGGCAAAGGACTTAAAGGACGTTGCCGGGGCCGTTGTAGAGGCGGTCCGCAGCGAGTCTACGGTAGCCGTGGGCATGGGCGCGCATGTATTGAAGGTAGGGCTTGGCCCCCTGCTCATAGATCTCATGGAGCGGGGAGTTATAAGTTCCCTTGCTCTTAACGGGGCGGGTATTATCCATGATTTTGAGATAGCCTATGCAGGGTGCACCTCTGAGGACGTAGACGCCGAGATAGGCGCAGGGGCCTTCGGTATGGCAAAAGAGACGGGCTCCATACTTAACAGGGCCATAAAAAAAGGCGCGGACAAGGGCATAGGCAGGGCTGTTGGCGAGCTTATCGCCGCATCAAGATACCCCAATAAAGACAAGAGTCTGCTTGGGGCCTCTGTTAAGTACGATATCCCCTGCACGGTGCACGTTGCCATGGGTACGGATATCCTGCATATACACCCGCAGATGGATGGGGCGGCGACGGGGCGCGCGGCCATGACGGACTTTAAGATATTCGTCTCTGTTGTCTCTTCTCTTGAAAAAGGGGTTTATCTTAACCTCGGCTCAGCCGTAATCATGCCAGAGGTATTCTTGAAGGCCCTGACGCTTGCGAGAAACCTTGGTTATGATGTAAAGAATTTTACCACGGTAAATATGGATTTTATCCAGCATTACAGGCCGCTAACTAATGTGGTGCGCCGGCCCACCATGGGCAGCGGTAAGGGGTACAGCCTTACGGGACATCACGAGATAATGGTGCCTCTTTTATGTGCCGCGATTATTGAGGGGCTTTAATTTTTCGCGGGGCGCGGGTGCGGTTCAGGGGGTTGTAGCCTCGCCCCATACTGGTTTTCTTTGTCGTGTTTTTTTATAAGTATTTTTTTGGTTGGCAGAGCTCACCCTACAAGTATCGCGGGGCGCGGGTGCGGTTCAAGGGGTTGTAGCCTCGCCCCATACTGGTTTTCTTTGTTGTGTTTTTTTATAAGTATTTTTTTGGTTGGCAGAGCCCACCCTACAAGTATCGCGGGGCGCGGGTGCGGTTCAAGGGGTTGTAAGCCTCGCCCCATACTGGTTTTCTTTGTCCTACTTTCTTTTTTCCAAAAGAAAGTAGGGAGAAAAAGGATTGTATCTTTCTTATGAAAAAACAAAAAGCATGGTCCGGCCGTTTTGCAAAGGGTGCGAATAAGTTAAGTGAGGAGTTTAACGCCTCAATTGGTTTTGACGTGCGGTTATTTGCTCATGATATCCGAGGCTCCATAGCTCACGCCACGGTCCTTTGCGAGGCCGGTATCCTTACAAAGCAGGAGGCGAAGAGGATTATCACGGGCCTTAAGAAGGTAGAGTCCCAGCTTGCGCGCGGCATCTTTACCCCGGGGGCTGAGTGCGAGGACATCCACATGGCAGTGGAGTCCAGGCTTGTAGAGTTAATCGGCCCTCTTGGCGGTAAGCTCCATACGGGCCGGTCCCGTAACGATCAGGTGGCCCTTGATATAAGGCTTTATCTGAGGGACGAGATAGGCGAGATACTGGGCGCTCTTAATAAATTCAAGGCCGCGCTTATCGGCATTGCCGGGGCCAATCTCGAGGTTATTATGCCGGGGTACACGCATCTGCAGAGGGCGCAGCCTGTGCTTCTTGCCCACCATCTCCTTGCCTATTACGAGATGTTTAGCCGCGATAGCACGCGTCTTGCTGATTGTCTCGCAAGGTTTGACGAGATGCCCCTTGGCGCAGGTGCCCTTGCCGGGAGTCCTTATAAGCTGAACAGAAAACTTACGGCCAGGCTTCTTGGTTTTTCCCGTGTATCGGCAAACAGCATGGACAGCGTCAGCGACCGCGACTTTGCCATTGAGTTTCTCGCGGCGGCCTCTATTCTGGTCATGCATTTTTCACGGCTCTCAGAGGAGCTTGTCTTGTGGTCCACTCAGGAGTTTGCCTTTGTGGATATCGCCGAGGAGTTCAGCACAGGCTCGTCCATTATGCCGCAGAAAAAGAACCCTGATATGGCCGAGCTCTCGCGCGGCAAGACGGGACGCGTTTACGGTAACCTTATGAGTCTTCTTACCCTTATGAAGGGGCTGCCCCTTGCCTATAATAAAGATATGCAGGAGGATAAGGAGCCATTGTTTGATACGGTGGATACCTTGAAGGCCATACTCGGTGTTTACGCGCCCATGATGGAGAGCCTCCGTTTTAATGGAGACAAGACTCTTAGTGCGACGAAAAAGGGTTTTTTAAACGCCACGGACGCCGCTGATTACCTTGTGAACAAGGGTCTTCCCTTTAGAGAGGCCCACAGGGTAGTGGGGCGCGTGGTGCGGTTCTGTATTGATAAGGGTACGGACCTTGACGGGCTTACCATGAAGGAGTGGAGTGTCTTTTCCAAACTTTTTGGCGTGGATATAAAAGAAGCAATCTCCATAGAAAAATCCCTGAAGAGCCGCGGCATAAGCGGTGGCACGGCCCCTGTTAATGTACGCAAGGCCCTTAAAAGGGCCGAAAAAGAAGTAGCCGCTGAGGCAAAAAAGGTGGGCTCATGATGATATTAAAGAAGGTGTTTTTCTCTGTCTCGGCGGTGATAATTACTGTTCTCGGCTTTACCCTGCTCGCGGGCTGCGGCAAAAAAGGCCCTCCGCTGCCTCCGCTGCCCTCGGGACAAGGGGCGGCAATTGACCTCGGAGAGTTCTTTCAGGGCGGGTCAAAGATTAAAGCAGGCACATATATAAAGGCAAGGCAGAGCAAGGGTCAATCCGCGAAAGAGGGGAATATATAGATGGATTTTTTTAATTATAGAAGGAATAAACTCTACGCCGAGGGCGTTTCCGTGGAACGTTTGGCCGCTGAGCTGGGCACGCCCCTTTATATCTATAGCGAGCGAACCCTTAAGAGGCACTTTAAGGTCTTTGACTCCGCCTTTAAGAAGGTGCCTCACCTTGTCTGCTACTCCATTAAGGCAAACTCCAATATCGCCGTTATAAATACCTTTGCTGATGAGGGCAGCGGCTTTGATATCGTATCAGGCGGTGAGCTGTACCGCGCCCTGAAGGCCGGTGCCGAGCCTTCGTCCATTGTCTTTTCCGGCGTAGGCAAGACCGCCGAGGAGATGGCCTGCGCAATTAGGGAGGGCATACTGCTCTTTAACGTAGAGAGCGGCGGGGAGCTTCGCCGGCTTAACGATGTTGCGGGCAGGCTCGGTAAGAAAGCCCCTTTTGCCATAAGGGTGAACCCCGATGTAGACCCCAAGACCCATCCCTATATCTCTACGGGTCTTAAGAAAAACAAGTTCGGTATCGCAAGGGAAGAGGCCATCAGGGAATATGTATACGCTAAAAACAACCTCCCCAACCTTATCCCTCTTGGCATAGATACGCACATCGGCTCACAGCTCACCCGCGTCGGCCCCTTTGTAGACGCCCTGAAAAAGACAAGAAAGCTCGTGCGCACCCTTCGTAAAGAGGGCATCAATATAGAGTATCTTGATGTGGGCGGCGGTCTTGGTATTAACTATGAGGGGGAGAAACCCCCTGCCCCCGATAAATACGCAAAGGCCGTTATACGAGAGACAGCGGGACTTGGTGTAACCCTTATATTCGAGCCCGGGCGTGTGCTTGTGGGTAACTCCGGCATACTTGTTACGCGTGTGCTTTATACAAAAAAGACGCCTTCGAAGAATTTTATTATAGTAGACGCCGGTATGAACGATCTGCTGCGGCCCGGGCTTTACGGCTCTTACCATGCCATAGAGCCTATTAAGCGCCGTAGCGGTGCGGCAAAAATAACCGCCGATGTAGTCGGCCCCATATGCGAGACAGGGGATTTTATAGCGCGTGATAGGGAGATGGAGGAGGTAAAAAGCCAAGACCTGCTGGCAGTAAAGAGCGCCGGGGCCTATGGATACACAATGTCGAGCAACTACAACAGCCGCCTTCGCGCCGCCGAGGTTCTGGTGAGGGGCCGTGAGTCCTTTGTCATAAAAAAACGTGAGAGTTACACCGATCTTGTTCGCGGCGAGGTACTTGCGCCCCCTGCTCTTTCGGCTAAAAAAACAAAGGGCCGGTAAAAAAATAGAGACCCATTCTTGTACAGAGTGGGAGGGATAGATAAAATAATAAAAAACTCTCTTACTTGAATTGGGGCCGGTAGTATAAAAATATGAAAATATCCTTTACAAAGATGCATGGTCTGGGAAATGATTTTATTCTCATCGATGCAAGGGGGCAGAGAGGGCCCATCAAGGGGCTTCCTGCCATTATGAGAAAGCTCTCGCCAAGGCGCTTTGCCGTTGGTTTTGATCAGGCCCTTATCCTGCGCGACTCTGTAAGTGCTGATTTTACCATGGATATATATAACGGCGACGGCAGCAAGGTGGAGATGTGCGGTAACGGCATACGGTGTTTTGCCGCCTATATCTGGAAGCGGGGGCTCTCGCGTAAAAAGGTACTGGCCATTTCGACTATGGCGGGCATTATCAGGCCCGAGAGGGTGAAGGGCTGGCGTGAGAAGGGGCTTGTAAGGGTGGATATGGGCACGCCGGTATTCGAGGGTAAAGATATCCCCGTGGCCATGGAGGGTCCTGTTCGCGATGTTCCGCTTAAGGTGCTTAATAAGACCTTTACGGTAACGTGCCTCTCCATGGGCAACCCTCACTGCGTTATCTTTGTAGAGGATGTGGATAGTTTTGATCTTGCCAGATATGGCCCCGTGCTTGAGAGGCACGCCTTTTTTCCGCGGCGCGTAAATGTTGAATTTGTCGAGGTTTTAAGTAAAAGGCGGCTGAAGATGCGTGTCTGGGAGAGAGGGGCCGGTGAGACGCTTGCCTGCGGCACCGGGGCATCCGCCTCTGCCGTTGCGGCGCGCTTTAAGGGGTTTACGCAGAGGCGCGTTACTGTCTTATTAAAGGGCGGTCCTCTGCAGATAGAGTGGAGCGAGGGTGAGCACGTCTTTATGACGGGCCCCACCGAAGAGGTATATAGCGGGGTTGCCGAGGTTTAATTCAGAGCCCCGCATATTTTTTCTCATTATTGTGGTATACTTAAAGGTTCATGCCGTTGCCGGGCTTATTTTTGACGGTACGGCGGAAGAGACAGGAAAGGCCCAAATAAGGCAAGGAGAGATTTTTATATGTTAAAAGGAGCTTTTACGGCCCTCGTCACTCCCTTTACTGAAGGGGTTCTTGACGAGAAGGCCTTTACGCGGCTGGTGGCGCGCCAGATAGATGGCGGCGTACAGGGACTTGTGCCCTGCGGCACTACAGGCGAGTCCGCCACCCTTGCTCACGAGGAGCACAACAGGGTAATAGACCTTACCATAGAGGCGGCGGCCGGCCGGGTGCCCGTTATCGCAGGTACGGGTTCAAACTCCACGGCAGAGACCATAAGGCTGACCCGACATGCCGAGGATGCCGGGGCGCAGGCGGCCCTTCTCATTACCCCCTACTACAATAAACCGTCTCAGGCCGGGCTTCTCGCCCATTACCGGGCAGTCTCGGAGGCCGTGAGCATTCCCCTTGTACTCTACAACGTGCCGGGTAGAACGGGGGTGAATATGAGCCCTGATACTGTTGCGCGTTTATCTGAGTTTACCAATATAATAGGCATAAAAGAGGCCAGCGGGGATCTCGCGCAGGTAAGCCGAGTAATAGAGTTATGCATAGATGATTTTTACGTCTTATCGGGCGATGACTTCACAACGCTTCCTCTCTTGAGCCTTGGCGGCTGCGGTGTAATCTCAGTCACATCAAACATAGTCCCCGCCGATGTATCCTCCATGGTAGGCAGGTTTATCTCCGGTGATGTAGACGGTGCGCGTGTCTTACACTACAAGCTCTCACCCCTTAACCGGGCCATGTTTCTTGAGACCAATCCTGTGCCCGCAAAGACTGCCCTTGCCATGCTGGGGCTTATGGAGGAAGAGCTGAGGCTTCCTCTTGCACGGCTATCGGCGGCTAATCGGGAGACACTGCTCCATGTACTAAAGTGCTACGGCCTTGCCGTAAAAGGTATTTAGGGCCTTTTTTTCTGAATGGGGGTCTTACATGCGGGGGTTTTTGTTATTAATTTTTAATCAGAAGGCAATGTCTTAAGTGAGACCGCCTTAATGGAAGGGGGAGTATAAAAAATGCTTTACGCCGCTGTAACAGGAGCCGGTGGCAGGATGGGCACTACCATAATAAAGGGCATTAAAGAGAGCGACTCCATTACGCTTACCGGGGCCCTTGAACGTGAGGACTCAGTTTCTCTTGGTAAAGACGCCGGAGAGGCCGCGGGGTGCGGAGCCCTTGGCGTGGAGGTTACCGCGGATAGAGGTAAGGCATTTAAGGATGCCGAGGTAATAATAGATTTTACTCACCCCGATGCCTCACTAAGGACTTTGGAGGACGCAGTTACGGCCGGCAAGGCCGTGGTGCTCGGCACGACGGGTTTTTCTCATACTCAGCGCGAGAAAGTCAGAGAGCTTGGCGGGAAGACACGCCTTGTCATGGCCCCTAATATGAGCGTGGGGGTGAATCTCCTCTGGAAGGTAGTGGCTGATATCGCCCCGGTGCTTGGCGCGGATTATGATATTGAGATAATCGAGAGCCACCACAGGCATAAAAAAGACGCTCCCTCGGGCACGGCCCTGCGCATAGCCGAGGTGGCCGCGGCGAGCCTGGATAGAGACCTTGAGAAGGTGGCCGTCTACGAGCGAAAGGGTATCGTGGGCGAGAGAAGCCGCGAGGAGATAGGCATACAGAGCATACGCGCGGGAGATATCGTAGGGGATCACACTATTCTCTTTGCCGGTCCCGGCGAGAGGCTTGAGGTTACGCACAAGGCCTCCTCAAGAGAGACCTTTGCCCACGGCGCCCTTGTGGCGGCCCTTTGGGTAAGATCAAGACCAAGGGGTTTATATGATATGCAGGACGTATTGGGGTTAAAGAATTAAACCAAAATCTAAAAGGAGCACAGAATGTTCAGAGTATTAATCTCCACGGTTTTTCTGATATGCCTTTTTTCTATAAGCGCCTTTGCTATTGACGCAGGCGCCTTTGAGGGCAAGGGATGCATGGGTGACTGCGCGGGGTGCCACACACTTGACAAGGCCGAGGCCTCCAAGCTTCTGAAGACGGAAAAATTCAAGGCCAGGATTACGGATATAAAGAGCGCGCCCGTAAAGGGTTTATGGGAGGTTGAGATAACACGGGACGGCAAGAACTTTAAGGTATACGTGGATTTCGGCAAGAAATACCTTATGCAGGGCGTAAGCTTCCTGCCCATTGATAAGATAGGCGAGCGTCCGCCTCTTAAGAAGGTCAATCTAAAGGATATTCCCCTTGACGAAGCCGTTGTTATGGGAGACCCCAAGGCAAAGACGAAGATAATAGTCTTTGACGACCCCGAGTGTCCTTACTGCGCCAAGCTGCATAAGGAGATAAAAAAGGTATTAAAGGATAGAAAAGATATCGCCTTTTATATAAAGCTCTTTCCCCTGCCCATACACCCTGATGCTTACGGTGTGAGTAAATCCATTGTATGCGCGCGCTCGGCGGCTATGCTCGACGATGCCTTTGCAGGTAAAAAACCGGCCCCCGCTACATGCGAGACCGATGAGATAGATAATAACTTGAAGCTTGGCGAAAAGCTCGGCATACACGGCACCCCGGGGATAATATTCCCTGATGGCAGGCTGCTGCCGGGTTATGTTCCGGCCGAGGTTCTTCTGGAGATGATAGATAAGAAGCAGTAAAAAAAAGTGGAGCCGGCGGGGAGAGTCGAACTCCCGACCTACTGATTACGAATCAGTTGCTCTTCCACTGAGCTACGCCGGCATTTTAAGGGGCTGTGCTGCGAAGGATTAATTTGTAAGGTTTTTTGTGGTTACTGTGCCTCTGGCAAAGGCGTGGTTTTCTCTAAGGAGAAGGCCTGTGGCCAAAGTCAGACCATAGTTATCATAAGGCATAGCAAAAATCAGGTCAAGGGTAAGTTGAGGCGGTATGCATTTTTTTCATAGCTGAGAGGCTTTGCCGCCTCATACTCTCACCAATCTTTAATTTGCCTGATGGTATACTATAATAGTTTTTATCGTCTAATGCGATGGATATCGTGGCTAATCATGTAGAAAGTAAAGACAACGAAACGATTCTGATCCTTGAAGAGCCCTCTTGTCCCCGAGCTGTATATACTGAGGCCCTCAGAAACAATGGCTTTAATCTAAAGGTAAGTTCAGAGCCAGGTGAGGCCCTTGATATAATCTCCCGTTGGAACCCCTCTCTCATTCTTCTTAATCTCTATAGTATAGACAGCAAGTCGATCAAACTTTTGAGAGAGATAAGACAGATGCATACAAAAAGACGTCCATCCGTAATGGTAATCCCTGAGGTTCAAGACCGCGAAGAGCTTGATACCGTTCTTGCCGAAGGCGCCGATGATTTCATTCTCCACCCTGTAAGCGGAGATGAGCTTTGCGCCAGAGTGAAGGGGCAGTTAAGGAAGCAAGCCGATAATAGCCGCTTTAAGGCTGATAAGGATAACCTCCACTCTCTTCTTGAGATAACGAGCGCCATTACTACGAGCCTTAATCCCGGCGAGGTCTTTAAGACCATAGTAACAAGAGTAGCCGAGGCCACCGGCGCCGAGCGCTGCTCCATTGTTCTGGTAACAAAGACCGAGGGTTATGTCCTTGCCTCACATGATGCTCCGGAGCTGAAAGAACAGAAGATAGACCTTAAGAAGTATCCTGAGATAATAGAGGCCATAAAGACAAAAGATCCCATGATAGTAGAGGATATCGTCAGCAGCCCGCTGATGAGCGGAGTGAAGGACTCTGTGCAGGGGTTAGAGGGGCAAAGCCTGCTCCTTGTGCCCATAGTCTTTAATGATAGAATCCTCGGCACTCTCTTTTTGAGGACCAAGAAAGAGTCGGGAGGATTTACCGAGGAGGAGGTGGACTTTTGCAGAATCGTGGCCAACTCGTCTTTTCACGCCTTAAAGAACGCCCGTGTATTTCAAAAACTCACAGAAGAGAACAGTTATCTGCAAGAGGCTGCCATAAGGGACCAGCTTACGGGTCTGTATAACCACAATCACTTCTATCTACGCCTTGATGAAGACTTTATGCGGGCCACCCGGTACCGCACTCCTCTATCTCTTATTATGATGGACATAGATAACTTCAAGCAGATAAACGATACTAAGGGGCATAGGACAGGCGATATTGTCTTAAAAGAGCTTGCGATAATGGTTAAGGATACGGTGCGTAAATCAGACCTTGTCGCCCGTTACGGCGGTGAGGAGTTTGCCATAATCCTGCCCCATACGTCCCTTGCCGGCGCCGCAGGCGAGGCCGAGCGTCTAAGGAAGATAATCGAGGGATACAAGTTCAGGGAACTTCCCCATCTCCATGTCACCATGAGCCTCGGCGTGGCCGCCTACCCTGATACGAACAAAAAAATAAGCTCCGGCGGAGACCTTGTTGTAAAGGCCGATGAGGCCCTTTACGCGGCCAAGCACGGCGGAAGAAACCGTGTTGTGATAGACGGCGAGGAGAGTGTCTGCGATGATGATGATGATGGCAGCTTATGGCTGTAATCTTTTTTGCCCGCCCTTGAAGTTTAAACCTGCCGCAGATCTTCAAGCAAACATAAGAGGGGTGCTAACCCCTGGAGCAGAAGACGTTTGTAGGATTGATGCCTGCCTGCCATTACAGTACTAACCTGCCGCAGATCTTCAAGCAAACATAAGAGGGGTAGCACACCCCTATCCCCCTACTTTGATGGCGCAGAGGTTTGAGCACATGGAGCAGACGTCGCCGTCCTCGGGGGGCACTGAGTCACGTAGGCGTTTTGCCTTCTCGGGATTTATGGCGAGTTTTATCTGCGTATCCCAGTCAAGGGCCTTTCTTGCCCGTGAGAGTGTGTTATCCTCATCCATAAAGGCCCTGTTTTTTGAGATATCTCCGGCGTGGGCCGCTATGCGCGAGGCGATGACGCCTTCTCTCACATCGTCCACTCCCGGCAGGCTCAGGTGCTCGGTGGGGGTTACATAACAGAGAAAATCAGCCCCCGCTTTAGCGGCTATGGCCCCGCCGATAGCTGATGTAATGTGGTCGTACCCCGGTGCGATATCTGTAACAAGGGGGCCAAGCACATAAAATGGCGCTCCGTCGCAGAGTTGTTTTTGAAGGAGTATATTGGCCTCTATCTGGTCTATGGGCACGTGTCCGGGCCCCTCTATCATCACCTGTACGCCCTCGGCGCGCGCCCTTCTGCAGAGCTCGCCAAGGGTAATAAGCTCCTCTATCTGCGCCCTGTCCGTTGCGTCATGGAGGCACCCGGGGCGTAAGCCGTCACCGAGGCTTAGTATGACATCGTGTTTTTTGGCTATTTTTATCATGCGGTCATAACCCTCATAGAGGGGGTTTTCCTTTTTATTCTGCTTCATCCACTCCGCCGTAAGGGCCCCGCCCCTGCTCACAATGCCCATGATGCGGTCTTCGCCTTTTATTCTCTCAAGGGCGCGGAGGTTTACGCCTGAGTGTACGGTCATAAAATCCACGCCTTCCTCGGCCTGCGCCTCGATTACATCAAAGAGGGCCTCGCCTTCAAGCTCGATAAAGCTCTTGCCCTTCAGGGCTCCCTCCACTGCGGCCTGATAGAGGGGCACTGTACCGATGGGCACGCTTGACTCATCAAGTATGGCCCTGCGGATGGCAACAAGGTCTCCGCCTGTGGATAGATCCATGACGGCATCGGCCCCGGCATCAATGGCGGCGTGAAGCTTTGCGAGCTCTTCTGCGATATCGGCCTTATCGCCTGAGGTTCCGATATTGGCGTTAACCTTTGTCTTAAGGTGCCTGCCGACGGCAAGGGCGGTGGTGCCTCTCCGGTTGGTATTTTTTATGACTACGGTAACTCCCTCTTCAACATCCGCCCGCAGGTCCTCTGCGCTGCGGGGTTCGTTTTTTGCGGCCTCTTTCATCTCTTTAGTTACGATGCCGCTGCGGGCTTGAACGAGCTGTGTCATGACGACTCCTTAAGGCTTAAGGTTTATAATGCCTTTTTACTCTTTTCATTATTATAGTATATAAGTTCATCTGCAAGCTCTCTTGCGCTCTCACGGGGGGACCCGGTGCAGAGTATGGCGGAGATAAGGGCCACACCCGCGGCCCCTGCATGGAGGACCTCCTTTACGCGTTTTTTATTAATGCCTCCAAGTGCGTAGACAGGGATTTTTAACTCTGCCGTTGTCTCGGCAAGTGGTCCGAGCCCTATGGGCTCGCCGTACGCGGCCTTGCTCGGTGTATGGTATATGGGGCTTAAGGTGACGTAGTCAGCGCCCCCGGCCTCGGCACTTAGGGCATCACCCAGACTGTGCGCGGAGACTCCTATAAGGGCCTTCTCTCCAAGGAGCGCGCGGGCATCATGAGCGGAGAAGGCGGCTGCGGGCAGATGAACTCCGTCGGCCTCTGCCAGTTTGGCGATATCACTCCTCTCGTTTATGATAAGTTTTGCTCTGAACTTATGCGTGAGTTTTCTTAACTCATGTGCAAGGCAGAGCAACTCCCGCGCGCTTAGTGTCTTTTCCCTTAGTTGTATGGTATCTACTCCTCCTGTGAGGGCTTTTTTTGACCCCTCTAAAAAAGATTCTTTATCAGGAAATAATTCCGAGTCGGTGATGAGCATAAGCCTGCCCATGGGGTTTTTATTTTCCATGGCTACGCCCTGTTTGTGCATTCCTTGCAGGCTGAGTTTCCGGCTCCCACAACTTCTTTATTATAATTACTGTCGCGGCTATTATAAAGAGAGATATACTTACAAGCTGGGCGGCCCGCCACTGGCCAAACATCAGGCTGTCGGCCCTGAACCACTCGACAAAACACCTTATTACCGAATACATGGCAACGTAGGCGGCGAAGATAAAACCACGGCCATGTTCACGTCTGCGGAGCACCAGCCATATAAATAGAAAGATACTGACGTTTAAGAGCAGTTCATATAACATTACCGGGTGAATAGGGATACCCGGAAACTGTCTTCCCGCAACGCTCTCCGGTGAAAAGACCATACCCCATGGCAGTGTAGTGGGTACGCCGTGGGCGTCTCCGTTCATGAAGTTGCCGAACCTGCCGAATGCCTGGCCCAGTATAAGGGCCGGGGCCACGCAGTCTGAGAGCTGCCAGAAAGAGACCTTTTTTTTACGTAGATATACCCACGCTACGGCTATGCCGCCGGCGATACCTCCGTGTATGGCAAGTCCGCCGTGCCATATGGCGGGTATCTCAGAGGGCGCGCTTATGTAATAACCTGCGTTAAAGAGCACGTAGTATATACGCGCCCCGAGGATGCCTCCAACAACCGTCCAGATGATGAAGTTGGATACCTCGTCATCTGTAAGGGCGATTTGTTTGCGGCGGATCTCGCTTCGTATGATACGCGTGCCCACGATAATGGCCACAACGTACATGAGTCCGTAGAAGCGCAGCTCCAGGGGGCCGAATGTAAATAAAATAGGGTGCACGGTATTATCCTATCATCCCCTCAATGGGGCTTGATGCCGAGGCGTAGAGTTTTTTTGGTATACGCCCGGCCTTGTAAGCGAGCCTGCCCGCCGTAGTAGCGAGCCCCATGGCGCGCGCCATTGCAAGGGGGTCTGTCGCGCAGGCAATGCCTGTGTTCATAAGTATGCCGTCGCAGCCGAGCTCCATCGCCAGCGCCGCGTCAGAGGCCGTACCCACGCCGGCGTCTACTATAATGGGAACTCCAGCTCCCTCTATGATGATACGGATATTATAGGGGTTTCTAATGCCAAGTCCGCTGCCGATAGGGGCGGCCAGCGGCATGACCGCCACGGCTCCTGCGTCTTCGAGCTTTCGTGCCATGATGGGGTCGTCGTTGGTATAGGCCATGACCTTGAATCCTTCTTTAACAAGGACCTTTGTAGCCTCAAGGGATGCCTCGTTATCAGGAAAGAGCGTCTTCTCATCTCCCATGACCTCGAGTTTTACGAGATCAGTCTCCAGTGCCTCACGGGCCAGCCGCGCCGTTCGCAGTGCCTCCTCTACGGTATAACATCCGGCGGTATTTGGCAGGAGCGTGTATTTTTTAGTATCTATGAACTCAAGAAGCGAGCCCTCGCCGCCAGAGAGGTCTATGCGCCGCACGGCTACGGTGACGACCTCTGTGCCCGAGGCCTCAAGTGCTTCTCTCATAAGTTCATTGGTGCTGTACTTGCCTGTTCCTACCATGAGGCGGGATTTAAACTCCAGCCCGCCTATCTTCAAGGTATCACTCATTGTCTTTCTCCTTATTTATATTATCGCTATGACCTCTTTGGTGCTTCTATGGGCCTATGTACTTCAAGCAAAGGTAAAAGGGGTGAAGACCCCCAAAGCTGAAGATGTAATTTGCGCTGCTCTATTTACTGACGCAATGGTTCGAGCAGCCTCCGCACTTCAAGCAACGTAAAAGGGGGCTTGCCCCCCTTAGCCGCCGCCTACCATGGTGATTATTTCGATGACATCCCCTTCTTCGATAATTTTTTGAGCGTGGCTCGCTCGGGGGACAATTTCTTTATTTATCTCAACGGCGGTGCCGCGCCTCTGTATGGCAAGCCCGGTGAGAAGGTCCTGAAGGGTAGTCTTTTCTTTTACTTCTTTGGGTTTGCCGTTTATCGTTACCTGCATAAATTTCCTCATTAAAAATAGATATCCCTCTTTCCGTCCTCTATCTCATGGAGTTTTTTGATAAGGTCTTTTTTCATGGCAGGGTCTTTTATATCTGCGAGGCATTTTTGTATGGCCACTTCAAGTGGGGCTCTTAAGGCATCGTCCCTGTGGTCGGCGATAAATTCCTTGATGGTAAGGGCGGCGTTGGCGCTGCAGTTCTTTTCCATATCACCGGCCCCTGTTATATTAGAGAATGCCGTGCCGGTACGTCCCACGCGGTAACAGGTGGTGCAGAGGCTCGGTACAAAACCCTCCGTTGCGATGGAGCGCATGACCTCGCCAAGGCCGCGGTGATCGGCGGTATCGAATTGTCCTGCATCGGTCTTTTTATATTCCGCCTCTGCCTCGGCGGTATGTTCACCGTGCTCTTCCGTATATCCGCCGGGGTCTGTACGCGAGGCGGCACTGAGCTGGCTTGCTCCTATGTGCAGCAGGGTTTTTCTAAGCTCCGCCGACTCCCTTGTTGATACTACGACCCCTGCCGTGGGTACGGCGAGGCGGAAGAGGGCCACTATTTTCTTAAGTTCTTCGTCGCCTACCTCATATGGTATCTCCGGCAGATGCGAGCCCGCGGCAGGCCGAAGCCTTGGTATGGAGAGTGTATGGGCGTGGGCACCGTATTTATCAAAGAGGTACCCTGAGTGAGCTATGGTAGCGAGGCAATCGAACTTGTAATCATAGAGCCCGAGGAGCGGCCCTATACCAAGGTCATCAAATCCGGCGGCAACTGCCCTGTCCATAACGGTAAGGCGGTAATCAAAGTCGCTCTTTGCCCCGAAGGGGTGCATTTTTGCGTAGGTCTCGCGGTGGTAAGTCTCCTGAAAGACCTGAAATACCCCTACGCCTGCCTCTTTTAGAGTTCTTAACGAGTCCTCGTCCACGGGCGGGGCGTTAAGGTGGACTATCCTCATATCGGTCTCATCGTAAAGGGCATTGACGCAGGAGACGATGTAATCAACTCCCCAGCGCGGGTCTTCGCCTGTTACAAGAAGCACCCTCTTAAAACCCATTTTCGTAAGTGTGCGCGCCTCAGTTACCACCTCGGCGGGGGTGAGGGCCTTTCTCGGCGTCTCGTTCTTTGCGTTTCTGAATCCGCAGTACAGGCATCCGTTAACGCAGTAATTAGATAGATAGAGGGGGGCGAATAAGACGACCCTCTTGCCGAATACACGTTCTTTTACCTCTGCGGCCTTTTTGTAGAGCTCGCCGAGGAGGTCTTTGTCTTCTGTATTAAGGAGAAGGGCGGCCTGCTCCATGGTGAGCCCCTCTCTGTGGTCTTTGCTATCGATTGCCTTTAAGACCTCTTTAAAGTCTCTCTCTGAAGTAGGGCCCTCTTCGGCCAGTCTTTTTATCTGATTGAAATCGAGCATTTTACTTGTCCTGCCTCTATGAGCTTGAGAGGCTCTGGTGAACTAAAAAAGCGTTAATAAAAAAAGGCCTGCCCCTTAGTAAGGGCGGCCTGATAACGAGTCACTGGATAGGTATTTACTATCTATGTGTGCTCTTTTAACGAAGACGCTTCCCTACGCTGGCATTACCCAGATCAGGTATCATTAGGGTCTTCTTCCACCAACCGGTGGAGAACTCTCAGCCAAAGCGGCTCCCCTGCGTTATATTAGGGTTTCTCTATGTATTAAAGGTATCAGAGGGACGGGTTTTAGTCAAGGTTTTTACGATTCGGGTCTCTAAGTAGGCCGCAGGGGCAGAGATGGGATTACGGTAATGAGCGCGGTTATTTTGCCGAGGTTTTTTTGGTTGTTTAAGGCGAATCCGTTGTAAGGGGTCTTGCGGCCTAACCTTTATTTGTCCTTAATCCTAAGCGGGTATCTTGCAGGGATCTTGTTAAATGGTTTTTTGCCGAGGTGATTACTATAAGTCACGTCTCTTGAGTGGGGGGGGCGGTGGGTGGGGGTGCCGGGCATCTTCCCGCAGGGCGCTTCTATGGGGTATATCTTTAAAGTCTGCCCGGAGGGCTTAGATGATGTTGCTTGCGGAGATTATGGACTCGGCGACATCGCGCATTTTTTTATTTTCTTTCTGGGAGTAGCGCTGCAGGACCTTAAAGGCGTCGTCCTCTGTAATGGTACAGCGCTTCATGAGAATGCCCTTGGCCCTCTCGATGAGTTTTCGCGTCTCCATGGCCTCTTTCAGGTCATGAACCTCGTCTTTAAGTCCCTGAAATTCTTTAAAACGGGATAGGGCGATCCTTATGGCAGGATCGAGTTGTTTTTTGGTGACAGGTTTCAGGAGATAGGCGAATACACCGGCGTCTACGACTTTTTCCGGGACCTCGTTTGAGGAAATGCCTGTTATAAGGATGATGGGGACGGGTTTTTTAGCGCTTATGGCCCTGGCGGCCTCTACTCCGTCCATCTCCGGCATCTTGATGTCCATGATAATCAGGCCGGGGTCGAGCTTTTCCGTAAGCTCCACGGCCTCGCGGCCATTCGCTACGGAACCCACAACCGAGTACCCCAAAAGTTCGAGCTGGCCCGCTAAAAAGGCCCTCGTCTTTTCGTTATCCTCTGCTATGAGAACTCTCTGTTTTCTTGTAGTATCATCTGCTTTTGCCATCATGACAAGCCCAATAACCTTCAACGGTTATTCATATAGCATAATATATAAGTTGCCTGAAAGTCAATGTAAATTTATGGGGCGGGGAAAGTCTTGCGCCTTACAAGGAGTTTTTCCAGGACGAGGGTAAGTATGACGGCGTAACCCACAGAGGCGAGGTATAAACGGTGCTCGAAGATGGGGTCGATAATAGGGATGAAGCTCGAGGTTGGTGAGAGGATTATGAAAAACCAGATAATAAAGAAGGAGATGTATCTGCCGGTGGGGTTTTTTTGTATCAGGGAGCGTAAAAACATAAAGACAGCCAGGGCCGCCAGTGCGAGATGGATGAGAATGGAGAGCGCCGGCGGGGGCAGCGGTATGGTGAGACGGGTTCCCTTGTTGGGCTGCGGCCATTCCCAGAGCCCTTTTGAGAGTGGAAAATCATAATCGATATTCTGATTCATGGGAAGGATTAGCAGGGAGTAATAATAAAGAAGGACATTGGCTTCTGTTAAAAAGTACTGGTAGGGGGTGGTTGAGGGTACGCCGAAACCTGCTGTTGGAAAACTTGTAAGAGGCGGCAGGTCTGCGTACTCCTTTGCTGCGATTTCCGGTGTCTTTACAGTTGCTGTTGCCAGCGCTGTATCTTGACTTACGTCGCTGAACCCCCCGAGGGGGGCAACGGTGGTTATGGCAAAAAACATTAAGAGGACGAATAGTAAGGCGTAGAGAGGCCATTTTTCAAGAATTTTTCCCGGTGCGCCGGGGTTTATGAAGTAAATGTCATATAAAACGATAAGTACGGGCAGCGTAAGGGCTATTTCTTTTGAATAAAAGGCTGCTATATAGGCCATGGGTATAATGGCGTAGAGTATATATTTTTTAACCGGCGAGGCAGCCCTGGCAGCCCAGGCAAAGGATATAAGGGCGAGGAGGGTAAAGAGCGCGCTTAGCGTCTCCATTCTCTGCACTATGTAAGTCACTGCCTGGGTCTGTACGGGGTGCAGGCTGAAGAGCGCGGCGCAAGATAGCGATAGCAGGCGTGCCCGTGGGAGGGTAAAATCGGTGAGGCTGAAAGTTTTGCACAGTAGTACATAAACGAGGATGGTATTAATTATGTGTATGGCTATATTTACAAGGTGATAACCTGCCACGTTCAACCCGCCCATGGCGTAGTTAAGGGCGAGGGTGGCCGTAGTTAGGCCCCTCTGAGCCATGAGTATGGCCGGTAGATTTGCGAGGCTGCGAATAACGGGGTTGTTGGTTATCCAGATAGTGTCATCGAACTGAAAGGCCCCGTGGATGGTCTTGAAATAGGCAAGGAAAATAACGATAGAGAGAAGAAGCAGGGCCATGGAGGCGGCCCATCTCTTTGAAAAAAATTTTTCTGTTAGAGGAGGTTTTCTCAACGGATGCTCTCCTTGTGCCCCGCTGTAGCGGTAAGAGGGGTTGGCGAGAGGGTCAAGATTTGTTATCTCCCTTGTTTTTTTTTGTTGCGGGCGGAAGGAGCCCCGCCTCTTTAAGGGCGCTTTTAAGGAGCGCTATCTCCTGGATAAGGACCTTGTTTTTGTCGTGAAATATGGATATTACCACGGAAAAGTGCAGTATTATGAGCATGACAAAGAGGAAGGCCACGAGAAATAGCAGGGAGGGCGCGTAGGATACGCCAAGGTAACCTGCGATGGTATCAAGGAGATGTTTTTTAAGGGCCAGTATGAGGATGACCAGCGCCGAGGCCAGCCAGAGCACGGAGTATTTTTCTTTAAGGAGACCTCTTCTTACAAAATCCACGACAAGGATAAAGAGTACAAGGGCCCCGATTATGGCGAGTATCTGGTATAGATACATATATGCTAACTCCACTTGATGATAAGAGCGGTCAATCCAGCTTTTTTATAAGGTCCACGCCGATAGCGAGGAGGACCTTTATCATATAATACACGCTTCTCACGGGGGTGATGGATGAGCGTCCCCCAAGCCTGCGGCTCATCTGTACAGGTGTCTCTCTAATAGAATAGCCTTTTTTGTGCAGGAGGACAAGGGCTTCTACCTCAGGGTAGTCATCGGGATAATGGCCGCTGAAAAAATCTATGCACCTTCTGCCCGATGCCCGAAACCCCGATGTGGTGTCCGTAACCTTCTCGCCGATTATACTTGATACCAGGTTTGAGAAGATTGCCATGCCCGCCCCGCGGGCAATGGAGGGGCGGTATCCGCTCCTGGATACAAACCTCGAGCCCACTACGAGGTCGGCCTCTTCGGCCAGCATCACATCGATAAGGTCTTGAATCTGCGCCGCGGGGTGCTGGCCGTCACCGTCTACCTGTACGGCGATATCAAATCCGCAGGCCGCGGCGTACTTGAAACCCGTCTGCATGGTGGCGCCTATTCCCAGGTTCACGGGGTGGGTTAATACGGTAACACCCGTACCTTCGGCGAGCTCTCCCGTACTGTCCCCTGAGCCGTCGTTTACCACGACGATATTGGCCTCGGGCTGATGAGTTTTTACGGCCTCGATGACCCCGGCGATATTGGCCTCTTCATTAAAGGCAGGTATTATTATAAGGATTTTTGGTTTTGAATATTTCATGTTCCGGTCTTTTTTCGTAAGGGCGCGGCACGTGAGGTTGATACGGGCGGGGAGGTTGTTCTGCCGCTGAAGATGGTGCCGAAGGGGGGACTCGAACCCCCATGGGCGTAAGCCCACTAGACCCTGAACCTAGCGCGTCTACCAATTCCGCCACTTCGGCCGGTAAGGATAATCACAAAAAACGTAGTCATGGCGGAGATAAAAAACCTTGAGCCACGCGGTCTTTCAGTATATATTTACTTCATAGAGTATTCTTGCCCTTTTCTCTTTTGGCCTGGTGGCGAGTCTGGCGGCCAAGATAAGCTTCACTCTTTTGCCCCCTGCTCCTACCCGGAAAAAAACCGGATTTTCCAGTTAACGAGTATGTAAGAGGGGAAGGGGGATTAGAATACTTTTGTAGATAAAACCCATTATCAATAAAAAATATTCGCACAGCAAGGTGCTTAAGTCAAGGAGGTTTTCTTACTGATGATTATACATATAGTCTTATTCAAGCTTAAGAAGAGAAGCGAGGTTAATATTAAGGAGTGCCTGGAACTTCTTCGGGGCCTCATGGGCAAGGTGCCTGCCCTTAAGGCCCTTACCGTAGGTGAGGATGTGGTGCAGGCAGAGAGGTCCTATGACGTAGGTATTATCGCGGGCTTTGAGGATATGGCTGGGCTTGAGAGTTACAGAAGCCACCCCGAGCACGTTAGCGTGGCCAAACGCCTCAATGAGTTAAGCTCATCAATAGTAGCCCTAGATTTTGAGGAGAAGGGAAGTGAGTAAATGCAAGAACATCTCCGATAGCGCTGTACTCTCTTTTATAAAAGAGATGAATGACAAACTCTCCAAGCCAGTATCTATGAGTGAGCTTATTAAGGCTTTTTGCGTACCTGCCGAGAAAAAGGGTAAGTTCAAGGCCCGTATACACCGCATGCTCTCCGAGGGTGTGTTAGTCAGGGTGCGCGGCGGCAGGTACGGACTTGCCGCGAGGATGAACCTTGTTACCGGTGTGCTGCAGTGCCATGCCGATGGTTTTGGTTTTGTTATCCCCGAGCGCAAGGATGGCGGGGGCGCCACGGAGACAGATGTCTTTATCGGGCGTAGACGTTTTTCAGGGGCCATGCACGGCGATACGGTTGTAGCGCGCGTCGAGGGGCAAAAAGAGGGAGGCAGGCGCGAGGGCCGTATTATAAGGGTCTTGCAGAGAGCCAATAAGACCCTTGTGGGCAGGCTGCATCGAGAAGCGAATATCTGTGAGCTTGTTGCCTCTGAGGAGAGGATAATAGACAGGATAATCATACCTGCCGGATGTGAGAGCAAGGCCGCGGACGGTGTAATGGTAGAGGTAGAGATTACCAGGTGGCCAACAAAGCACTCATCAGCCGCAGGCAAGGTAATAGAGATACTCGGAGACCCTGATGACCCTGATGTTGAGGCCGGGATAATCCTAAAAAAATACGGCCTCTCGCCTCGCTTTCCACGTTCTGTTATGGAGGAGGCTCGGGCCGCGGCCGCTTCTGTTATGGAGGCCGAGGCAGAGGGACGCATGGACCTGCGTACCCGTACAATCGTCACCATTGACGGTGAGACGGCAAAGGATTTTGATGATGCCGTAGGCATTGAGAGGAGCGCTGATGGCGGATATCGCCTCTTTGTCTCCATAGCCGATGTGAGTCATTATGTACGAGAAGGCACTCAGCTTGACAGCGAGGCAGAGCGGCGCGGCACAAGCGTTTATTTTCCCGACCGCTGCGTGCCCATGCTGCCCGAGGCCCTCTCTAATGGTATCTGCAGCCTGCGCCCTGATGAGGATCGCCTTACCATGACAGCGGAGATGGTCTTTAACGCAGGCGGTACTGTCACGGGCAGTAAGTTTTACAAGAGTATTATCAGGAGCAAGAGGCGCCTTACGTATACTGAGGTAAAGACCGCCCTTGAAGGCGGTGCAGGTGATGGGGATAGAGGAGAAAAGGCCACTGACGAGGTGCTTGAAGACCTCAGGTTAATGAGAGAGCTAGCGGAAAAATTAACGAAAAACAGGGTGGCCACTGGCAGCATAGACTTTGACCTTCCTGAGCCGCAGATTATAATAGATATAAACGGGCGCGTAGAGGATATTGTCCGCTCGGAGCGTAATATCGCCCACAGGATAGTAGAAGAGTTCATGCTCGCGGCCAACAGATGCGTTGCCGAGGAGTTCAGGAAAGGCAAGCTGCCCTTTCTTTATCGTGTCCACGATGTGCCCGCTGAGGAGAGTATAGAGTCTTTCAGGGAGTTTATCGCGGAGTTCGGCCTTACTCTGGAAAAAGACGCAAAGGGGGGGCCCTGTTTTGCCGCGGTTCTGGCCGCCGTAGAGGGACGGCCCGAGGCAAAGCTCATAACTCATATGCTTCTGCGTTCAATGAAGCAGGCCGTGTACAGCGATAGCCCAATCGGGCACTTCGGCCTTGGTTTTCGTGATTACACACACTTCACATCTCCCATCAGGCGGTACCCCGACCTTGTGGTGCACAGGCTCCTTAAACTCCTTATATCGGGTAAATACTCCGCTCATGAGCAGGACAGAATGGCCGCTATTCTGCCCGAGACGGCTGCCCTTTCTTCAGCGCGGGAACGCAAGGCCATGGAGGCCGAGCGTGAGGTCGTGGATCTTAAGAAGGTTCAGTTCATGCAGGATAAGACGGGCGAGGAGTACGCGGGCATAGTCTCCGGTGTGACAAGTTTCGGTTTTTTCGTAGAGCTTGAGGAGTATTTTGTCGAGGGGCTTGTCCATGTCTCATCGCTCCTTAACGATTATTATGTATTTGATGAAAAAAAACATATTCTCCGTGGTGAAAAAACAAAAGAGGCCTTCAGGGTCGGTGTTAGTGTGAAGGTACGGATAGAAAAAGTGGACCTTGGCAGAAGACGTATAGACCTGGCCCTTGTTACGGATAAAAAAAACGGGAGTTCGAGGGGCAAGGCAGGCAAGGGCGGCGGCAGGAGGCGCGGCGGAGGTAGAGGCAGAAGGAGAAAATAAAGAGGTTCTGGTATTATTAAGTAAGAGAGCTATTTTTACGCCTTAATCGGGCGCGCCCATGCCGTGGAGTTTATCTGCTCTTGTAAGCCCTTGAGTACGGCCGAGCGGTCTGCCGGTATTTTTTTATAATTTTAAATTTTTGAAAATGTTAGAAAAGAAAAAATCATTATTTTTTTTCGTCTCTGAATAATTCAGGGATACATTATTCAGAGGTTCCCTTGATGGAAGTCATAAAAAAAGAATCCTCTTTGCCGGACGGTATGACTCCGGTAGTAACCCTTGGCAACTTCGATGGCATTCATCTTGGTCATCAGAAGATACTCTCTACCGTGGTGCGGCGGGCAAAGACCCTTAAGGTCCCGAGCATGGTCTATACCTTTGACCCCCACCCCTTGCAGGTGGTGGCTCCGGACAAAAGCCCTCCCCTTATACTCTCGCTTGAGGATAAGATTGCCTTTGTGGAGTCCTGCGGTATTGATTTTTTTGTTCTTGCCCGTTTTACAAGAGAGCTTGCCGCACTTCATCCGCGGGATTTTGCCGAGCAGGTTTTAATGCGCCGTCTCGGCGCGCGTGAGGTCTGTATAGGGCAGGGGTTTTCATTTGGACAGGGCAGGAGCGGTGACGTGGGTTCCCTTGCCGAATTCGGCAAAAAGCTGGGGTTTACCGTAAGGGCCGTAGCCCCCTGCACAAGGGGCGGCCAGGTGGTGAGCAGCTCCCGGATAAGGCGACTCGTACAGGCAGGCGAGGTGAAAAAAGCGGGTGCACTCCTTGGCAGACCCTTTTATATCCGCGGCTCTGTTGTCGAAGGGGATTCACGCGGCAGAGGGCTTGGTTTTCCAACAGCCAACATAAGACCCTTTGGTGAGCTTATCCCCGCAGGCGGCGTATACGCCGGAATTGTTATCCATGATGGGGCGCGGTACGGAGGTATTATTAACATAGGCAGCGCGCCCACCTTCGGCGGAGATGGTAAACAAATGAGGATAGAGGCCCACATCCTTGGTTTTAACGGTGATATATACGGCAGCGCTATCTCCGTGGAGTTTATAAAAAAACTTCGCGAAGAACGGGCCTTTAGCGATAGCAAGGCACTTATAAGGCAGATTAAGTCGGACCGTCTGCGTGCGGAAAAAATTATTATTAAGGTGATATGAAGATGAAGATAACTGCGACAACAAAAATACTTGCCATATTCGGCGACCCTGTAAGCCATTCCATCTCCCCCGTGATACAGGGTGCGGCACTCTGCAGCCTTGGTATTGATATGGTCTACCTTGCCTTCAGGGTAAGCCCGGCTGACCTTGGCGAAGCCGTAGAGGCCATGCGGACTCTGGGGCTTCGAGGAGCTAATATTACCATACCTCACAAAGTGGCTGTCATGGAGCATCTCGACTCTATTGATGAGACGGCCCGTGCCCTTGGCGCGGTAAATACTATTCTTAATAATGATGGAATCCTTAAGGGCTATAATACCGATGCCGTTGGTTATATGTGGAGCCTCGAGGGTGAGATGGGTTTTACACCCCGCGGGCGCAAAGCCCTTGTCATAGGAGCCGGAGGGGCGGCACGCGCCGTTGTATACGGCCTTGCCTCAGGCGGTGTGAGCTCTGTTCTTATAGCCAACAGGACAGTTGCCCGCGCCGAGGTACTCGCAAAAGAGCTGGCCGCGGTATGCCCGGGTGTGGAGATTACAGCCATGTCTCTTGGCAGTGTTGAGCTGGCCGGTTATCTTGAAAAAACAGATCTCCTTGTAAACGCAACCTCCCTTGGCATGAGCGGAGGCGGTGAGGTGGATGTGTCTCTTCACAGGCTTCCTGCCGGAGCCATTGTATCTGATATCGTATATATTCCTATGGAGACGAAGTTTCTTAAAAAGGCACGCACTATGGGGCTAAAGACTCACAGCGGCATCGGCATGCTCGTCGGGGCTGCGCTTGGCGGCATCGTCTCGGCATTCCCGGCCGCGGTTTCGCCATTCGAGTCCATGCAGCGGCATCGGCATGCTCGTCGGGCAGGGGGCCAAGAGTTTTGAGATATGGACAAAGCAGAAGGCCCCTGTGGATGTTATGAGAAGGGCAGCCTTAGAGGCCCTGGGCCTTGAGGGCGGCTGAGACCTGATATGAAGATTATTTTTCTTGGGGATGCGCATTTAAAAGGCGAGGGCGAGGCGGCCGAGACAGAGCTTGTAGAGTTTCTTTATACCCTGAAAGATCTTGATTATCTCGTAATCCTCGGTGATCTCTTTGATTTCTGGACGGAGACCAATACTGTGGCGCGAAGCCGTTACGGCGCTGTGCTTCGCACCCTTAAAGAGGTAAAAGAGCATGGCGTAAAAATTATCTACGCCGAGGGTAACCACGATTTTGCCATGGGCGGTTTTTTTACCAAAGAGCTTGGAGCCCGTGTAGTGGAGGGCGAGGCCGTACTTACGCTGGATAATAAAAGGTTCTATCTATCTCACGGCGATACCGTGGGCATGACAAAAGGGTATCGGCGGTGGCGTGGTTTTTTACGCTCGCCGTTTTGTTCATTCCTGATGAGGGTGATGCCATCAGAAGTTGTCTGGTCTATCGCCATGAGGTTATCGGGAAGGAGCAGGTCCTATAATACAAAGGGTCCTCAGCTTGATAAACGCCTTAGTGAGTTTGCTGCCCAGAGGATAGAGGGCGGCGTGGATATTGTCGTCATGGGACACTCCCATATGGCGGGGGTGCATAAAATCGGCAACGGGACCTACGCCAACCCCGGGGGCTGGCAGGGTGAGAGAACGTACCTTGTTTATGAGAATGGAAAGATAGAGGTGAAAAAATATTAATTCCCTTACTTTCTTTTGGAAAAAAGAAAGTAAGACAAAGAAAACCAATAGCCCGAATAGGGCTTCCTTTTAACTATAATGCCTGCGGCTGCGCAGGTGCTTTTATTGTCAAGTTTATAAACTGAACTTTCTTTCTATAATGAGAATAAAAAAACAGGGGACGAGCTATGCTCATCCCCTGTTTAGGGTTTATTGATTATTATCTGTAAATTCCTTTATAACCCTCATTATTTGAGGATTAAGGGCACTTTGTCCAGGTATAGGCCCATGGTCCGGAGTTACCACAGCTCCCGGTCCAGTACGTATCTCCAGTTGCTGTCCTTGACCTTTTGCTGGCAGTACCGTCTGTATAGCCCGATGTGCAGCAACTTGAGCCGGAGGTGAGAGTCAGGTTCATGTGAAAATTGGCCCCTGTGTAATTACCATTTATATTCCAGATACAGTTACTCAAGTTATCGCGTGTTCCGGTAATAGTTCCGCTTGAAGCGGTGAGGTGCCATAGAGCTCCGTAGGTGTCCACGGCGCAGAACCTAAAGATTCTTGAGGTGCCGTAAGGTGGAAAGCCGAAGGCGTCAACAAGATACCCTTCGGAGCTCGTATCTGCGTAGCCGCCCGAACCGCCTGCGGCTTGAACATTTGTTGTTGCCAATAATAGTGGAACAATTAAGATACTAAGCAGGATTGCCAGTTTTGATTTCATTTTCTCCTTCTCCTTGTTGAGGTTTACTTGTTGTGTTTTTAATTGTCTTGGAGTTGTGACTTTGGTCACAAAACAAAATATAGCATATGCCTATACACCTGTCAATGGTTAAGATAGAAAAAATAGAGCAAAATCGTCTTGATTTACGGAGCGTTATCAATATATGGTTTCATTTCTTTAAGGTTGCCTGTGACAATTTTTGGACGGCAGGTCAGGTCAGGTAATGATAAAAGAGGATAAATATAGAGAGACTACCTCTACTGTTTTTCAGAAAAAGACGGACAGGTTGGGTAGAGCGTAAGCGAAACCCAACAAGATTGCCACAAACCAACGCCCCCAGAATAAAAAAAAGGGGGGGCTTACCCCCCCCTTTTTTTTATCATATAGTGTTTAAGATTAATTGCTTCTCTACCTCTTACTCACCCTGCCAGATGGCCTTACCCATAAAAAATGGCCCCATCTTCTCGATATAGGTCGAGGTCTGCACCGTGCCTCTCATGGTCTGCACGAGTACGGATAGGGGAAATAGGTCTTTACCGATAAGACCTATAGTGAAGTCATTATCGTTTCTATCGAGGCCGAATGAGCTGAGCCTTATGTCGTGGCCGAGGTCGGCCTGACCAAAGGCACGTCCGATGATGCCGTGCTCCCTTAATATGCCGCCTTGCTCACGCGGGGGCAGGAGCGCGAAGGCTCCCGTGCGTTTAAGGGGATAATAAACGGCCCAGGGCCAGTCCTTGTTCTGGATGACCCGTTTTGAGCGGTCTATTAGCCAGTCCTCAAGGTTTTCTTCATGTCCAAGTGAGTATGTCCTGCCAAGCATGGTGTAGCCCGGTCTCAGCCGGAGCCCTGCAAAGGCCCCTGCGGAAAGAACGGTCCGCAGCTCACCTGTAAAAAAAGAAGGGTCCTCGCTCATGGTCATTAGCCCCACACCTCTGGGGTCGTTCACATCGGCGTAGAGGATGCCGTCTATCCCGGCTTCCTTAAGCTGAGCGATAAGGGGGGCGGCGTCCGTGCAGCCCGTGTAGACGAGCAGCTGCATGAAGAGCCTTCTATCAAGGGTTTGCCTGACTCCGTCCTTTTCCGCGCCTTTTTCCGTTGTGTCAGTAAGTTTCTGAGGATCCATTTCCATATATATACCTGCCTTTAAGATTTAGTGTGTGGGAATTTTGCTTCTGTCTGATTTGATGGGTTACGCTACGCTC